>PMDS01000031.1 GCA_003155655.1 Melioribacter sp.
TCCATTATACCAGCTATAATCTGAGCAAGACCGCCGTAAAAAATTCCCATTGCAAGTATCATGGAATTGAGTTCGTAAATTCCGGAGTTGTGAAGATTGAGCAGCACGGTTGTCATGCCGAAAGCAAGCAGACCGAGTGGCGCCGGATTTGCTGAATTATCTTTTATATCAAAACGAGTTTCCCCGTTCATGTGTCCTCCTTTGTTTGGTGAGTTGTTAATACCGGATTATACCCGGAATTAAATTCTAATTTTTACTCTTGCGGTTAATATTTCAAGTTACCTTATTTAGCAACTGTCATAGATTATTTAATAGCGGAAGTTTCTTTCTCTTGAGTTTTAAAAAATGCTATAACAAACAGGCAGCCAAGAAGTAAATCAATAATCCCGGAACTCAACATCATTGCAGGAAGTTTGCCCTGGCTAAAAAGAATTATAATTGCAGCTGCATATAAAAATTTTTCTGCCATACAGAACAACATTATTAATTTATAATGGAGCGGGTCGAATGCAATCAAAAAGAATAAAAACTGCCATACCAAAGCAACTCCAATAAAACCATAATAATATTCAGGATGATTTATTGCCGGAGGAAATGTAATTCCAATCTGATATTCTGAAAAATACAGCGGTGCTAAAACTATTATGCCGTAAATTCCTGCTATTGCAAAAACCCATCGTGCAAATTTCATTTTATCCTCTTAAGAAATGCAGCAAAAGAAATAACACAAAAAGAATATTCTTTGTTATGCTTTCTTCAAAATTAAAAATTCTTTTACAAAGAATAACTAAAAGCGATCAATTGTCAAAAAAATAATTTCAAAACGGCACAATAATATTTTTTTAATTAAAGCTATAACTCTTTTCAATCCAATATTCTATTTGCCTTCCCTCCATTTTAATTTTTTCCCATCGTGACTTGTATGCCGCCTCGATAGTACCGTTTAAACAAGGCTGGCTGTTGGATGTATTGTAAATTACCTTATGCTCCTTAACCAGTCCGTCTGTACCTATTTTCAAAACTAAAATAATTGTTCCTTTTATACCCTCAGTATTTTGAGGAACTACTTCAAGAGTCTGCCGCGGCATAAATGGAAGCTGTTTCAAACCGCTGCCAATACCGTTTCCAAAACCATAACCATCCCCGGTACCATCGCCAATTCCCTTTCCGGTTCCTTTTCCAAATCCGCTTCCCCCGGATTGCAACAAAGAATCATTCACGTCTGAAAGTTTTGTTGTCTTTCCGAATTCAATATTTGTTCTCTCATCTGCAGGGACGGGCATTGCATTAATTGTGTTTAAAGAAGTCCTTGATTTGGTTTGCCCCTCGGTACCATCACCCGTGGAGCCGCCGCCCCCGGGAGCTTCATTATTCAAATTTACCATTGTAAGATTAACAGTGTAAGTGTCTACATAATAATCATTTTGAATTTCAGTTGTGTTTTTAAATTGTAACAGCAAAAGAAGTATTAATAGAATGCAATGCACCCCAACGCTGATAATTATTCCCCGGGTAAAATTAATTTTGTATTCTTCTTGCCAGGTGTTCACATTCAAGTCTATTTTAATTCCAGATTATTTCAGTCTGACTGCCAGCTTCATTTCCGGTAAGATTATCTTTAACTGAAATAGTAATGATGTAATTTCCGGAATTATACTTATTCATATCAAGCTGTAAATAAATTTGCGGATCACTTTCATTAGTTTGATATTTTGTTGTTAATGTTATTTTCTTCCCTTTGCTGTCTATTCCCACAGCATCCAGAATATCATTTAGAATTCCACCCTCCTCTTTTCTTTGAATTGTTATTTTTTGTTCAAAGTCGGTTATGTTGTTCTGCCCTTTTTTAAGATTGTATGTTTCATAATAAAGAAATAACGGTGCATTCTTAGAAAAACTTTTTGTTGGATTTGGCAGAATTGAATAATTGCTTCTTTGGATTGCCCCGGTTAACTGTTTATCTGTTTGTACATCCGAAGCCAAAACAACATCGCTTGTTTTCAAATTATTACCAAGAAAATTTTTCACTGTAAATTTGCCATGATAAGAAGCAACCCCTTTATCTTTCCTTCTCATTAACTCAAATGCAAAACTTCCTGAGTCGGGAAAAGTTGTCATTACTAGTGAGTTAGTTACCACCCCGGAATTGTTAAAGGCTTTAAATGTATTTCTGGAATCTATTTTCTTGTTGAAATATTTATCAAAGAAGAATATACCTATTTGATATCCATCATCAAAGGCTTCTTTGAGGGTAAAACTATCTGTAGGATTTATTGAAAATGAAATATAAACATCACTGCTTGATTTTTTCAGTGAACGGAACTGGTAAGTTTGGTAAGGAATATTGAATGCAGGTCCCGCAAATGTTGGGTTATAGTCTTCAGGTTTTGTTTGTCTTAAATTAATAACATCATCATGAGTATTCATTGGAACCATAGAGTTCCATGGCTGGGCGAACTGATAATTGTTGTTTGCTATTGGGTCAACAAAGGCAAAGGATTTATCACCATAATTCCAAACCTCTGTTCTTGGTGTTCGGCTGTTTAAATTATCAATCTCAAGCATGTACCGCACTTTATTCAACGGCTGTCCGTAGCGGATTAAAATTTCACCGCGGTCTGTTTTCCACCCTATTAGATTAATTCTTTCATTTCCGAAGAAAAAATTTGAATATGCTACGCGGTAATAATGTTCAAGGAGCCGTTCATTTTCCCTTGTTAAGTTTAATGGGTCCCTAATCTTCCAAAATTGTTCAATATACCTTGACTGTTCTTCTTTTGAAAAACTTTCTATTTTACTATCGAATATTTTGTCGAATAAAATACGCGCAGAATTGACTGTAAAATCTATTTGTTCCTGTTCTGTCATTAAAGAAATTGCTTCGTCAAATTCCCTGGCAGCCTTATCAAACTGGATGGTCGAATAATAAAGAATTCCCCTGTAGAGACGGGAATCTTTCTTAAGAGTTGAATTGCTTTTAAATGTATTCCAGGCAGTAATACCTTTTTCATAAAGATTGTTATAAATATATAGCCTGCTTAATTCAATTAAGATGTTTTCTGATTTTGGATTATACTTTAAAGCATCAAGTAAATATTTCTCGGCATCATCGAAAATTAGTTGTGCTTTACTCTCATAACTTGAAACGGGAAAATTCCCGCGGGTATTATTAAACTCGTTTTGCTTATCATAAGCAAGAGAACTAGTTCCTCTAAACCTACTTAATGATTGATTAGGGCTAAGAGCGGCGTTCACTGATCCCCCTTTTGCTTCGGCATTGTGAACTATTGAGAAATCTTCTGAATTTAAACGGCCAAGATTATTTAAGGCGGTTGCATTTGCAGGGTCGATTATTAATATCTCTTTATACTCAATAATAGCTTCTTGTCTTTCTTCTATGTTTATTTTGCTTAAGTAAAAAAGATTCTCTCTGATTTTTGCCGAAAGAAGTTTGAACTGAATATTATTTGGTTCTTTCTCAATAGCTTTTTCCAAATACTGGAGTGCATTAGTAAGATTTGTGTGGGTTTGATTTACTGAATAAAGTTCAGCTACTTTAAAATAAGAAGCTGCATCCTTGTTATACTTTGTAGACTCTTTGAAAAAATCGATTGCTTTAGTAGTATCCTTATTCTTCAAAGCTGCAAGACCCAGCATATACTCCTGCGTTTTGATGGAATCTGTCTGCGCGGTTAAAAAAGATGCAGATGAAATCAATAAAACAAAAAATATTTTGGAACAATTCATAATTACCCTGCTATTTATCTTCATAAAATTTTGGCAATAGATTAGCTATACCCCTTTTTGCAAAATCTCCATTTATTATTATTGCTAAGGGATCAATTGGAATCCCGGATTCATCTATTTCTACACTTCCAAATGGCAAATAGATAGATGATTGGTCCCGGGTGTATTGGTTAAGAACTACATATTGAAATGCAGGGAGATGAAGAACATAGCTCTTGGTGTATTCTTGATAATCAATATGGCTTTGCCAGAAAGGAGCATCAAATGATCTTAATAGATTCGATTTATTCCTATAGTAATTATAAGTCGATAAATAATTCACAAAGTAGTCATTATCAGTATCCTTATATCTAAGTATTTTAAGTAAAAATCTTTTAAATGATCTCATATATTCATCTTTTCGATTTTCATTCCATTGTTTTAACTGGGACTCGTTTTCGGGTGGAAGCTCTGTGAATTTAGGAAGGTAAAGGATCTTGATATCGGTTTTTTTCATATCACAATAAAATTGAGTAAGCACACACTCTATTTTATATCCCAGGGCATGATTAATAACAACGATAGGCGCCATACATTTTGCATGGAGAACATCATTTGAATCTTTTGTCAGGATGATTTCGTTTTGATTTTCAATTTTACACTCATCGGTTAAATCTGTTTGCCCCAGAAAATATTTTTTAAATACTTCCAAATTATCTTTCCATTCGGATGTTTCTTCTTCACTTATTTGGATTGTGTTCATTTCAATTTGTTTCGGCTCTAGAGAAAAATCTTTGTTGATTTTTAAATTATCAGAAAAATTAATCCCCTGAACAATAGTGTTATAACCAATCATTGAAATTACTAATTGATATCTACCAGACGGAATATTTTGTATTTCGAAATAACCTTTTATATTTGCCGCAGTGCCTATAGTGGTTCCAGATAAGTACACGCTAGCATTTTGAAGCGGCGCCAGAGTGACGGAATCGTATACTTTTCCACTCAGGATATTTTGATTATTTGTTTGTGCCGATGATATTACTTCGGAAAGAATTAATAGAGCTAGTATATGTATTACGATTTTCATTATTGCTTCGAAAGAATATTATTGAAATGTTTAAATGCTATTAAAAGTTGTTTAAAATTCATTCCTTTTGTTCCTCACCGTAAAACATTGGCAATGAATTAGCCAGCCCCATTTCGGAGAACTTACCTGAAACATGTATAGAAAAAGGATCAATTGGAAAACCGGTTTGATCTATTTCAGCGCTCCCATACGGCAATTGAAAAAAGGATTGTTCCCTTGTAAGGAGATTTTGAACTTCATATAGCGACATGCCAAAATTTAATATATAACTTTTAGATAATTCCTGGTAAAGAATATTTTCCTTAAAGAAAAGAGAATCCAGCGTTTTTGAAGGATCACCATAAAATCTTGAATCGGCGCGCACCCCTGAGAATTTAATGACGTAGTCATAATCTACATCTTTGTTCTTTATTAGCGCGCGCAAAAATCTATGTAAAGAATTTAAATATTGATCTTCTCTATTCTGCTGCCATTGTTTTAATTCAATTTCATTTACCGGTTTCAGGTCGGTAAATTTTGGGGCATATGAAACACTCCATTCATTCTTTTTCTCATTGCAATAAAATTGCATCAGCAAACATTCTATATTATATCCAAGGGCATGATTTATTATCAATAAAGGAGAATTACATCTTGCCCTCAAGGCATCAATAGAATCTCTTGTTAAAATAATTTCATTCTGGTTTTCAATTGTACATTCATCCGAGAGATCTGTCTGACCAAGGAAATATTTTTTAAATGTTTTCAAATTACTTTTCCATTCCGATGTGTGCTCGTCATTTATCAAAATGGGAGCCATTTCAATGGCTTTCGGCTCAAGAGAATAATCTTTATTTATTTTTTCAGAACCCATCAAAAAATTAATCTGTTGAATCTTTGGAGAGTAACCAATCATTGAAATAACCAGTTCAAATTTACCGGCAGGAATTTTTTCTATCCTGTATGCCCCATTATTATCTGTTACGGTCCCAATTGTGGTCCCGGATAAATAAACGCTTACATTTGAAATTGGTAGTAATGAAGTGGAATCAATTACTTTTCCGGTTAAAGAATTTGTGTTATTTGTCTGTGCAGACAATAATGATGTTATTACAATGAAAATAAAAATAACTTTGTAAATCATATAAAGCCCACAGCAAATTGTTTTACTATAAAAATAAATAATATAAACCGGACATATTCAACCTAATATTTATTATCCTTTTTTGTTTCATTAAATGTGGTGAAAGCTTTTTTGCACGTATTCTTCATATCTCCTCAGTTTGTGAGGTTGGGCTTGACGAAACTTTAACTTCTCAGGTATAATTTGCGCTTGCTAACATATCACCGTTGATAGAATCAAAAGAAAGAAATTAATAAAACTAATTATTTACTGAAAAAACAGGCTCTGTTCTTTAACGAAAGACATAATATTTATAAATAAGAATAATTAAAACAATAGTATACGGAAAAACCAATTATCTCATCCTTAGGCAGGTAAACCAATGCTGTCAAGTTAGCAGAATAAACAGAAGGAAAAGAATAAAATAGAACGCAGATTTATTATGATCCATATGATCTTTTATGATTTATCTTAGTCGATCATAATAATCATAATAAATCTGTGTGCCATTATTTATCCCGACAACATTGCCCATGGTCCCATCCTTAGACAGATAAACCATGCGCCAACCAGAGGTTGGTAAACCTGCGGCAGGTAAACCCTCCTGCAGTGTGCAAGCTTGACGGCCGGGAAATTCATTTACACGTTCTATTCTGAAAAATTCAGATTTACCGGTTTCTTTGAAGGCACATAAGGATTTCTCATCAAATTTGTAACCGGAACGCTGTTATCCACCTCTTCAATATTTAAATTAGCAAACCAGGCTTTTCCATTTCTATTAAGCATCATACCAAAATAAATTTCTTTTGCGTTTTGCGCTACGTCCAGCACAATTTCATATTTTTTCCAATCTGTAGTTCCTTTAGGGGAACGATTAGCCATATTGTCAAACGCAAGTGAAGGGTTATTGTTTGCAGCTTGAGTTCTTTCTCCATCTACACGCATCCAAAGAGAAGCAAAGTTGTCTACATTTTCAGTTTTGATCTCACCGCTGAATTTAACTCTTTTACCAATGTAGTCTTCGGCGTTTATAATCTGCATAACGTTTCCGAAATCTCTTTCTCCTGTTGGATTTAAAGATTTAATCAAAAGGGTTGGCTTTCCATCTCTTTTTAATTCGTTGTCAATTTTTACTTCATATGCATTTGGATTTGCAACCGACTTAATCCATCCTTTAGGTACATTATCGCCTTCTTTATTTTTAAAAGATAATATATCCGTCCCGGAGGATACAACTAAATTTTTAGGAGGGACGATTGTAAAAGCAAGTATTAAAATAGCAACCGGGAAAACTAAAAGTTTCTTTGCCTTAGCAAATTTGCCGGAGGTTAATTTTTTCATCATGACAATCCTCTTTTTTATTAGTGATTGATTAAAACAATTAGCAAAATTCATAGCTCTGACGCCGACTATTTGATTTAAAAGAAAGGAAGAATAAGAGAAGGAATCAAATCCCCCTGATATTACTTTTTCATCAACAGAAAATTCATGTGTTTCTTTCAATGATTTTTTAACAAGCCATACAAATGGATTATACCACTGAAAGACTGAAGCGATTTCGATGAATAGTATGTCCAAAGAATGGCGGCTTTCTATGTGAACAATTTCATGGTTGATTATTTTAAGGAGAAAATCGCTGTCCTTTAATTTTTCACTTACAAAAATAAATCTTAAAAAAGAAAAGGGAGAAAATTTGTCTTTAAGGTAAACAAGTGTAAAGTTTGTCTTTTTCTGGACAGGATTTCTTTGCAGGATGATTGATAATTTGATAATTCCAAGTATAAACTTTCCAAGAAGAAACGCGGCACCTATTAAATAAAGAATTTCTAAATATGTTTCGAAATGAAACTGCTCCTGGTACTGGGAGGAAATAGAATATGAGGCTGCAGTAAGATTTTCTGAATTGATAGATGAGGTAATTAAATTAGATTCAGAAAATGTTATTAACGCTTTCGAAATGCTTGTGTTAAAAATATCGGCAATTTTTATGAATGGAAAAATGAATGAAAGAACCGTTGCGGTTATCAGGTAATAACGGTTAAAAGAGAATGTTTTTTCATTCCTTAAAAAGAGCCAATAGAGTGAGTAGAAAACAAAAAGGCTCAGGAAAGAATCAATTACAAAGGACAAAAGTATTTTGTCCATAATTAACCCCCATTATTTTTTCTTTGGGTGATTTTCTTTTATTAAGCTGTAAAGTTCTTCGATTTCTGAATCGCTCAATTTCTCTTCCTTGATAAGGAAAGAGACAACGTTTTTTACTGAATTATCAAAATACTTATTAACAAGATTTTTGAATGTAGCCCGGCGGTAATCCGTTTTGGATATGATCGTGAAATACTCATGTGTATTGCCGTATGCTTTGTGCCCAACAAACCCCTTGTTTTCCAGAATGCGGATAATAGAAGAAATAGTAGTATAAGGAGCTTTAGGCTTCTTCATTCTCTCAATTACATCTTTAACAAACCCTTTTTCCATATCCCAGAGTATCTGCATAACTTCTTCTTCTTTGTTAGTCAGTTTTTCCATGCGCACCTGTTTTTTTACCCAAAGATACAACGTGAAAATACGTTAGTCAACTAAATAATACGTTATACAAATTAAAAACACGATAGTTCCCGGCTTTACGTAATAATATTTAAAATAATAGCGGGAATAAAATGATCACTATTATCTCAACCTTTCAACAGGCAAACTTGATAATCTTTTTACAGCGGGCAGCTTTACATGTGTCTGTACAAATCCCCTTAACCAATGGATTTATCCATTGGTAATAGAAATGATATATAATAATAACGGTTTTAACCGTTTAATAATTTCCTTAAACCGATGAATCGGTTAAGTAATAATCTCTTACTCTCCAGCACCAACGGATAAATCCGTTGGTTAATAATATCGAAGCCAGTGGTTAATTAACGTAACCCAAAGACCATAGCAAGAGCTTCATCTATTGCTTGAAGTAGCTGGTCAGAAATTATTCCTCTTATCTGTACTAATCTAAGATTAATATCTATTGGTCTTGTCTGTAAGCAATCTGTAATTGATTTTTTTGTTAATCCGTTTTCTGCTGCGGGTTCTATTTCAACATTAGTTTTTATTAACGCTTTCTTTTCACTCCACGCTGTAATTGGCACTACCTGTATAACCGGTACTCTTGCGATTTAATCGCATCTGTCTGAGCGATGGTTAAAAAAGATGAAGAAAAAAATAAAACAGCAAAAAACAGTTTTGAACAGTTCACCTTTACCCCGCTTATGTTTTTCTTAAATTATTATCCGGCTGAAAGTAATTATTGATAAATATTACCTCATTCATAATAGAATTAATCCCACTAATTATCTTCATAAAATCTTGGCAGCAAATTAGCAACACCTTTATTTGCAAAGTCCCCCATTACCTGAATTGACAAAGGATCGAACAGAATTCCGTCCGGATCAATCTCGGCATGTTCATAAGGTAAATAGAAAAATGACTTCGTGCGAGTGGTTCGGTTAATTAAAATGAAAGGAACTGCCGGAAGAATGAGTGTATAGCTTTGCGTACTAGTATTAAAGATAACATGTTTTTGCCAGAAAAGGGAGTCAAGATTTTTCAATGGAGGATACCAAACATTGGGCTTAATGTACTTAGATGCCTCGTTGACAATATAATTATCTCCAGTATCTTTATCCCTAATAAGTGTTTGCAGGAATCTTCTTAAGGAACTTTCATATTCCTCTTTTCTGATTTCATTCCATCGTTTTAACCCAGACTCGTTTCCATGCTGCAGGTTAGTAAATTTAGACACGTAAAGAATCCTGAGATCATTATTTTTCATATCCTTATAAAATTGATTCAGCACACATTCTATTTTATATCCCAGGGCGCGATTAATGACCACAATCGGCGCCGGACACGTTGCGTGAAGGACATCATTTGAATCTTTAGTTAAAACAATTTCGTTTTTATTCTCAATTGTGCATTCATCAGACAAATCTGTTTGGCCAAGAAAATATTTTTTAAATATTTCCAAATTATCTTTCCATTCGGATGTATGTTCTTCGCTTATTTGAATAGTGTTCATTACAATAGGTTTGGGTTCGAGCGAAAAATCTTTTTTGATATTTGAATTATCAGAAAAATTAATTCCTTGAACTATTGGATTGTATCCAATCATTGAAATAACCAATTGATATCTGCCGGAAGGAATCTTTTGTATCTGATAAATTCCGTTTTTGTCTGTTGTGGTTCCGATAGTTGTTCCAGATAAATAAACGCTTGCGCCTGGCAGCGGTTCGGAAGTAACGGCATCAATTAATTTTCCAGATAAAGTGTTTAGGCTGATCGATTGTGCCGGTACTAATAGTGTCGTTAAAACAAATATAAAAAGAATCTTATAGATCATAGAAACTCACAATGATGCTTTTTTTTATTTGATTAAAAATGAAATTGTAATAAAATGAACATCCAACTTTTATCTATTACCCCCGAAAGAGGTTGATAATAAAATAACATTACTAAAATAATAAAGAAATACAATTAATAATCCACCTAAAAATAAGGCGAATCTTATTTCCCCTGTATTTTTTTAGAAAACCCCAACTTACCTGTACCGGGTGCATGATAATAATTTACCTGGCTACCAGGAGGCTTCACCGCCGTGGTAACCCAAAAACCTTAATGAGAGATTCATCTATTGCCTCAAGCAGCCGGTCAGAAATTTTACCTCTTATCTGTACTAATCTAAGAGTATGATCTATTGGCCTTGTCTGCAAACAATCCGCGATTGATTTTTTTGTTAATCCGTTTTCTGCTGCGGGTTCTATTTCAACATTAGTTATTATTAACGCTTTCTTTTCACTCCATGCGGTAATTGGCACTACCTGTATAACCGGTACTCTTGCGTTATAAATATCATTGGTTACAACAATGCAGGGTCTTATTTTACCGGTTTCAGATCCCAATGCCGGATCAAGATTAATAACTATAACCATTCCCCGTTTCAATTCCGTCATTCCGGCCACTCCGTTAAAGCTGAGTTGGTTAAATCCTGAAGTTCAGCATCCTTCGCATAAACTTCGTTATAAAGAACAGCGGATTCTTTTAATTTTTTGATTTCAAGTTCTTTAATAAAATAGTCGATGGCGTTTCTAACCAACGAACTTTTATCTTTAAAACCGTATGAACTATGGTTATTTAAAAGATCTGCATGCTTTTCGTCTACGCTTACTTTAACCTGCTGCATCTTTAGCTCCTTAATGCGTCCCTAAATTAGGGCTTAATATTAGACCCAATATATAGTCCCCTTGTTTAAAAATCAATAAAAATGAGAAATTTTTGTTTAGAACAAAGCCCAATTGCAGTTGGCAGGCAAGATTGACAGGAAAGAGCAAAGCAAAATGTGACCGACCCAAATCATAATGCACAGCCTGCGCTGTCTTTCAGCCCCTGCAATTGATATTTCTATTTGTAAATAAGGCTTTACAAATAGTATTACTATTTGTAAGTTACTATTAACAAATAGTAAAGGTATGAAAATGGCGGAGTATAAAGAACGTCATATTTATTCCGGGTTAAAAGAACATCTCTCAAAAAAACACATAACCATAATAACGGGACTTAGACGTACTGGAAAAACCACGATTGTCAAAAAACTTATGGATGATTTTGGATCAAAAAATGCAGCATATTTTGATCTGGAACGTATTGACAATAGAGAACTATTTTCTGAAAAAAATTACGACAACATTATAACAGCATTATCTTCAAGGGGATTGAATTTTAAGAAAAAAGTCCTGGTTGCAATTGATGAAGTACAGCTTTTACCCGGCATAGTAAGTGCTGTTAAATATCTTTATGATAATTACTCGATAAAATTCATTGTAACCGGATCAAGTTCCTATTACATTAAAAATTTATTCAGTGAGTCATTAGCGGGCAGGAAAAAAGTATTTGAATTAAATACATTAAATTTTAGAGAATACTTAATCTTTAAAGATCTAGAATACAAAGCAGCAGAAATAACCGGACGAAAATTTATACCTGCAGAATATGAACGGTTAAAAAAACATTATGAAGATTTTATTAGATATGGCTCATTCCCGGAGGTAGTTTTGTCAAAGAGCATATCAGATAAAAAAGATATTGTTAATGATATTTTAAATTCTTACTTAAATATTGATATAAAAAACATTTCTGATATAAGAGATCAAAAAAATCTACACATTCTACTTAAAATGCTGGCATCAAGAGCGGGAACAAGGCTGGATTATTCAAAAATAGCTTCATTAACAGGAATATCCAGACCCTCGGTGTATAATTACATAGATCTGCTTGAAAACACATTTATTATTACCCGCTTGCCGGTACTTGCTAAGAATCCGGATAGAGAAATTGTTAAAGCCTCAAAAATATTTATTAATGATAATGGTTTATTAAATCAGCTTGCAGAGGTAAGCAGCGGTGTTCAATTTGAAAATGCTGTTTACAACCAGCTAAAGTTTTATGGTAAGCTAAAATACTACTCATTAAAAACCGGGAAAGAAATCGATTTTATTTTAAATGATAAAACTGCAATAGAAGTAAAAGAAACCGCAGATGTAAATGACCAGCACCAATTGAAACATCTTTGCGAAAAAATTGGTATTAAAAAAAGTATTGTTGCAGGACGCTACCCATCTCCAAAATTTAAGGATTTTGTATGGGGTGGAGATTTAGGGTAAGTAATTGCTGCTGACCGGTTTCATTAATACTATTCTAGAAAAACTGTTTAAGCAGAAATAATAATTTATTCATCATTAGAATCTATGATAACTGGTGAAATGGTTTTATTTTTGATGTAATGGCAGGTCCCTGATAAATCGGGACAAGCTAACTCAATGTTGGAAGGATAAGAAATAATGGCACACAGATTTATTATGATTATTATAATCGGTTAAGATAAATCATAAAAAATCATATGTATCATAATAAATCTGCGTTCTATTTTATTCTTTTTCTTCTGCATATTCTGCTAACCTGACAGCATTGCAAGCCTGATTAGCAAGAGCGGAAAAGATTGTCAATAGGATTGTTTTTGATTGTAAAGCGATTTAACGAACGAGAAAACCACCTCACCCCGGCCCTCTCCTTAAAAAAAGGAGAGGGTGTCCCGTTTGCGGTCAAATTATTTTTTTGAAAACGTTAATTTACCTGCACCCGGCGCGTGAATAATGATTGTATCACCGGAATCAAATTTATTCATAAGCAGTTCTGCAGAAAGAGGATTAATAATAAATTTTTGTATTGTTCTCTTAAGAGGACGCGCGCCGTATGTCACATCGTAACCATGCTGCAATATAAAATCCCTGACATCGGCATCTAGTTCCAGGTGAATATTTTTATCTTCAAGCATCTTTCCAACTTTCTGAAGCTGGATATCAATTATTTTGATAAGTTCTTCTTTTAAAAGAGGTTTAAATAAAACAATTTCGTCAATACGATTTAAAAATTCCGGGCGTATAGTTCTTCTTAATAGTTCAGTTAAATTAACACGCAGCTCACCAATTACATTCTCAAAATTTGTTTCATCCATTGTCATCAATTTTTCCTGGATGAGGTGAGAGCCAAGATTTGACGTCATGATGATTATCGTATTTTTAAAATCAACTGTTCTTCCCTGGTTGTCGGTTAGTCTTCCATCATCAAGAACCTGCAGTAAAATGTTAAAAACATCCTGGTGTGCTTTTTCAATTTCATCAAGCAGCACTACAGAATAAGGTTTTCTGCGGACAGCTTCTGTTAATTGCCCGCCCTCATCATAGCCAACGTATCCGGGAGGCGCTCCAATTAAGCGCGAGACTGAAAATTTTTCCATGTACTCGCTCATATCAATTCTAATCAGTGCATGCTCATCATTAAACAAAAATTCTGCAAGCGCTCTTGCAAGTTCGGTTTTGCCAACACCCGTAGTGCCAATAAAAATAAAAGAACCAATCGGACGGTGCGCATCCTGAAGACCTGCACGAGATCTTCTTATTGCGTTGGCAACAGCGCTTACAGCATCATCCTGCCCGATAACTCTATTATGTAATTCATCTTCAAGGCGTAAAAGTTTGTGCCGCTCACTCTCAAGCATTCTGTTGACGGGAATACCCGTCCATTTTGCAACCACTTCGGCAACATCTTCAGCTTCAACTTCTTCTTTCAACATTTTGGTGTTTATTTGTATGGCGGCAAGATCAAGGCTTTCCTGTTTTAATTTCTTTTCCAGCTCGTTTATTGTACCATATCTAATTTCAGCAACCTTTGCCAAATTTCCATCCCGTTCAAATCTATCTGCATTTATTTTGGCATCCTCGATCTCACTTTTCATTGAACGGATTTTCTGGATCTTTTCTTTCTCAAGCTGCCAATGACTTTTAAGCCTGCTGTGTTCTTCAGATAGTTCACTTAATTCTTTTTTCAATTCTTCCAGGCGCGAAGCGGAATCGGAATCTTTCTCTCGCTTCAAAGCCTCGCGTTCAATTTCAAGTTGTTTAACTTTCCGTTCAACTGCATCCAGTTCTTCAGGCATAGAGTCAATTTCAATCCTTAGTTTAGATGCGGCTTCATCGATAAGATCAATTGCTTTATCAGGCAGAAAACGGTCGGTTATATAACGGTTCGACAATTGAACGGCAGCAATAATTGCACCATCGGTAATACGCACGCCATGGTGAACTTCATATTTATCTTTCAGGCCGCGCAAAATTGAAATAGAATCTTCCTCGTTTGGTTCTTCAACAAGTACAGGCTGAAATCTTCTTTCCAGCGCAGCATCCTTCTCGATATATTTTCTAAATTCATCCAGCGTTGTAGCGCCAATTGCATGGAGTTCTCCTCTAGCAAGAGCAGGCTTTAAAATATTTGCTGCGTCCATAGAACCATCTGTTCTTCCGGCGCCTACAAGAAGATGAAGCTCATCAATAAATAGAATTATTTCTCCCTCTGAGTCCTGAACTTCTTTAACAACAGCTTTCAATCTTTCTTCAAATTGACCCCTGAATTGAGTGCCCGCAACAAGGGCTCCCATGTCCAATGCTATTATGCGTTTTGTTTTTAAAGTTTCGGGAATATCACCGGAAACAATTCTATGTGCAATTCCTTCTGCAATTGCAGTTTTACCAACTCCGGGTTCACCTATTAGAACTGGATTATTTTTTGTCCTGCGTGAAAGGACCTGAAGTACACGTCTTATTTCCTCATCTCTTCCTATAACAGGGTCAAGTTTATTAGAACGCGCCAGAGCGTTTAAATCACGTCCATATTTTTGAAGAGCTTGATAAGTGTCCTCGGGATTTTGTGTTGTCACTCTTTGAGTGCCGCGAATATCTTTTAGTGCAGATAGAATAACATTTTTATTTATACCGTTATCATTTAAAAGTTTTCCGGCTGCATTTTTCTCCTGGCTCAACGCAAGGAGAATATGTTCATTGGAGACATATTCATCTTTCAAATTTTTTGTTTCGTCAGAGGATTCATCAAAAAGTTTTGCAGTAGTAACAGAGAGCTGCTGGTTTCCAATTCCACTGCCTGAAACTTTTGGCAATTTTTCGAGCAGTTCACCAATCTTAATTTTCATCTGATTTAAATTAGCGCCGACTTTTTGAATAATTGAATATGCAACGTTTGTTTGATCCTGAAGAATTGCCGCAAGAATATGTTCAGGTTCAATAATTTGGTTCGTATAATTCTGGGCTATTTCAATTGCATTCTGAACAGTCTCTTGAGCCTTTACAGTGAACTTGCTTAAATTAAACTGCATTTTTAACCACCATATTAATTCAATAACTAAATTTACTGTTCATACACATAAATAACATAAAGAGTTTCAATTGCCTAACGAGAAACAACTAAATAGTATAATATAAATTAAAAATATAATAAATATAACTATTTCTAAAGACGCGATTGTTTGAGACTGAACATTGATTAGTATAATTTTGAATCCATTTTAAATTGTTTTTTTAATATGCACTTTCATGATGAAGATACAATAACTGCATTAGCAACAGCGCCCGGCGTTGGAGCCATTTCTATAATTCGTATAAGCGGCTCAATAAGTTTTGAATCGGTTGATCAGATTTTCGTTGGCAAACAAAAAATTGTAAACACGCCGACACATACAATTCACTATGGAAAAATAGTTGACAGAAATAATGAGATTGTTGATGATGTGCTGGTTTCGGTTTTTAGAAATCCCAATTCATATACCGGTGAAGATTCGGTTGAGATAAGCACTCATGGCAGTTCTTATATAGTTGAAAAAATAATTGCTGCTTTGGTTGAAACCGGTATTCGTTTGGCAGAACCCGGAGAGTTTAGTAAGAGAGCATTCCTTAATGGGAAATTAGATCTGGCACAAGCAGAGGCAGTTGCCGATGTAATTAATTCAAGAACGGAAGCATCTCTGCGCGGTGCAAGAAATCAACTTGATGGATTGTTATCAAGCAAGGTAAAATCGCTTAGAAAAATGCTGATAGAAATTTCATCATTGATTGAACTGGAATTGGATTTTGTTGAGGAGAATATTGAACTGATTCCGTTAAGTGAAATTACAAAAAAGATATCAGCAATTGAAAATGAAATTGAATCACTACTTCAAACATATTCTTTTGGAAGGGTGATTAAAGATGGAGTCAATGTTGCGTTAGTGGGAAAAACAAATGTCGGCAAGTCGTCACTTCTAAATTATCTTTTAAAAGAAGCGCGCGCGATTGTCAGTCATATTCCCGGAACAACAAGAGATATAATAAGAGAAGAACTTTATATTGATGGAATATTGTTTAAGATTTATGATACAGCGGGAATAAGACATACGGAAGATGAGGTAGAAAAGGAAGGTGTAGTAAGAAGTAAAGACGCAGTAAAGAATGCCGACATTATTCTCTTTATGAATGACATAAAAGAAAAATTTGCAGAGGGACTTTATGGGTATATTACAGGTCAAAGTGGGTCAGAACGGGTGATAATTGTCGCAAATAAATTAGATCTTGGAGATGAAATTTCATTCAAAGCTGATGTAAAAATATCATGTATAACCGGAGAGGGTATTGAAAATCTTTTTTCATTACTAAAGAAAAAAGCAATTGGTTCGTATAGTTATACAGAGAAGACAGCAATAGTTTCTAATTTAAGGCATTACAATGCTCTTCGAAAATCAAGACAAAATCTAAAGAATGCTCAATATTCAATATCTGCCAAATTCTCGAATGAATTCATTGCGGTAGATTTGAGAAATGCAGAGAATTCTCTAGGGGAAATAGTTGGAGAAATAACCTCCGATGATATACTAAATAACATTTTTGCAAAATTTTGTATAGGAAAGTGATAAGTTTCACGTGAAATCTGATGCAGAATTTGGTTTGGTTCGCAGCCTAAATTTTAATGATTTTCACGTGAAACATAAGGTATAAAATAGATGAGAAAGTTTGATTTAATAGTTGTTGGAGGAGGGCATGCAGGTATAGAAGCTGCTTATGTAGCTTCAAGAATGGGTTGCAGCGTAGCTTTAATTACAATGGATAAAAATGCAATTGGAAGAATGTCATGCAATCCAGCAATTGGTGGA
Organism: Melioribacter sp.; assembly: GCA_003155655.1. Lineage (GTDB taxonomy): Bacteria > Bacteroidota > Ignavibacteria > Ignavibacteriales > Melioribacteraceae > Fen-1258. The sequence continues at coordinate 17,488 of PMDS01000031.1, forward strand.
AGTGCTAAAGGGCACCTTGTTCATGAGATTGACGCCCTTGGCGGAGCTATGGGGCTTATAGCAGATAGAACCGGGATTCAATTTCGCATACTGAATAAATCTAAAGGACCTGCTGTTTGGGCTGGAAGGTGTCAGTCTGATAGAAAATTGTATTCTGAATTTGCTTCAATGGTAATTGAGTCGTTGGAGAATGTTGAGATTATAGAAGACTCTGTACTGGAAGCAGTAGAAGAAAACAAGCAAATAACAGCGATAAAAAGCGCAAAAGGGGAAGAGATCGGATGCAAAGCGCTGGTAGTATGTTCGGGTACATTTTTAAATGGATTAATGCATACAGGTCTTTCTTCCAGAACCGGAGGTAGATATGGAGAAAATGCAGCTGTTGGTCTTACACAATCACTAGTTAATATGGGATTTGTATCTGGCAGACTAAAAACCGGCACACCGCCAAGATTAAAAAAATCTTCCATTAACTGGGAAGTTCTTGATGAGCAGCCGGGTGATATAGAACCGGAACCATTTTCTTTGCATACGGACAAAAGTAAATTTCCATTTCTTCCGCAGCTTAGTTGTCATATTACATATACTAATAAAGAAGCACATAAAATTTTAGAAAAAGGATTTGACCGGTCTCCATTATTTACCGGAGTAATTGAAGGAGTGGGTCCAAGGTATTGTCCATCCATCGAAGATAAGATAGTCAGGTTCGCAGATAAAGAACGTCACCAATTATTTCTTGAGCCGGAGGGATTAGATTCGGATCTAATTTATTTAAATGGATTTTCAAGTTCACTTCCTGCAGAGATACAATATGAAGCGCTTAAAAAAATAAAAGGTCTTGAGAATGCAGAAATGGTTCGTCCCGGTTATGCAGTTGAGTACGATTATTTTCCTCCATACCAGGTTGATTTAACACTTGAAACAAAGTTAATACAGGGGTTATACTTCGCAGGACAAATTAATGGTACCTCAGGTTATGAAGAAGCTGCCGGGCAGGGAATAATTGCCGGAATAAATGCAGCGTTAAAAATTCAGAAGAAGCCGGAGTTTATTCTTAAAAGAAGTGAAGCATATATCGGTGTTATGATAGATGATCTTGTTGGAAAATCCACCAACGAACCTTATAGAATGTTTACATCACGAGCAGAACACAGATTAATTTTAAGACAGGATAATACCGAGAGGCGTTTGTTAAAATTTGGTTATCAATTTGGATTGATACCAAAAGAAATTTATGATGAGTTTCTCGAAAGAGAAAAGATAATAATTGAGAGTAAACTAATTTTAGAAGAGATAAAAATTCCTGCTAAAAAGATTAATGAATTCTTTGAGCAAAAAGGAATTGATAAAGTTGATAACTCAGAAACAATTGCCAAATTAGTTAAACGGCCGGAAATAAATTTGTTAGAGATTATCAACCTCTATGAAAAAGATAATTCGCTGATAAAGAAACTTATTTCAAATAAAAAAGCTTGTGAAGAAACAGAAGTTGAATTGAAATACTCAGGATACATAGAAAGGCAGGAAGATCTTGTAAAAAGAATGGAAAAGTTGGAGAGCACAAATATTCCATTAAATATTAATTATTTTAATTTAAAGTCTCTTTCAACAGAAGGACTTGAAAAACTCAATAAAGTAAAGCCTAGAACAATAGCCCAGGCCTCAAGAATCTCAGGTGTTACACCGTCTGATATTTCTATATTATTAGTATATTTGAAGAGCTAATAATTGAGATTTTGTTGGATCTTCAAGAACAATACCTTCGCGAACTAAAAATGCTCTTTTGGGAAAACAGCTTAAACCCGGACGAGTACCAATTAGAAAGACTTGCCCATTTTTCTAATCTTATCGCTCAAAAGAATACAAAACTTAATTTAATCTCGCGCAAAGACGTAGTAAAAATTGTTGAGAATCATGTTTTTCTCTCATCGCTTATCGCTGAATTTCTTCCACATAAGATTTCTAGATTTTTAGATATTGGAACAGGAGGAGGATTACCGGGAATTCCTTTAGCAATTACCCGTCCTGTTATGCGGGGCGTACTTGTAGATTCAACTACAAAAAAAATTGATGCTGTCAAAGATTTTATAAATAAATTAAAACTGAATAATGTTGTTGCCGAGAACAGCCGTGTTGAAAGCGAAGAGTTCAAAGCTAAATATGCCGATAATTTTGATTTGGTTGTAAGCAGGGCAACAGTTCCTTTAATAATATTATTCAGATATTCACTTCCTTTACTAAAAGAAAAAGGTTACATCGCAGCAGTAAAAGGGGGTGATTTAATGGATGAATTTAAAACTGCCGAATTGAAATATAAAGCACACATAAAAAAGTCGACTTTATTTGAGTTATCTTACAAGCCAACCAATACACGCAACGAGAAGGGTAAAAAACTGATTCTCATTGAGATCAACAAGTAGATCTTATCTTTTTAACCTGAATATTTATTCTGAAGGATTTCTTTAATTAAAGTATATTTGTAATAATCGTTCAACTATGTACTAAGAAATTATATCTGGTTGTGCTTTATGAATAATACTGCTGAAAAATTTTTACGTTACTTACCAAGCAGGGATATTGTTTTTATTTTTGGGGCAGGAGCATCTCACGCTGATGGAGTTCCACTGCAAAAGGATATGCTTCCAATGATTATCTCGGGGAATATTAAAGAGATTGAAAGTTCTGCAATTGGTAAAATTGTAACAGAATTTATAAAAGAAAATTTTGAATTCAATCCGTTAACAAATCAGTACCCGCAGCTTGAAGCCGTATTTGGGTTTATTGATTATTTCATTCAGCAAAATGAAAGCCTGAGTGCAAAGTATACAAATGATATAATTAGGGATATCAAAGAATATCTGATAAAACTTATTCATTATGTTGTGAATCTTAGAACCGACAAGCAAAGCCATTATTATCATCTTTTCTGGAAAGCAGTTCAGAAAAGAAGTTCAAACATTTCAATAATTACACTTAACTACGATACTCTTCTTGAACAAGCATTTGATTTCCTATTTAAAAATCATGGTTATATTGATTACTGTATACAATTTATGAACTATGAGCGTTCTCCTGAAATGCAGGATTACAATTTTTGGGTGAATCCGCGCGAGCCTGTTTCTATAATTGAAAATGAAAATCCAATTCCCTATAAAATTATTAAAGTTCATGGCAGCCTTAATTGGAAATATTGCAATTGCTGCAACCAAACATTGCTGACGCCGTGGGATAGAAAGATTGACTTAAACCATGGGAAATTTCTTGGTTATACTTATCCGGATAATCAAGAATATGAATTTCACTGCCCGATTGATGGAACTGAATTCCAGACATTGATAATGCCCCCTACTTACTTGAAGACAATACATCAGCAAATTATTTCCCAGTTACTTGCAGAGGCGTCACGCGAGATAAGAATTGCAAAAAAGATTGTCTTTATTGGTTATTCCCTTTCCAGTTCTGATGTTCATATAAAAGCATTACTGAAAAAACAAATCAATCCCGATAAAGAAATAATTGTAATCAATCCCAAACAGAAAGAGTCACTAGAGTTGAATTACAAATCCCTGAATAAAAATGTGAAATTTATTTACACGAATTTTGAAGAATTTGTAAATAATGAACAGGAATTGGATTCTATATTTTTTTAATTTTTATTTTTAGTCAGCTCATCATACGTTTTTTCTAAATTCATTTTTTTCAATCCTGCTCTCATTTCTTTCAAATCTTTAAATCCCGGAATTTCATCTGCCAGCGCAATTTGTTCTTTTGTTCTGCCCTTTTTAATTTCATTTGAAACAAAATCCACCAATGCAGAAATGTAATCTTTCATTAAGTTAACATCCTGCATGGAGCCTGTTACAAATTCATTTGTTATGCCATGACCAAAAATAAAGAGCGTTTCCTTTGAATAATATTTAATAACCTTTTCTAAAACATTAATCCAGTTTACAACAGAGCCGCCCCCGGCAAGATCTATATATGGAAAAGTTCTGTTGAATACAAGATCGCCAACGTGGGCAATGTTTAGGCTTTCGAAATGGATAACAGAATCTCCGCCGGTATGGGCAGGACTAAAATATTTTGCAGTAATTTTCTCTTTACCCAAAATAGCAGACCACTCATCTTTAAAAGTTGTGTCAGCATATACTTGTGGTTTGCCGGGATCATTTCCATAACTTTTTTTCTGAAGTTCAATACAATTTTCATGTGCCACTATTTTTGCAGTATAATTTTTTAAATAAACATTTCCGGGAGTATGGTCGCCATGATGATGAGTGTTGAAAAGTAAATCAATTTTGCGGGGTGTAATTTTTTGCAGGGATGCTGTAAAGTTTTTTGCTGTGTCCGGAAATTGAGAATCAACAACCACCACGGCATCGCTTGAAGCAAGCCAGGCAATAGTTCCTCCGCGTTCAATGTAAATACCGAAATTATCCCGCAGGGTAATAAAACCTTCTGTCTTTTCTTGCAGCTGTCCCAGGATATTGCTGCTCTTTAAAATAATTCCTCCTGCAGCAAGGGTACAGGCTTTTAAAAAATCCTTACGTGAAATACTCATATAATTATTCATAATTAATGTAAGTTATTAAATTTAGAGTATTTATTCGCCAAATTATTGGTTGTTTATTTCAATATATTCAAATTATTCAGATAGGTATAAGTTTTATCAAATGAAATTAAACATTAAATGATATAGTCTCAATGGAAACCCATCTTCAGTTTTATGTACTGAGCTAAAATGAAATTCGAAATTTTGGATAAAATGTTCTTGGGTTAGAAAAGATACAGTTTTAATACTACCAAAATTATTCTCTAGAAGGTAATTTATATTCCCCACATTTTTGGTAATGTCAATTGATTCAACAATAAAACCAATCATACCATTTACTTTATAAAAGGATGAATAGAAACCTGATGTAAATCTTTGAATTCCATTTGCGATATATTTGTAATTTAATCCAGAACTGCCTCTTTGTGCTTTTCTGCCAAGTCGTTTACATTCTATAAGGTAATATTCATTTTGATTATAAAATGTATTAGGGGAAAATACTCTTATGTCAGTTCTTCCTAATGAAGTAGTTTCTGGAACTTCTGGTAGGATGAAATATTCTAACTTAATAATTCTTTTGATCTTTGAGTTATTTAAATACTTGTTTACTAAAATATCACGAATACCATTCTCATCATTTAAGGGCACGACAATTTTATCTTTTCTTAATAAATAATAACATAAAGTAATTTTTTCAAGAATATCTCTAAACTCACTTGAATAAATTGAATCATTATACAAGAAGTTTGATGCATCTAACTCATTCTCCAATGTAATTTCTCCTTCCTGTTTTGAGAATAGCATCCATGAACTCATCAACATCAAGATATCCTATTGCTTTGTGCCATAACCTTTTTTCATTCGGTTTAAATATGTAAAAGAAGTCTTTTTCAAAACCACGCAGGTCTTTTTGAACAAAGAGTTTATCTGTAATTTTCTGGGAAGATAGTCTGATTGCAGTTTTTAATAAATCGTTTTTTGATTTATTAAGCCATGCTATTGAATTCGGTTTTCCTGTTTTGGGAACAACCCTAAAAAACATTCCTATTACTTGTTTAGAATACCATATTTCAGAAATAAATTTATTCTTCTTTGTATCTAATGATTTTGAAAAGCGATTTATAAATATATCAGCATAAGCTTTTAATGCCTCGTCTTTAAAATTGAATTGATTAAATAATTCTGTTGTTGATTGTTGGTCTCTGGTTATTATTGAACGGACAATATTCAAGGCGAAATCAATCAGGGCATATTCTTTATCATCTAAATTTAAAGATTTAAATATTTCATTATCAATTTCAGCAAAATTATTTTGTACCTCGTTATTTAAGGTTTCAATCATATACTCATCAACTAGGGTTTTTTTCATCTCTTGATTAATTTGCTTTTTAAGTTTTTCAATGTTTGAAACAAATGACTCTAATTCGCAATCTATAAAGGGAATTGAAAATTTATTGTAATTTTGTGCTTGTTCGCGTTCTATACCGATAGATGCGAATGTGTTTATTGCTAAATATGAATATAAATTAGAATAGAATAATGCAGAAATTTTAGCAAGTAAATTTCTATTATTGGTAACTGACTTAATTGAAGTTATCCCATCTTTGAAAATTAAATTTTTATCTGATATTGCAGAAGAAGTTTTTAATAGTTTAGTGTCTAATCCTTTTTTTACTAGTAGCATTGGAGCCGTATATATTCGCTTATCTTTAACAAGATCAACTTTATCGAACTCAATACTCCCCTTTAAGGAATAGTCGATAAACATAACTTGTATGGAATCGGATTTTATTAAGTCCAGATTTTTAATCGAGATTGTATTTTTAGGTGGATCGACTGTAAAACTTCTTGAATGAATACCTGTACTAACTACAAATTTATTATTATCTATAAGTTCACCAATTGTAATGTATTCATTTCTTAATTTAGTAATAAAATTAAAATCTAAATAAGAACCGTAGACGAGCACTTTCCATAACCAATCAAATTCTTTTAATCTTTTTTGCTTTATTTCCTTTATGTCGCTTCTACTTATTGAAAAGATTTTGAATAAACTAAAAAAACGACTTGGTTGTAAAGTTATATGTTCAATTACAGTATTATCTGTATTTTCTCCATGTGCGTATTTATAGAATATTATTGCTGTTGGAGCAATAGAAGGATCATGAGATTTATTGAATACTTCTTTTCTAACAGGCGCAAGCTCAAATACTTTGTTAATATAAAATTCCTCTGTCCAATAATTCCTAAATGGGCTTCTGACAGTGTTATAGCCTAAATTATACAGAATACTGCTTCTAACAAGCAATGCAATTTGTGTGTATGGCTTTGTAAAATCACTAACTCTTAAAACAAACCCCTCAGCAATCTCTCCGTTATTTACGGCTATTGAATATTTTTTGTTCTTTTCTTTTTTCTTTCGATCTTTAAGATATTGTTTACCAAGAGTGTCCATTCCATTTCCTTTCCATGGTGGATTCCCAATAATGAAACTAAATTCTTTAATTTTTAACAAGTCATTATATTCGTGTTTTATGTCAAAGAAATCGGCTTCAAAAAAATTAGTCTTTAATAATTTAGGAAACCGGAATGTTTCTATGCTAGATGGTTTTTGATAATCCAAAAGAGTTAATTGTATCGAAAATATTGCAACTTGAATTGCAGAAAGATTTTTATCTAAACCAAAAATATTATCTAGAGCTAATTGCCTAAGCATTTCTTTAAAATCTTTAGAATCTTTTTTAACCATGGGATGTAAATAAATATAGCGTTCAATTATTTTGCGTAAAGTCTCTACCAGAAAAATCCCTGAACCACAAGCAGGGTCAAGTACCTTGCAATTATACTCTTTTGGATTGTCTAATAAGTATTTCTCAATCGTCTCATTAAGAATATAATCTACTAAAAAAAGTGGCGTATAATAAACACCCTCTTCAGCTTGATTACGTTCTCCAATAAATGATTCGTAAACGTTACTTATGAATTCAATCGGAATAATAGAAAAATCATAAAGTTTAAACAAGGATTTTTGTCCGTTCCCTAGATCATCCTCATTGAGCAAACTGATAACTGTATTTAATGAATCCTGCTGAATTTTGTGGTAATCAGAATCATCCAAATAAAACATGTCCCCATTGAACTTTTTCTCTAAATATTTAAAAAACTTAACAGCAAGCTTCTGATTTGACAACACTGAACAAAAATCATCATTTGACCAGTATTTTTCTTTGTCAAATCCGATTTTTACTTTACGGTCGATGAGATATCTTACAAAGATTACTTTTCCAATTAAGGCATTTGCAATATTTGGTTTAACATTATTTTTTGAGATTAAAATTTTTCTAGCAATCTTTATATTTTCTAATAAATGAAAATCAACCCTGCTTTCATATTTAAGGCTAGATTGATATTTATCCCATGTTTTACCGCTAACAATTTCAAAATAGTTAAAATCATTTATATTATTATTGCTTGCAATTTGTTCTAAAGAACTTTTTTCTTCTAAATAGTGATAACCATTAAAAATTTCAACAATAGCCTTATATGCAAAAATAATAATTGGAGATTCATTGGAATTCCACAATGCTTTGTGTATTCTCTCTTTTTCTTTTGGTGTATCGTAAAAAAGTATTAATGGTTTGTGGTCAAAGACAAAAAAAGCATCAGGTTTAAGCTTGTCTTTTATTAATCTTCCAACTCTGCTGGTGAACTGACATTCCTTTTGCCATAAATTCTCAGAAGTAATAAAAAGACCATTCGCTTTATTTATTCCCAAAGTTTTAAATATTCCTAGAAGATTTTTCATTTTGCTTCCTGGAATTCATGTAAAATATTTTTTGGTGCAATAAGATCTCTTACATCAACATTTAAAATATTTGCAATTTCTCCAAGAGTATCCAATGTTGGTTGAACTTTATTTGTACACCATCTTGAAATGGTTGTCTGATCTCTTCCAATTTTTTCAGCTAACCATTTATTCGTTTTCTCTTTTTCAGCGAGTATTACTTTTATTCTATTTTTAGTCTTTAAATTCATATTTATTAGCCTATACCTTCAAGTAATTAGCACCAAATGCAATTTATGAAATGCTCCTTTTTATGTCAAAAAGAAAAATTCCTAAGTAAACATAAAATAGTAAAGACACGACATACTATTCTGACAGAGAGTGCTTTGTTCCATAAATCATAAGCACCAGAAACAATTATCTATTATCAAATTTCTAATGCTTGATAATCAAGAAGAACTAATATAATTCAGTGATGTAAATTGAGATGCCGGATAGAATGTTCTATCATTATCTCCCTTCATTAGAAACTTTTTCTTGATTAAAATTTACAACAGAACGGGATATGGCCGCAATAAAATATTAAATTATTTCTCAATAAATTTAACTCTACAAACGCAATACTTTCTTTTATGAAAAACAATACAAATATAAATTCAGGACAAAGCAATGCCAAAACTTAGACAAGCTACAAACAAAGATCAGGCTGCGGTTACTAAACTAATCTACAGCATACTTGAAGATTACAAACTGAAACATGATCCCCGCACGACCGATGCAGATTTAATGGATATTGAAAAGAACTATACCACTCGTAATGGATTGTTTGATTTGCTTGAAGATGAAAATGGAAAAATAATAGCAACAGTTGGACTATATAAAATTGATGACGAAACATGTGAGCTAAGAAAAATGTATTTGGACAAATACCAACGGGGAAAAGGACTTGGGAAATTTTTACTGGAACATGCACTTAGACGCGCCCGCGAATTGGGGTATAAGAAAGTTGTACTCGAAACAGCTTCTGTATTGAAAGAAGCGATAGGTTTATACGAGAAATACGGTTTCATAAAGTTTCAGGCAGATCATCTTTCAAAAAGATGCGATCAATCTTATTTTTTAGAACTAGATTTGAAAGGTTAACATGGTAAAGAGAATATCAATTCTTTTTGTAATTGTTTTAATTTTAACAAATAGTAATTACGCTCAAAAGAAAGAAGGGCAAACAGAAAAGAAACAATTTATTTATGTTCTTCATCTTGTAAAAGCTATGCAGGATTCCGCGGCATGGACGCCTGACAAAATGAAAATTGTGGAGGTTCATTTTGCGAACCTGCAAAAATTACTTGCAGAGGGTAAATTAATTCTTGCGGGTAAAACCTCAACACCTCTTGATAAAACATTTGGTATTGTTGTTTACGAAGCGGATTCATTTGAAGAAGCAAAAATAATAGCCGAAAATGATCCGGCAGTTAAAGAAAAAATAATGACAGTGGAAGTCTACCCTTATAATGTAGCGTTAATGAGAAAGTAAAAAACGAAATTTAAATAAAGCTCTATTTGTAGTTGAGCAAAAAGTCTATAAAAAAATGGCAGCTTAGGTTTATAAGAAAAATCCTGGTATTGCCCCATGTCGAATTTAGAATTTGCAGGATAATTATTTATTTCATCATCTTATCACGCTTTGCTTTGTATGAAGAATTATTCAGCCAGTTTGGGAATTTATCTAATGAGCAAAGTTTATAGCCAACTTCAAATATAAATTTAAAATCATCAATCATTAATGCCATTATTATGCTTTATGACGTAATCCTTTCATACCAAATTGTGGGAATTAACACATTGATAATATACAAATAAATAATAATGAAATATTTTTGTATTGTTTAAAAGCAATTTTTTCCAATTATGGATCCATTGTGAAAATTCTTGTAGGCTCAAATAATCCTGTAAAAATAAAATCTGTTGAAGAAGCCTTTTCAATATATTTTGATAACCTTGAAGTTATTGGAATTGACGTTAATTCAGGTGTTTCAGTACAACCGGTAAATGACGAAACCTTTATTGGTGCCCAAAACCGGGCTTTAAGATTGAAAGAGCTGAATGGGAAAGATAAACTTAACGCAGATTTATTCGTTGGGATTGAAGGCGGCATTATTAATATTTTTGAAAAATGGTTTGCGTTTGGATGTATGTGTGTTGTTGATATAAATGGAAATGTTGGATTTGGTACATCACCTCATTTTGAATTACCCCAAAATATGGTTGAGAAACTCTTGCAAGGTATAGAGCTTGGAGTAGTAATGGATGAAATAATGAACGAAAGTAATACCAAACAGAAACACGGTGCTATAGGTTTTTTCACTAATGGTGTTATAACCAGAAAGGAGTTATATATTGAGGGATTGAAAGTAGCATTAGTGCCGTTCTTACACAAAGAAATGTTTTTTAAATTACATCTTAATCAGGCTAAGATATGAAATTACCAATTTATCAGGTTGATGCATTTACTTCTGAATTGTTTAGAGGAAATCCTGCTGCCGTGGTACCATTAGAAAAATGGCTTGACGATAAAACACTTCAAAATATAGCCGCAGAAAATAATCTTGCGGAAACAGCTTTCTTTGTAAAGGAAGACGATAATTATAATATCAGATGGATGACACCAACCACCGAGGTGCCTTTATGCGGTCATGCTACTCTTGCTTCAGGATTTGTCTTTTTTAATTTCATTGAAAAAGAACTGGAAAGTGTTAAATTTATGTCGGCAAGCGGGGAGCTTATTGTTGAACGGAATGGGGATTTATTTACATTAGATTTTCCATCAAATAAGCCTAAACAAATAGAGATTAGTGATACAATTATAAAATGCTTTGATAAAAGACCGCTTGAAGCACTGATAAATGGGTTTTATGTTTTGATTATTTTTGATTCTGAGGAATATGTAAGAAATTTTATTCCCAACTTTGAACTTTTAAAGTTGGTTCATGATCATGGAGTAATTATTTCTTCAAAAGGCAAAGAGGTCGATTTTGTTTCAAGGATGTTTGCCCCAAATGACGGAATAAATGAGGATCCCGTTACAGGGTCTTCTCATACAGTGCTTGTGCCTTATTGGTCTGAAAAGCTTGGTAAGAAAAATTTTCGCGCGCACCAGGTCTCAAAGAGAGGTGGTGAGTTATTCTGCCAGGATGCAGGAGAGAGAATAAAAATATCGGGAAAAGCTGCTCTTTATATGAAAGGAACTATCTTTTTGAGTTTCTAATTAAAAAATTTCTCTGCATATTTGCTTTAATTTTCTTGATTTTTTGTCATTAGTATGGAAATAAGCTCGTTATGAAAATTTTTCGCAGTATAATTGTAGTGCTTTTAGTTGTCTTTTTGTATTCATGTGAGGCTCCTCATCTGAATCCTTTAGACCCTGATAATCCTGATTACCAATTCTCTACTATTGACGGATATGTAAAAACAGCATCTTTACCAAGTAAGGCAATTGCAGGGGTTAAAGTTACATGGCGAAATCAAAATATTGTTATTACAACCGATGCAAATGGATACTATAAATTTCCTAATGTACCAAAGAAAGATGGGCATATCGTTTTTGAAGCGGATGGTTACTATAAAGATTCGACCACAGTTCAAGTTACAAGCACGCAAAAACATGTTGATGATTTTACCTTGAAAGAGGTTACGAGAATTGATGGCTATGTAAAAACTGTTTCTCTGCCAAGTAAACCAATTTCCGGTGTAAAAGTAACTTTGAGAAATCAAAATATAGTCGTTCAGACCGATGGTAACGGATATTATAAATTTACAAATATTCAAATGACAAACAGTTTTATAACATTTGAAGCAGATGGGTACTATAAAGATTCAGTTAATGCTCAAGTTTCCGGTCAGCAGACCAAAAGACTTGATGATTTTTTAATGAATACAATTCCAAAACTTAATAACATGTTTCTATATACAACTGTGTTAAATAGATATCCCGACGTGCAGGACACCTATCTTGATGTTCAAGCACGGATTACAGACACAGAAAGTAATATTGATTCTGTTTTTCTTAGGTGCACACTAATTAATTTTAATAAAAAGCTTGTGTACAATTCAAGCACACAAGCTTATGAAGGCGCTTATCTTCCGTCTGATTTTAACATCCTGTCAATCGATGCCCTTATAGGAAGAAGTTTTGATATAGTTGTTAAGGAGAAAAATAGAAGCGATGCTATTGGTTCTTCGGATATTAAAAGGGTAATCAGACAGGAGGTTATACCATTAAGTCCATCTAATAAGCAAACGGTTGGTTCAAGTCCAACTCTAAAATGGTATAGATTTTTACCTGGGTACAATTTTACATATACAATTGAAATTTATAAAGATACTACTTCTACTATACCGTGGATTTGGCAAAAACAAAATATTTCAGAAGATGCTATACAAATTGTTGCGGATATCCCAATACCGCCGGGAGAATATTATTGGGTAATTTGGTGTATTGATGATTATAAAAACGGAACCAGATCTAAACCGGCTTCTTTTATAGTACAATAAAAATTTTTATCACTTATACATTTTTAATATTTATAAATGAACAATTTTTTTTCTGAAAATATTAATCACATAAAAAATCTTACTAAAGATGAATTTGAATCACTTTATGAATTTACCGAGATTCTGAATTCAGCCACACGTCAGGATTCACTTATAGAAGATGCTATTGATATTGTTATCAAGGTAATTAATGCTGAGCGGGGATTGTTTGTTAAATATGATGAAGCCTATGATACTTTTTCAATTATTAGCGCACGTAAAATATCGAATGAAAGCATTACAGATCTTCACGAGTTCTCATCCGGAATTCTGCAAAAAGTAATTAAAGAAAGAAAGCCTCTTCTTTATCATGACGTTATGAGCGACCCGCACCTTTCTCAATTTGAAAGTGTACAAATTCAGCGCATCAAGTCTGTGATTGGAGTTCCTATTGTTCGTGAAGGAAAAGTTTGGGGAGTAATTATTGCCGACAGCCAGTTAGACAGGCGCGAGTTTACAGAAGAGAATCTCCTATTTTTAAGCTTTTTCTCAAATTTAGTTTCTCTGGCGCTTGATAGAATATTGAAACTGGAAGAGCTTGAAAAAGAAAATCAAATTTTGATTAATAGACTTCAACTCACCGAAGAAATTCCTGAAATGGTGGGTGATAGTGCTGCAATGAGAACACTTGCACATATAATTCACAAAGTTGCATTAACAGATGCCACTGTTTTAATTACAGGAGAAAGTGGAACCGGAAAGGAATTGGCAGCAAAAGCAATTCATACATTAAGTAAAAGAAAAGAAAAACCATTCCTTGCACAATTTTGCGGCTCTATACCGGATACACTTCTTGAAAGTGAGTTGTTTGGATATAAAAAAGGCGCGTTCACCGGTGCAAATAATGATAAACAGGGTTTGCTTGAAGCTGCCGATACAGGCACATTTATGCTTGATGAAATTGCTGATATATCAATAGCACTGCAAGCAAAACTATTGCGTGTTTTAGAGAACAGGGAAATAATACGACTGGGTGATGTAAAGGTAAAAAAAATTGACGTGAGAATTATTACTGCCACCAACAAAGATTTGCTGTCACTTGTGAAGGAAGGAACCTTCAGAGAGGATTTATATTATAGATTAAATATTTTTCCAATCCGCATTCCGCCGTTACGTGAACGCCGGACGGATATTTCATTACTTGCAAGTCATTTTATTAAGAAGATTGGCAAACCGGAAATGGTAATTGAATCGGAAGCAATAAAAAAAATGGAAAATTATTATTGGCCTGGAAATGTCCGCCAGCTTCTAAACGTTATTCAGCGGGCGCTTATTCTTTGTGATGGAAACAAGTTACTTGCCGAACATATTATTTTAGAAGATGCAGCTGACTTAGAAAATTTTCAAGGAACATTGCGGGAGTTTGAAAAACTCCTTTTAAAAAAACGTCTGGAAGAACTTCACGGCAATAGAACATTAACAGCAAAATCTTTAGATGTTTCAGTACGCTGGATCCAGTTAAAATTGAAAGAGATGGGGGAACAATAGAATGTCTGCGTTGACTTCAGAAATATTATTCGAAAAATTTCAGATTATTGAGGTTCTGAAGAAAGATGAACACGCTGCGGTTTTTCTTGCAAATCATATTTATCTCAGCAAAAAAATAATTCTCAAAGTCCTTAATACCCAAAAAATTTTCGATCAATCTTCGGTAGAGCGTTTTAAAAGAGAAGCAAAAATTCTTGCAAAACTTGATCATCCCAACATTATTAAAGTACTCGATTTTGGAATGAGCAAGGAGTTCTTCTACATTTCTTTTGAATATATAGAGGGTGAATCATTAAGAGAAGTTTTTAAAACAAAGACTCTTACGCTCGATCAAAAAGAGCATGTAATGATTCAGCTTCTTAAAGGACTAGACTACGCACACAAGAATCAAATTATTCACCGCGATATAAAGCCGGAAAATATTTTTATAGATAAAAATCTTAATGTAAAATTAGGAGATTTTGGATTAGCCCTTTCTGCGGAAGATAATTTTGTTACAAATCCTTACGCAATTGTTGGAACGCCAAGCTATATGTCTCCTGAACAGGTTCGCGGGGCAAAACTTACAGCCCAAAGTGATTTGTTTTCTCTTGGGGTAGTTTTGTTTGAATTGTTTACCGGGAAAAATCCATTCCTAAAGGAAAACGTAAGTTTAACCCTGAATGAAATAAACAGCTTTGAAGAAAGTTCGTTAATTGAAAAAATTGTTGAGGCTCAAGGGGTAAACAATATTTTATTAAGACTTTTGAAAAAAAATGTTAACAATCGTTATAACTCCGCAGAAGAAGTTTTGGATGAGCTTAATGTTATGATTGACCAGCCGTCAATTGTTGTGAACAGTGTTGATAGGGATGGAAGACAATCAAGATTAGCCTGGCTGTTTCTTCTTGTAATTATTTTAATAATTGCCGGAATTATTTTTTATCCCAAAGAAAAAAATCAGAAGCAAAACGAGCTATCGGAAAATTCAAGCCCAAGTACACAGCAGCAAGGCATCCAGACTCAGCAGAAGAATATAATAAATCCATTGCAAAAGGAACCTTTAAAAACTGATGTAAATCAAAACAGTGTCAATCAACCAATTGAAAACAATCAAAAACAAAATGAAGTTATAAATCCACAAAAACAGGACACAAATCCAGCTAATAATAATAGTAATCCCGTGGGTATTGGGTCTCTTGACGTTCAATCTATTCCCACCAATGCAGAGATATTTATAAATGGCGAGAGTATAGGTAGAACCCCGTTTAACAGGCCATACCCGCTGAAGACAGGTGAATATTCGGTTAAGTTTGTTCATCCGGATTGCCCTATTTATTACAAAACGGTTACTGTAAATGCCGATGAAGTAACTAAGTTGCATGTTAATATCGAATTTGAAACTAAAGCGTTTATTTATTGCCAGGCTTTTCCGATGGTTGGAGATATTTATATTAACGGAAACTTAAAGGCAGCGCTGCCGATGAAGACAAATGATTTTATTAAAGTTGCGCCGGGAGCTATAAATCTGATTATCAAAAATCCTAGATTTAAAAACATTGATACTTCATTTGTTCTGCATGCAAGGGATACAGTAAGACTCAGGCTTAAATTTAAAAATGAATGAATCTTTTTTATATTGAGATAATATTTTTTAAAAAAAGTGCATTTAAAAGATGAAAAAACTGTGTTTAATATTGTTTGTTTTTGTTACCATTAATAGTTATGCGCAATTTCATTGGCAGATATTTTCATATATGCCATACCCGGTTTCAGGAGGGCAAGTTATTTATGCGTCATTTAATGATAAAATATACATATTGGGAGGCTACTCAGATTCTCTGCAAAAAGCAGTTGATTGGATTCAGGAATTTGATCCGCAGAAAATCCAATGGAAGATAGTGGGGCATATGCTGCAGGCAAGAGATCAATTTGTTGCGGGGATATGGAAAAACACTGTAATGTATTTTGGGGGCGCGGTTGATGATAAAAGTTCAATTGAATCATGGGATTATAAGATTGTAACCAATCTTGCATCTACTTTTGATAGAAATAAAAATTTTGGCAGGTCATTTTCAACTGGCCATATTATTGGTGATAGTTTATATATTATTGGCGGTGATCCTTCAACACAGGGTGATTCCCTAGCTTATATTGCAGGATATAACTTAAACTCCAAAAATATTGCGTTTACATATAACTCACCTTCTTCAAGTACACTTAGCCAGCGAATGACTTTTATTGTCGGAGATAACATCTACATCTTCGGCGGCGTTATGAATGGTGTTATGAACTCGATACAAAAATTCAATATTTCAACCCAAAATTTGTCCGATGTGCTGAATCGTTTGTATGAAGTCCGCGCTGCAGGGTCAGCGGTATATAATCCCCTTAGTCAAAAAGGATTTATAATCGGCGGGTATAATGAAAAACTAAACGCAATGAATAGTGTTGAACAAATTGAAATTATGCAGGATGGTACTCTGAAGATTACGCAAATACAACCCATGACTTATGCAAGAACAAATTTGATGGCGGTTGCTTATAGAAACGGACTTGTGGCTGTCTTTGGTGGAAGGACTGATAGAGGGCATTCTGGAAAAACCGTTCCCTATGTAGAACTTCTTATTGAAAATTCAAATTCAACGGAAAATGAAAAATATTTTCCTAAGGATTTTGAGCTTTATCAAAATTTTCCGAATCCATTTAATCCTTCTACTAGCATAGCTTTTGCAATTTCCAAACGTTCTTCAATTTCACTTGATGTTTATTCTCTTTTAGGGGAACACATTATTACTTTAATAAGTGGAGACTATGAACCGGGAAAATACTTAAAAGAATGGAACGCAGCAGATAAATTCAACAAAAAAGTCCCCAGCGGGATCTATTTTTTGCAATTACGCACGGGCAATTTTATTCAAACAAAAAAAATGGTATTGCTTAAATGATTAAATATTATTGTGTAATAATTATTTTTCTTTTTTGCGCCTCTTTATCTTTTGCTCAAGATGTAACTTATAATAATGTGAAAAAACAATATGAAACATTTCAATTTGATAACGTGATTAAACTTTCCGACCAGTTAATTCAAAAAGGAATTTTGAGCGATTCTTTAAAGATAGAATTGTACTTGATGCGTGCAAATATTTTCTACCAGAGAAGTGATGATCAATCTACAAGAAATAGTTTTGAAGAGATATTAAAAATACAGAAGAAGTATATACCCGACCCATCGAATATTTCTTCCAAGTTAATTGCTATTTTCAATGAAGTTAAAACTGAATACATGCGGAAAAACCCTGATATTGTTCAACATCCGGATTCAACCCAAATTAAAAAGGAAGTTAAATTTGTCGACCCCCTTATTATGTGGAATGCACGAATACTTAGCGTCTTTCCGGGATTGGGACAATTGTACCTGGGTTATAAAACTAAAGGGTGGATTGAAACAGCGTTTTCAGCAGTTAATCTGGGCGCGTTAATTTATTTTCATTTAGATACAAATAAGAAAGAAAAAGATTATTTGAATGAAACTAATAATCTGCTCATTCAACAGAAATATGATGATTATAATAAGTCTTATAAGTTTAGGACAGCATTATTATTATTGTATGCAGTGCATTTTGTTTATAGCCAAATAGATTTAACCTTTTTTTCAAATGAGCCACCGCTGGGTGTTTCTCTTCAGGAAAAAACCTCTGTAAATTCGACGGTCTCAATGAGCGATCTCCAGTTGAATTTCAGGATTCATTTTTGACTTTGAAAGGCTATGTATATAATTCGTTTACCACGAATATTATTCGTGGCAAGTATATGTCCTATTGAAAAACAAGTAGATAAAAATTATAAAATGATGAGAAAACGGGCTATAAACGCATTTTTTATCTGTGCAGGAATTAAATAAAACCTGGCACTCCACTTGTTATAATATAGGCACACACACAAATAAGGCTCCGTCCTTAAGATTGGCGAAGGGTAAAAAGTTTAAGAAGGTCCTTCGCCTTCTTTTTTTTAAACAAATCATCATTATCACCATCACTATTAGAGATAGTATCATAAAGTAATCTGCAATCAAAGCTAATTGAAACATACAGGGAAAGGAACAGGTATAAATAATTAATGTTAAAAATGTAATTATATATATGGAGTATAGATTTCAAACAGAAGTTAGGGAATCTAACAAGAAATATTGAAACATTTTGCCTGTTTTCTATTATTGCTGGAATTTTTATATTGGTAGTAAGAATTCAACTAAGAAAGTATATTTAATTATGGACTTTAAGTCGGAAATAGTTGGTGAAGTAGCAATAGTACATGTCTTTTTGAATAGAGCCACACTTGCAAAAGCAGTAAAATTCAAAGAGTTTGTTGGGGATATAATTACAAGCGGCTCGGCAAAAATTATAATTGATTTAAGCATTTGCGAATACGTTGATTCAACATTTCTTGGTGCAATGGTTGCATTACTTAAAAAGGTAAACTCTTTAAATGGTGATTTAAGGTTAGTTTATAATAAAGATTTGCCATCACTGGTCTTTGTTCTTACCCGTATGGATAAGGTATTTAAAGTTTTTCCTTCTCTTGATGAAGCTGTTGAAAGTTTTGAGGGCAGTAAACCTAAACTTACCTGGAAGTAATTTTCAATTATTTATTTGAACAATTTTATAAACCCTGTCGTTTGCCCTTACAAGATCACCGCATTCAAAAGTAATATCATTCCCTTTTTCGATTGCATCAAGTTCGGTTTCATCTTTTTTTAATTTGCCTAGTTTCAAGTCAACAACACCGGTAGTACTTCCCATTATATAAATTGAATCACCGGTACTTAATGATTCTGCTTCTGCACGCACAAAGGCAATTTTACTTTTTTTATAATAGTTTAATACCCTTCCCACATAAACTTTTTTTGTTGTCGCAACATTGCCGTATATTTTTGTATAACTCTCAGAGCCTGGCTCTCCAAAATAAAAACCTTGTGAAAACCCACGGTTATATACTTTTTTCAACTCTTCAAGAAATTCTTTTTTAACATCGATTGTAAGTTTATTTTCATAATAAAAATCAATTGCCTTACGGTAAACCGAAACAGTTTTTGCAATATATTCCGGAGCTCTTTTTCTTCCTTCTATTTTAAATGCATCAATACCTGCTTCTATAAGTTTATCAATAAATTCGATTGTACATAGATCTTTTGGAGAAAGAACATAATCCTGCCCAAGAATAAGAGAAAATTTTTCATCAACATCTTTTATTTCATATTCTCGTCGGCAAGGCTGCAGGCATTCACCGCGGTTTGCGCTTTTATCAAAAACCTCATGGCTCATAAAGCATCTCCCGCTTACAGCAATGCACATCGCTCCATGAACAAAAGCTTCAATTTCAATATTTGATTTGCTTCTAATTTCTATAATTTTATCCAACGTACATTCCCTGGCTAGAACTATTCGTTTAGCGCCAAGTTGTTCATAAAATTTTACTGCATCCGAATTTGATATAGATGCTTGCGTGCTTATACAAAAAGGCATACTATACTTGATACATTTTTGTATAACAGACATGTCCCAGCAAATAATCATTTCAATACCAGCCGTTTTAGAAGCCTGGACAATTTCATCAAGTTCATTAAGCTCATCTTCAAAAACAATCGTGTTGAGTGTAAGGTGTGCCTTTACTTCATTATCTTTACAATGATTAACAATATGGGCAAGGTCTTTAATCTCAAAATTATTTGCTGCTGCACGCATACTTAATTTTTTTAGACCAAAATAAACGGCATTTGCACCGCTGTTGATGGCAACATTAAGCATACTCCAGTCACCGGCCGGGGCAAGCAATTCCGGCTTTTTAAATTTATTCATATAAAGCTTTTCTCTCTTTTATGTAAAATAATAACAAAAGTTGAGTAATAATTATATAAAAGTGATTTAATGCTGATTTTGATTAATTATTGGCATATAAGAATAGTATTTAAGGTTTGTTTTAACAATTTATTATTTATGCTTCTGGATATACTTTTTACTTCTTATTGGTATTTTTTGCAAAAAAAAGCATATATATGAACAGCCTCTATATTTAGTAGACTGAATTTATTATCTTGCATCAAAATAATACAGGCTTGATTAAGATTTGATGAAAAATGGGACAGAAAGCACTTTAGAAAGGATTTGCTTAAAATATAAATGTGATCTTGGCTTTATATTAAAAAACAGCGGTAAGGAAAATATTATTCTTTATCTAAATGGAAATATACCTAAGGATCAAGAAGAGCTTATTGCAATTACTAAACTTATAACAAAAAAAAATGATCCAACTCTTACAGAAATAAAGTTATCGAAAGCGTACAAACTATTTTGTACTAAGTTTGGGCTCAAATCATTTTATAAAGAAAAATATTTTGAAGATTCAAACACAAAATATTATTTGGTACTCTTTTCTAAAAATAAGCTCCCCAATTCTAAAGAGATTCATGAAGATTTAACATCATTATCAGAAGAAGTTAAAAATCAAGCCGGAAAATCATCACAGATAATTTTAACAACGCCGGCTGAAACCGTTTTGGATCATCCAGAGGTTAATCAAGAAATAAAAGAAATACTAGCAGGCGTTAATATTGTTTTATTTTCTACGAATGCTGAAGGTTCTGAATATACCTTTATTTCTGCCGCCGCACGCACTCTTTTTGGTTATTCACCAGATGAGGTTTATCAAAATAAATTTCAGATTCGTAATTCCATTAGCGAATCAGATCTTCCCGGCTTTAATGATTTTCTGTTAAAATTAAAGAGCGGAGAGGAATCAGTAATTGAATACAGAATACATGACCGGTTTGGAAAAGAACATTGGGTACGGCATTCAGGAATTCCAATAATTAGAAAAAATAATATTGTAAGAATTGTTGGAACAATTCAAGATGTTACAGATGAAAAAATAATTCAATTACGGTTAGAGAACTCTGAAGAAAGATTTAGAATGCTGATTGATACGGCAGAAGATTTGATTTTTATTTTAGATGGTTTTGGCTGCTTTGGAATGGTAAATAAAAACGGCGCAAGCGCACTTGGTTATACTCCCGACGAGATGATTGGGAGACATTTTTTGGAGTTTATTGATAAAGAAGATGAAGGTAAAGTTGCCGCCGCATTTTCTAAAATTTTAAACTCAGATGGAATAACAAGATTTGAAACTTTATTTTTAGATCGTTTTGATAAAAGGGTAATGTTTGAAATCAGCGCAAAACCAATGCTGGCAGGTGGTCAAGTTTCTGGAATGCTGAGTATTGGGCGTAATATTACAAGAAGAAAACTCGACGAACAAAAAATAAGAGATCTCAATACAAAATTAGTAGAAGCTAACAGGATAATTTCGATTGAACGAGAGCGGGCAAGACATAAAATTACAGTACTTGAGGAACTTAATAAACTTAAAGGTGAGTTTATATCGAATGTTTCCCACGAATTGCGCACGCCCCTTGCTTCAATTGTTGGATTTGCCGAAACATTAATATCAGATTCCGATCTTCCTAAGGCAACTGTACAGGAATTCAGTAATATTATTTTGATGGAAGGAAAAAGACTTGGAAAACTAATAAACGATATTCTGGATTTTTCAAAACTTCAAAGCGGTGATGATGAACTTCACTTAGAAAATATTAATATTGTTTATGTTATTAACGAAGTCATTAGAAATTTTAGTGATCAAATCAAAGAAAAGAATTTTATAATATCAAAAGAATATCCGAAGAAT
This sequence comes from Melioribacter sp., assembly GCA_003155655.1. Classification (GTDB taxonomy): domain Bacteria; phylum Bacteroidota; class Ignavibacteria; order Ignavibacteriales; family Melioribacteraceae; genus Fen-1258. Next base: position 39,624 of record PMDS01000031.1, read on the forward strand.
GATTTAATAGTGAGCATTGACAAAGAACGCATGTTAAAAGTACTTTCAAATTTGCTTTCAAATGCAATTAAATATACAAACCCGGGCGGAAGAATTTCATTTATAGTTCAAGATTTTGGAAAAGAGATCGAAATAGCCGTTACAGATACAGGAATTGGAATTCCCGAAGATGAACTTCCAAAACTTTTTCAAAAGTTTAGCAAAATTCAGCAGTCTGGTAGTCCGCTGGGAGGTGCCGGATTTGGGCTCGTAAATTCTAAACAAATTATAGAATTACATAAAGGCTTTATAAAAGTTAGAAGCCAGATCAACAAGGGAACAACATTTATTATAAGATTACCAAAGTAGTTTTTAGCCGAGGAAATATTGGAAAAATTAATATTTATTGTTGATGACGAAGACTCAATACAAAAAATGCTTCTGCATTGGGTAAAGAATCAGTGGGGATACGAATGTAAAACTTTTTCAAATGGTTCAGACGCACTTAATGCAATGGCCGATAATCCGGATTTAGTTCTTTTGGATATAATGCTTCCGGATATTAATGGCAACGAGGTGCTAAGTAGAATAAAACAGAAATATCCACATCTTCCGGTTATTATGCTTTCTGCGCAAGGCAGCGTGGAAGTTGCATTGGAATCTGTACGGCTTGGTGCATTTGATTATTTTCCCAAACCAATTGATAAAAACCGCCTTGAGCCAGCGTTAAGAAATGCTATTAAAAACTTTGACCTTGAGCGCGAACTTGAAAATTTAAAAGAGAACCTTGAAAAAGAATTCAGTTTTGAAAATATAATTTCTGCAGATAAAAAAATGCAGGACGCCTTCAAAATGGTTTCCAAAGTACTCGATAATGATATAACAGTTTTAATAACCGGTGAAAGTGGAACAGGGAAGGAATTAATTGCACGCGCAATTCATTATAATGGTAAAAGAAAAGCCGCCCCATTTGTTGTTGTAAATTGTGCATCTATTCCAAGAGAACTTCTTGAAAGCGAATTATTTGGGCATGAAAAGGGCTCATTTACCGGTGCTCATGTAAGAAAGATCGGAAAGTTTGAACTGGCAAGAGGAGGCACAATATTTCTTGATGAAATTGGTGAAATGGAAATGGCTCTTCAGGCTAAAATATTACGCGTAATTCAGCAAAAGGAATTTGAAAGAGTTGGCGGGAATGAGATTATCAAAACCGATGTTAGAATAATTTCTGCTACAAACCGTGATCTAAAATCGGCTGTAACTAATAAACTTTTCCGTGAGGATCTATATTATCGATTAGCTTCTTTCCCAATTCATATTCTTCCGCTTCGTGAGAGAAAAGGTGATATAGTTATTTTGATTAACCACTTTCTGAAAGTTTTTAATGAAAAACTTGGAAAACATGTCAAAACATTTAGTAAACCCGCGCTTAAAATTATGTACGATTACGACTGGCCGGGAAACGTTCGCGAATTGGAAAATACTATTGAAAGATGTATGATTTTGAGCGATAATGAACTTATTGAGACAGATACGCTGCCTTCAAACATAACATCACAGTTTAACGTTGGTGTGTCTAATAGCAATGGCGTAATGTTTGGAGAGGATTCTCCGGTAATTCCATTTGAAAAATTAAAGGAAGAAGCTATACGTCATGCGCTAAAAGTTACTGAGGGCAACATAGTTGAAGCTGCAAGAAAACTCAAAATAGGAAGAGCAACACTTTATAGATTAATGGATAAATACAAAATTGAATCACCAAAAGAATAATGTTACAGGAAGGTGCCAGATGGGAATAATTGAAGAAGAAATTGACGATATAGTTCTCGAAATAGTAAATCTCGACAGGGCTACAATGCGTGAGGCGGAAGAATTGAAAATTCAAGTAAATGAAAAAATAAACAGGGGATATAAAAAAGTAATTATTGATTTAAGCTCAGTGGAATTTGTTGATTCTACTTTTTTAGGAGTTATTGTTAACACTCTTAAAAAGGTCGCTAAACTTGGCGGTGATTTGAAACTTGTTGGATTTCAACCCGCAGTCAGGTCTATGTTTGAACTTACAAGACTATTCAGAGTTTTTGAGTCATACAATGTATTGCAAGACGCTATTAAAAGTTTTAATAAATAAATTCGATTTTACGGCCGACGCTGAATACCTCTGCCGGAAATAATTTTTTTTGAGAAAATAGTGATACAAGACAATATAAATAAAACCACAGGAACCATTCTTCTTGTAGAAGATGAACCTAATATTGCTAAGCTTTTTAATTTCAATTTATCAAGGGCAGGATTCCATTGCGAAATAGCAAACAATGGTAAAGAGGGTTTGAAGCTTGCAGAAAAAATTAAACCGGACCTCATTATTAGTGATGTTATGATGCCTGAAGTTGACGGCTATGAATTCCGAAGACTGCTTTTAAAAAATCCTGAATTGAAACAAATTCCTTTTGTTTTTCTTACTGCAAAGGGAGAGGATGATGATATTCTGCAGGGATTTGATCTTGAAATTGAAGATTATATTATAAAAACGTCTAGTCCAAAAGTTGTAATTGCAAAAGTTTCAGCAATTCTTAAAAGCCTGGAAAAGGAAAGAGTTAAAGTAGTGGATGAGGTTCAGAAAGCTGCAGATTCAATGGGGGCAAAAGTTGTACCGGATGAGTTTCCTAAAACTGAAGGATTCCAGATTAAACATTGGCACATGCCATTTAAAAATATTCCCGGAGGAGACTTCATTGATTATTTTCAAATGGATGATGACCATTTAGCGATAATTCTTGGCGACGTGATGGGAAAAAGATGGGGCGCCTGGTATTTTGCAGTTGCTTATGCAGGATATGTGCGCAGTGCAGCGCGGTTTGTGTTAGAATCTTCAAACGATTATCAGCCAAGCCATATTCTTCAGAAAGTAAATGAATCTATTTTTAAAGATGAAAGAATTTCGGAAGTGTTTATAACTCTCTCGGTAATTATTCTTGATACCAAAAATAAAATTGCCCGCTATTCCGGCGCAGGGGACTTGCCGCTGATTTATAAATCGAAGAATGTTGAAAGAATTTTATCGAAAGGAGTGCTGCTTGGATTTAGCAAAGCCGGTGAATATGAAGACCATGAGTTGAAACTGAAAAAAGGGGATGAACTGTTTGTTTTTACAGATGGAATTACTGAAGCGAGAAATGTAAAGGGAGAACTCTATTCAGAAGAACGGTTGATGAAATTCTTACAAAAGCTTGATCCTGATCAGGACACAATTGAACAGATTAAAAAGGAACTTGCTCAATATACAGGCGGTGAATTTGATGACGATGTTAGCGTAATTACTGTTAAAGTACTTTAAATAATTATTTACTCACGTTACGCATAATTTAATNNCGTCTTTTGTCTCCACCGTAAAGAGCCTGTGTGAAAATAGGGAGTTAAGAGAATTATTGTTTTGTTTTTAAAAAGAAATCGAAACATTTTTTCAAAAAATCTTAATTATCACACACTCTCTAAACGGTGGAGTTATGAAGTTGTAAAATCAATTGGCATAAATACCTTTTTGCGTAACGTGAGTTATTTAGTAAAAATTTCTCCTATTTTTTTTCTTAAATATTCAAAATATTCCTTTGGTAGAGTTACCTGCTTATAGATACTTATTATATCCTCACTTTTTATTTTTTCAAAGTCTTCTTTACGGGGTATAATTAACAAGCCTCCCATATCAACAGCGGCAGGACTTATTAATAATTTACTCTCATCATCCGCATAGAATTGGTGTGGTCTGTGTTTTAATCTTGGAAATATTATCAAACGCCATGATCTTTCATGGAAGGTTGCAATAATATTCATTAGAGGCTCTTCATTAAGAAGAGAGATTTTTTTAAAAGCTTTCACAAAGGTTTTGAAGGCAAAAAGCAATTCACCTTTGTATTGAGATTCGAAAGAAATAAAATAGCGGAGATGATCTTCAAAAAAGCGAACATCTATTTTTCCATTTCTTAATACCATTGGTCCTAACTTTTCAATCATCATACAAAATTCATATTCAACAGGAATTTCATTTTTGGTAACAGCTTGAAAATGCATGTGATCGGGGGCAGAGGATCCGCATTTGGGACCATTATAAAAAACTGTGTAAAATTTCCCAAGCGCATGGGTAATATCGAGCAATTCTTCAAAGTTGCCGATAATTGTTTGGGGCAGATGATGTTTTTTTGAAATCGTAAAGTGTTCCTGGAATATTGGGTATGGATTTGAAAGGATTACAAAATTTTTATTATAAACTAAACATTCCTGCTCTTTAGGAAGATTTTCGAGACATAAAAAACATTTACGCAATTTTATTGCCGGGGCGCCTACATCTGCCGAAGACGAAGTTATTCTTTCTGGGTTGAGCTGAATTTTTATATCAAAATTTTCAAATTCATATTTACGCGTTTGAATTCTGCCAAGTGCTTCATAATTGTTTCTGCAAAGCTTCCAGGAAGTTTTTTGCTTTTCAAGCAGTTGCCGGGTTTGTTCAGGCCAATTATTCTCCGACTTATTCTTTTCTTCAAATATCATTTTTCAAATTCTTTTTTTGTCTTAATAAAATTTCGTTTGTACGCAAATTATCTTTATATGTATTGTTGACATTTATTTTATAAATGTCAAGAACTGTGTCGGTATTACCCGTCCATCTTCTACAAAGATAAATTGGTTTAAAGATTCTTCCAATTTTAAAATTGCGAGATATTGTTATTCCCAGATAGTAATCCTCGCCATAACTGACATTTGGAATATTTAATTTACGCAGCAGTGGGGTGTAAAAAGCGCGTGGTGCACCAAGTCCATTAATTCTTAATGCATTATTGTGACCGTTTTCAGAAGTCCATTCGGAATGATCAATTAATCCTGGAGGAATTTCATTCAAATTAAAGTCTGTTAAAATGTAGGAGCCAATAACCATTGCACACTTTTCTTTTCTAAATGTATCAACAATTGTTTGAAGTGTATATTCATCCTTGTAAAGATCATCGCTATCCAACTGAACTGAGAATTTCCCACATGCGGGGTTATGAACCGCTTCACTCCAGCAGCCACCAATCAAAAGATCGGTTCTTTCCGGAATTATATGAATAATTTTTTTGTATTTACCAATTAAGGATTTCAGCAATTCTGTTGTTCCATCAGTTGAATGATTATCAACAACAATAATGTTGAAAGGGAAATCCGTTCTTTGTTTTAGTGCAGATTCAACAGCGTGGTTAACTGTGGTTGCCCTGTTTTTTACGGGAATAATCACAGAGGCTTCTACATCAAAAATATTTTCGTCAAGATTTAATTCTTCAAAATTCGGTTTAAGAAAAGCATTAATTTGCTTAAGATGGTCGGTAGCCGCAATTTCCATTTCAATTTGAATTGACCTGTTGCTTGGGTTAACATAATCAAATTGTTTTTCATCTGAGTTGCGGGTATCATTTTCTATTACAGTATATAAAAATTCTGGGATTTTTTTTATAGGATATCTTTGAGAAATTTTCAAACGCATGTCATACAAACCGGCAAATTTGTAGTCGGTCTTTACGTACGATAGAGCCTCCCTGAATGCTGTTGCCTTAAAGAATAGTACAGGACCAAAATCAAAATCATCTCTTATACTGCCTGGCTGATAATTAATTGTTGGATGTTCCTGCTGAATGCCATTCTTAATTTCATAATAGTCCGAGTAAACTATCCCAGCCTGATTCTCTTCAGCAAAACGTATAAATCTTTCCATTTGGGAAAATGAGGGAATAATAACATTCTGTTTAACTGATAAAAGAACGTATTCTGTAAAAATTTTTATTGAAAGAAGCTTGATGGTTTGAGTGCTTTGTAAGTTATTAACGTAGAGCGTTTCAGTATCTTGCAGATTTGAGGCCGGCGAACCGGAACTTAAAATATATGTAGAGATACCATAATCCTTTAATTGTTTAATTAAGCCGGGATTATCATTTTTTACAGATAATGGAATGAATGCCGAAATCTTTGCCATATTTGATCTAAATTCTATTAAGTAAGTTATGAAAAAGGGAAAGAATTTGAAATTATCTCTAACCTGAAATTGAAGGCTTTACACTGCAGACTAAAAAAGTAGCCGGATTAAAAAGGCTAAAATAGTCCGATTTTATTATGAACTGGCTTCTATTAAGTCAAGTGTTAAAATTACAAGTAAAAATATTTGACAAATACTGGTAGAAACAAGTTTTATGCAGGGTAAAATTTCTTCTCAAATTCAAAATCTTCGTTTTTTGCGTAAATTTAGAGGGTACTCTATTGAAGATATGAACCAAATCACATTGAATATTTGTTCTGTACTAAAGTAAATGTGTAAATTTACGATATACATATTAGGTAAAGGTAATTAGCTCAAATTTACATGAAGTTCAACAGGCTTACATATTTTGTGTTTCTGGTACTATTATTGTTAAGTGCTAACTTCACAGCTGTACGTGCTCTGGGTAGTTTTAATACCAGGAAGATAAGCAGTACTGTTTCAGTACAATATAAAGTTAAAATGGATCTGGTTGTTAATAATAAGCAGGAATTATCCATTTTATATAAAGCGTTATTTGATAATATTGATATAGATTCAAATTTATATATAAGCATTTTCCAAAATCCTATATATTATTTCACTTTTAACAATTCTCTGGTTCTAATAGAAGATCAAAACCGAGCTGTATTAAGGTTTGCTGCTTATCTGAGAAGTTAGAAACTACCCTTACTCTATCAAAATATTCCTATACTCGAAATCAAAAAGTGTTTTTAATTAAAAAGAGGTATTATTTGCGTTCAATAAAAATAGGTTTCATCATTAGTTTACTTGCAGCGAGTGTGGCACTGATTAATTTTAGAGACACAAACGCTACAGCAAATTATGGTGCAGCCAAAATAACTGTTAGCAAAGACGCCAAGCCTAGCATGACCAATATTACGCTGTCGGATATTGGTGTTATGACGGCATCATGGTATGGTCCAAAGTTTCATGGCAAGTCTACTGCAAACGGGGAGTTATATAACCAGATGGCATTAACTGCTGCACATAAATATTTGCCGTTTGGGACTGTCCTTCAAATTAAAAACATAAAGAATGGCAAGGTCGCTTTTGTCAGAATAAACGACCGAGGCCCATATGTTGAAGGAAGAGATCTTGATTTATCAAAAGGAACTGCCCTCGCTCTTGGAATGATGGATAGCGGGGTTATTAAAGTTAAAGTTTCCGAATTATCTCTTAATACAACTGCCAGTCCTGTAAATACTCTTAATTAAATATTTATATATATAAAAGCCGTCTCGGATTTTATTTCCTGGACGGCTCTTTATTAACAAACCCATTCTTAGATCAAATTACAAATTAAACATAGCCCCTACAGCAATCTGAAAACCTGTTGGCTTTATAGATTGATCATTTCCGTAATTTTGTTTTCCTTTATCATTAGGCATATTAGTTAATCCAAGAGAATATCTTACATCTAACGATATACTGACTTCTGGAGAAACCTTATAACTTGTACAGGCGCCAGAAACAACTTTTCCATATCGGGTAGCCAAGACTGGATTATGGAAAAAAACTAAGTTATAGTTAGTACAAAAAACGGGAGGCGGGTCAATTGCCATGCAATTATGCTATATCTACAAAATACTGGAATAATGGGTACTGCTTATCAACCAGTTGATTTAATAAGCATTCAAATTTTTCTTAGTCTATCTCACTGTTTTTCATCTTAGAGACTCCTTTTTGTTTGTTTATTGTTTGGTCATAACAATTTTACTAATCTTATAGAGTCTATTCTTTTTCAACTGCTATATTTCAACTAGATTTGAATAAATACCATTGATAGTTATAAAATTATTCTTTATTATATATCAAGATAATTTAATATTAATTTTTTTAAACAATACTTGGAAATAATTATATTAGCCAAGTAATCAAAGTATTCCCCCTGGGTTATTAAAGAAATAGTTGAGAAAAATTTATTATTTACCTGTGCTAAGGGTAGTATTTATTACTTCTTGAAAACAATTATTTCTTGAAATTTATCTTTATAAGGAAAAACATGATTTTACAAATTCCTAATCATATTGCAATTATTATGGATGGGAATGGAAGATGGGCAAAGAATAAGGTTATCTCAAGAAGTTATGGCCACTTACAAGGAGTTGAAACAGTAGAACGAATAATTAAAACATGTATGCGCTTGAAAGTTAAATGTCTAATATTATTTGCATTCTCCAAAAAAAATTGGAAGAAGCTGCTGGAAAAGATTGATTCTCTTATTGATTTAACCAGATCTATTTCTAGATTTACATTAGTAACAGCCTTTAATTATTTCGGTAGATGGAATATTATAGAATCTTTTAGAATAGGAATAAATGGTATTTTTCAAAATAAAGTGAAAATAGATGAGGCGGATGAAAAAAAAATCACAACATATCTTTCAACGAAACGCCTTCCTGAACCGGATTTTATAATAAGACCTGCTGGTGTATTTAGAATAAGTAATTTTTTTCTTTGGCAAGTAGCATATTCTGAATTATTTTTTACAAATAAACCGTGGCCCGCTTTTAATCCTGAAGATTTTCTTGAAGCCATTAGAGCCTTCAATTATAGAGAACGGCGTTATGGTAATATCTGTGAAATTTAACTATATACTAACTAATTAAAGAAGGAGGAACTATGAAGTTCAAAAACATTAAGACTATTTCAATAACATTGTTTGTTATTTTCTTTGCTTTAGCTGTAAATTCTTTTGCTCAAACCCAAGATGATATTACTAAAGGCAAAATGGATGGAGAACAAGATGCCAAGGAGGATGTTAGTAGCATTCTCTGGATTGGGGTTGGGTGTTGCACCGGTGGTTTTTCTTGGTTATATCCTGAAATTTTTGATCTATCTGTTCCTCAAACAAAAATAGTTGGTAAAAGTGCTGATTATATGCAAGCATATATAGCATCATATAGAGCTGAGAAGAAATCTAAGATCCAAACAAATTCCTGTATAGGAGGAGGAATTTATTGGGGCGTCTCTGTGGTCTATGTTGTTCTAGTTGCTGCGTCAGTTAATAAATAGTCTCTTTTTAAGAAATGAGTAAAGTTTTAATATTTTTACTTGCCTTATCAATAGAGATTTTCTCACAGAATATTGAGACATGTCAGGTTAAGTTCCGGAGAGTTGTAAATTATCACTCATCTCATGATACAACTTCCGGAACAATATATTTTAAGAATAGTAATTTTACGATTATTGATATAAAACTACCGATAAATCAGATTTTGTTTTTTGGCAAAAATGATCTTCAAATTTATTATCCAATTGAAAACAAATTATTTAATATCAAAAGCAAAAATCCATTTAGCTTGCCCTTTTTTCTTTCCTTTCTTTCTGTTATTAAGGAAGATAATGGTTTAGTTGAACCAGGGTTTCAAATTTATAATTCACAAAAGGTTGATGATACTCTATTTGTTTTTTGGAAACCACCTAAAAATCTGAACAATATATTATCTAAACAAGTAATGAAATTTTGCAACGACAAATTAGTATTCTCTGGATCTTATGACTTAAATGATAAATTAATTGTTTATGTCATTTATAGCGATCATGTAAAATATATAAATACATCTTTCCCTTTAAAGATTAGAATAGTCCAGAATAGCTCCAAGAACCAATCTATTGAAGAGATAGAATATTTTCAACCAATGTTTAATGAAAAACTTCCCGAAAATATTTTATATTTTCATCTACCTCCAACGGTTGAAAGGAAAGATATAACTTGGTAATTGGATCAATATGAAATTCCAAATAATTTTTATAACTCTTTTCTCATGTGGATTATTATTTGCTCAAATTAATTTAAATGATTTGAACTCCTCAATAATTTCAACAGTTTTAATAAAGGAAATAACGGGAGATATAAATGCGGATATTATTACTAACACAAAGTCAATTGATAATTTTAATGAATTAAGTTTTTCTTATTCTTTTGTTATCAAATCATATCAACGGTATATTTCTTCTCAAGATAGGGACCAATGTATGTTTCAACCTAGTTGTTCGGTCTTTTCAGAACAAGCAGTAAGGAGCGAGGGGCTGGTTAAAGGAATATTATTAACAGCCGATAGATTGACAAGGTGCAACGGGATTGGTTCAATGTATTATGAAAACACTAATCCAGAAACGCATAAAATTATTGATCCAGTGGAAAATTATAAGTGAAATATTTCTTTAACCTTTTTTGTTTGTTTGTTTTTCTTGCCTCAAATGTGTCTGGTCAGGTTGAAAAGATCTTGGAAAGTCATTCTGCTAATATATTTTTGGAAGGGTTTGCAAAAGAATTATACTCGCAAAAAGATTATGAAAGAGCATATAATGAATTTGACCGATTTGTATTTCTCAATAAAGGAAAATTAAATTTAGACTCAACCTTTATGTATCTTGCCAAATGTTCCATTGGATTAAAAAGATATGATAATGCAAATAAAATTTTGAAAAACCTTTTGGATTCTCCTTATGACAAACATAATGCTGAATTAAGAAATTCGGCTGTTTATTTCTATTCATATTCACTTTTTCTTCAAGAAAAAAATGAAATGAGCCTGAAAATTTTAAATACTGAATCTCCTCAGGATACTTCTTTTATTAAATCATCCCTAATTGCACTTAACTATCTCCAACTTAGAAATTATAAATTATCTAAAGAAGCTATCCTTAATAAAAATCCAAATAATTCTGAAATTTTATTTCTCATTGACAATGGCGAAAAGATATCTTATAAATCCCCATTCTTGGCGGGTTTATTTTCTGCAATAATTCCCGGAACTGGTAAAATATATACCGAGCGCACTTTTGATGGATTGTTTTCTTTAATCAGTATTGGAATATTAACTTGGAGAGCTTATTTGGGATTTCACGAAGACCAGTATAATTCTACAAGTTTTTGGTTTTATGGTTCGCTTTCAGCCTTGTTATACGCCGGTAATGTTTATGGCTCGGTAAAAAGTGCTGAGTTATATAATGAACAATTAAATGTAAATTATAATTTTAAAATTAGATGTCAGCTTGATAAGATTTTTAAAATATTTGATTGTGATCCTAATTAGTATAAGTTCAATGTGCGTTGCACAACAAAAAGCAGCTAATCTTGCCGATCATTTTTTCTCTGAAGGTAATTATAGAGAAGCAATAACTGAATATAAAAGAAATCTTTTTTATATCGATAAATCTGAAGAGAAATGGCTGACCATGTGTAAAATAGCAAGCTCATATTTATTTTTAGAAGATAAAACAAACACCATCATTTACATTAATAAAGCAAAGGATTTCTCGACGAATGATAGTCTGAGTGATGAAATCAAATTATTCCAGGCTAATTCTTATTTGTTTTTCAAAGACTACCAGCTCGCAAATTTGCTCTTATATCGGCTTGTTAATTTTTCAAAATATTCTGTGATAATTAATAAAGCGAAAAAAATAATAATTCTAAAATTTATTTTGGCTCATGAATGGGATGAGTTGAATGATTTTTTAGAAAAAAATAAAATCGCTTCTTCTGTTGATGATGTAAAAAAAATAATAGCAGATGAAAAGGAAAAAACGTTAATACCTTCTTGGGCAGGTACGTTATCTACTTTTTTCCCCGGCCTTGGACAATTTTATGCCGGTGATGTAGAAAATGGACTGAATGCTGTTTTGCTTAATGGCTTTTTGCTTTATAGTGTTCTTAATTCATTTATTATAAAGGATCTCGTAGACTGCATAACTTGGAGTATGTTATTATACAGATATTATGTCGGTAATATTGAAAAGGCAGAAAAAATAGTTGAAAAGGAAAATTTACAACTTGATTATCAAACAAAAAAAAGAACTTTGCAATTTTTTAGACAATATTTTATGGATAATTAATGATTTTACTAAGTTTATCTAAGCCATTTTTCTTGTTAAATATATTTATCTTTTCCTTAAATGGAGGATTAAATTGGATTGATTATTATCCAATTGGTAACCATTCTTATTGGAATTATTCTATTACAGAAAACAATGAAAATTATAAGCAAAGTGTTGTAATGACTTATTTGGAGTCAGGTGAACAAAATGATTTCATGATTGAAACCAGCGGGAAGAGAAAATCAAAATTTTATTTTACTCATGACAAGGAAAAAGTATATTTAAATAACGTTGAATTAAACTGGGGAATAATTCCTTTTCCAATTAAATTAAAATGCTCAACTTCTGTACCTGTCTTTGTTTTTGATGGCTATAAAAATGAAGAATGGGCCTGGAAAGGCACATTTCAATTTCTATTTATAACAAAGGAGGTTGAGATTAACTATCAAATACTTGGTTTTGAATTAATCAATTCATCATTGGGCTCAATAGAATGCCTTAAAATAAAAACAATTTACAAAGAGTCAGATACAAATCGAGAATTAATATCTTGGTTCGCAAAAGGAATAGGTTTGTTAAAGGAAAAATCAGATCAATATGAAAAACAATTGATTGATTTCAAAATATACAAATAAGGAGCTAATATGAAAGAGAAACTTTTAGTTTTATTTTTAATCATTCTTTTATCTCAAAATGTTTTTGGGCAGGGCTCATCAATTGGCATTACTGTTGGTGTAGGGGCTTCCATCTTAGAGAAAAAAGAATTATACGGAAATATTCAAACTGATTTTTATCCTGAAATTGGTGGTTTTCTGAATTTTTCAGGCGTCGAATTGGGTATAAACGCAGGTTTAGTTTATAGGAAATTCGATGATTCATACTATACTTATACCTATTATTATGGTTACAATTATTACAAGGTAACATATAAAATTATATTTATTCCTATTAATGGTTATGTAAAAATTAGACCGCTAGATTTTGTAATCCCAGATATTCAAATAGCGCCTTATATTGGAGCTGGGTTAGGCGCTTTTGTTGGCGCGGGTGATGATTTTTCTAAAAAATCTTATCTAAATATTCTCGGCTTTGCAGGTATTGAATATAAGGTAATACGAAATTTAGATATTTATATTGAAGCAAAGTATTGCTATTCTAAACTAACTAATACTAATTACAATCTTGGCGGTATTTTTATGACCGCTGGGGGTCAAGTAAAACTTCCTTTTTAATTACTAAAGATATTGTATTAATAAATTGTATTAGATATTATATAATCTGCCGACTCCCATTGTTAGTAAAGCTTAAACTGCAAGATCACGCCCAAGCATTTTGCTTTCGGCAAGATGCTTGGTTTGTAAAATATTTCCATCGGTGTTATATTGTCAATTAAAGTTTGGATGCCTGTGATTCAAATATCCGTAACTCAAAAGCAATTTTTTCTTTGAAATAAAACTGTAATGCGGAAAAGTATGCTGCAATCAAGGCATAACATTTCATAATTCATATTTGGGGGAGTATTATTGAGACGATTATTGCTCCCTCCGAAGATTCGACTAGAATACTACCGTTGTGCAAGGTAAAAATAGATTTAACAATTGCCAACACAAACCAACCCCGCCTGGTTTTCTTATCCGGGATTTATCTGTATGATAAAAAAGATCAAATATTTCTTTTTGTAAATAAATTCAAATCAATTCAGCAAGTTTATTAATTTTTCCAGCTTCGTCGGATAATAAATTTAATGTTAAAACTTTGCGCCCATTATCAGTGAGAGCCTGGCTGTCGCCAAGAGCCTGTGCATTTATCAAAACTCCAAATGACATAGCAGATTTTGAACTTCCTGCTTCATCGGGAATTGGTACATCTTCAGTAATATTAGAAAGGATCTGGATGAATAAACCATTTCCGCCGTCACCCTTATGCAGTTGACCCGTTGAATGAAGAAAACGCGGACCATATCCAACAGTTACGGCGGCTTTGTATTTTTTCTGAATTTTTGTCCGTAATATTTGCAATGCTTCCGAGATTTCGTCGCAAGGTTTTAAATATGCTTGAATAGCTACATATCTTTTAAGTTTATTAACACTGTCATAAAGTTCAATGTCATATAAAAAACCGTTGATAATATTCCCCAAGTATTTTTCGGTTGTATTTCCATAAACTTCAATGCCGCTTTCCAGAAGCGCTAAATTCGATTTAGGAAGATTACCTGTTTTTGAGTATTCCTGAACCATTTTTCTTGCCAGGATTTTTGCAGATTCTACATTGGGCTGATCAAAAGGCTGAATGCCAGTTAACCAGCTTGCAACTGCGGTTGCAATTTCCCACCGGAACATTTCTGCACCAAGCTCATAAATATCATCAAGCGCTATTTCTATTGTGGGAAAGTTTGCGGTGCGTAAAGAGTCAATTTTAATATCGAAGGAATCATCTCCGGCAAGTTTTAGATAAATAAAAAGTCTGTCATTAGAATAATAACCGGGAGAAAGAATTTCTTCTCCTACAACCGGCAGAATTCCCTTCCCAATCTTGCCGGTGCTTTCTGCAATTAATTGTTCAGCCCAGATTCCAAAATGTGAAAGTGCGCGGGATGTAAAAAAAGTAACCTTGTCAATTCCGGAATTTGCGAGGGAGCCAATTATAACTCCGAGTTCTGCAGAAGAATCAGGTCCGTTCAAAATACTGTTTTTATTTGCGTTGGCAGTGTTTAAAGCCCTGGTAAGTAAGTCTTTTACATTCACTCCAGCAAGCGCTGCGGGTACTATGCCAAAAAGTGAAAGAGCCGAATATCTTCCCCCGATATTCGGATCGTTCAAGAAGATTTTTCTAAAATTAAGCTGTTTTGCTATCGTTTCAAGCCCGCTGCCGGGATCAGTAATAGCAATAAAATGATTCCCTGCAATTTCTTTTCCAAGTACGGCAGCAGTCTGGTTGTAGAAATATTTCATGAATGAAAATGTTTCTACAGTTCCACCGGATTTTGTGGAAACTATGTATAAGGTTTTTGCGGGATTAAATTTTTGTGAGCATTCTAAAACAGCGCCGGGATTTGTGCTGTCTAAAACAGATAAATCTAGATAATCTTCTTTCTTTCCAAATGTTAAACGGAAAACCTCAGGAGCAAGACTTGAGCCTCCCATACCAAGCAGAAGTGCATGAGTAAACCCGTCATTTTTAACCGTTTGCACAAAGCCTTCAATTTCCTGCAAAGATGCTAATGAGGCTGAAGGACTTTCCAGCCAGCCGAGGCGATTTATAATTTCGTCCGGCTTGCTGCTCCAAATTGTAAAATCTTTTTGCCAGATTCTCTCAACAATTTTTTCTTTCCTCACCCTGGAAAGAGAGTCTTCATATTGTTTTTTATATTTCCCTAAATCTATCTTCAATGAATTGCTGTTTTGCATAATGTTTCATTCCAATTTAAGTTTGTACGGTGTCTACATTCTGATTGGAAGAATCATATTTGGAACACCGCTAAAATGCAAGTCCCTTTGTAAAGCAAAGGCTGTTTCATTATGTAAAATTTTGTGATAAAACTTTTCTACACGGAAAGAAAGTTTTCCTGTAAAAACCATAGAGCGATTGAATTCCTGCGCCACTTCTTTGCACAAATCGCCCGCACTTTTTATAACATCTGTGCCAACTGCCATTCTATATTCGGCTTTTAATCCAAGACGTCTTGCAAAATCAACGTATTTCTTAAGAGACTCCTCAACTGCTTTTTTATGATCTTCAAGTCCTTCTTCGCCTTTGAATAATCCTTGATCAACTACGCAAACTGAAACAAAAATAAAGTTCTTATAAAAGTTAGGGAATTGCTTGACTATTGTTAAAAATGTATGAATGCCGAATCCGTTGTATCCATTCACAAGCTGTATGGCAGTCATTTCTTTGGGGTCTACAGGCCCTTTATTTGGCTCGCCATAAGTTGGAATTGAAGTTAAAAGTTCATCAAATTTCTTTTTGTCGTCATTCACTTTCATATAATGTGAGCGGATAATATAACATAAAACAATAAGTACTGAAGTAAGAATTAATGTAATCCAACCACCCTCTAGAAATTTTTCAAATACTGTGATGATCAGAATAGTCAAACATAATGTTAACCCGGTTAAGTGAACTGATAAATGTTTTTTCCATTCTTTTTCTTTTTTACGATGCGTTATAAAAAATTTGGACATGCCAAATTCTGATAGGGAAAAAGTAAGAAATACATTGATTGAATACATAACTACAAGAGCTGAAATAGAACCATGCGTGTAGAGTAGTAATGCAAGAGCTGCAGTACCAACCATAACTACACCGTTTTGCATTGTTAAACGTTCCGAAAACGCTGCAAATCTATGCGGCAGCCACGAGTCGACTGCCATGTTAGCCATTACTCTTGGTGCGTCTATAAAACCAGCCTGGGCGCCTACTAAAAGCAATGCACCTTCAGAAAATATTGTTACCACTGCAAGAATTTGTCCGAAGCTCCATGAACTAAATAGCTGGTTAGCCAAAACGGCATTCAAAGTCTTTCCTTCAGTTGGTTTTACGTTAAATAATAGATAACAAAGAAAAAGTCCGCCTGCTGTTACGGCAAGCGAAGTTGCCATGTAAATCATAGTACGTTTACCGGTTTTAACTTTAGGGTCCCGCATAATTTGAAGACCGTTAGAAACAGCTTCAATTCCTGTGTAAGTTCCTCCTCCTAACGAATAAGCGCGAAGCAAAAGCATCAGTATACCCATAAATCCTATTGCACTGATATCATGTTGAAAACTTGCATGAAAATTTGTAACAATAGGTTTTATCTCTCCAACATGACTAAATATACCATATCCAAGTAAAATAACATGCGTCACTACAAATGTTATAAATATTGGCGCTAAACCGGTAATAGATTCTTTTATTCCGCGAATATTTAATATTATTAAAAGTATTATAAGAAGTGATGCAAAAGTAATTTTGAATCTTTGCATTTCTAACGGTAAATAACTAAAAATGGCATCGGAACTTGCAGCTATTGAAACGGTAATTGTCAGAATATAGTCAACAAGAAGAGCAGAACCGGAAATTACTCCCGCTCTTTCCCCAAGCATGTGTGTCGCAACTATGTACCCACCACCGCCATGAGGAAAGTGTTCAATTATTCTTGAGTAGGCATAAGAAATAATAAAAACAGTAAGCGTTGTTGCAACTGCCAATAACAATGCAAGATATGTATGACTTCCCAATGCCCTGAATGCTTCTTCAGGCCCGTATGATGATGACGACAAACCATCGGCGCCTAAACCTATCCATGCAAGAAGAGGAATTAAAGCAAGTTTATGGAATATTTTGGGATCGTTTACATTTTTGGGCAAGCCAAATACTAAATGCTTGAGACTATGTGGGTTTTGTGAAGAATCTTGTTCACCTGACATTTCTGTTTATATCCGGAATTAATTTAAAATAGCAGGGGCGAAGATAAAAACGAATAGTTATAAAACCTAATACTTCAATATTTTTAACTAATTGAACCTTAAAAATTGAGGAGCGATGATTTATGGGTGGTTTTGCAGCAATTTTAAAGATTTCAAAGTGTAAGTTTTACCAGGAAAATACCAGCTTTGCAAAATTTTCAATACTATTACATTATACATTTTAACATGTAACTTTTTTCAAATTAACTTTTCAAATAGGACTAAATTATGACAGAGACCTGGAATTTAGACAGCCTGGATAATATTGGTGGGCACAAAACTGAGAAAATAGGTGAACCAAAGTTAGAAAAAACATCAAAAGGCGATTCGGTAATTTTTGATGGAATTGGAAGCGGACTAATTGTGCATTCAAATCCCCTTAGAAATGCTGAAGCAATTACTATCGAAATAATTTTCAACCCGGCTAATTCAAGCAGTCCAAATAATATTGAGCAGCGGTTTGTTCATTTTCAGAATTTGAAAAATGAAAACAGTAGAATTCTTATTGAATTGAGGTTGACAAAGGATAATCAATGGTTTCTCGACACATTTATTAAATCAGATGATGCAGCACTTACTCTTTATGCCGAAAAATATCCTCATCCGCTAGACCAATGGCATCATGTTGCGCTCGTTTATGAAAATGGAATAATGAAACATTTTGTAAATCAAGTTGAAGAAATGTCCGGCAATGTAAATTATGTTCCAATCGAGGCGGCAGATACTTCAATTGGCATGAGAATAAATAAAGTTTCATGGTTTAAGGGGGCTATTAAAACATTGCGCGTATCTGATAAAGCTCTCTCACCCTCAGAATTTTTATATTTGTAATTAAGATCAAAATAATTTGGTATTAGTAAATAAAAAGAGAACTTGTTGCTATGGCTCATAATTTATCTAAGTGGGCAGCCCTGGCTCTTTGATATTTGTTGCAACAAAAAATAAAGAAGCCGTCACAATGTTACTTTTGAGACGGCCTCATTACTTTAGATATTTATTAAAGATAAATTACTTTTTCTCTGCTGCTTTTACGGCTTCTTTTTTTTCTTCTTTCTTTATAGCTTCTTTTTTCATTTCTTTCTTAACTTCTTTCTTTACAGCCTCTTTCTTCATTTCCTTCCTAACTTCTTTTTTTACAGCTTCTTTCTTCATTTCTTTTTTTATAGCCTCTTTCTTCATTTCCTCCCTAACTTCTTTTTTTACAGCTTCTTTCTTCATTTCTTTTTTTATAGCCTCTTTCTTCATTTCCTTCTTAACTTCTTTTTTTTCAACTTTCTTTTCCGCTGCCTTAATAGCCTCTTTCTTTTCTTCTTTCTTTTCCGCTGCTTTAACAGCTTCTGTTTTTGCTTTTTCATCAACTTTCTTTTGCGGCTGAACTTGTGCAAATACGTTTACTGTAACAAAAGAAAGAATTATTACTACCGCTAATAACCTTTTCATTTTTTCTCCAAATAGTTAATAAATTTTTAAGAACTACATATGAAACTTAATCATAAGTACATTGATAATTCTAATTTTTGAGTGTTCGTTCTTCATTAAATAGCGGGATAAAAAGTAAGTAAATAAATATTTCTAAATCGATGAAATGGTAAAATGTTTTAAATGTTGTGGACAGAATCGTTGTTTTGTATTTTTAATAGGAAGGCAAATTAATTATAAGTTTATTTCTAAAACGGAGTCGTTTTAATTGGCAGAATTACTTGAGAAAAAATTCTGGGGCAATACAGTTGAAGAATATTTTCTTGCAGCAAGTATTCTTATTGTTGCAATAGTTATAATATTTTTGATAAAAACAATTGTCCTAAGAAGATTTAGAAAAAAATGCAAAAATCAGCAGCAGCGGGTTTCTTTGGAATTTATTGTTAGAAATGTTAATAGATTTATTATTCCCGCGCTTTGTTTAGGTTCAATTTATATGGCGTTGGAATTCCTAAGCTTTGGTCCAAAAGCTGATAAAATAATAAATGTTATTTATGTAATAATTGCATCGTGGTTTGCCCTTAGGTTTATTATTACCGCAATTGATATTTCCCTGAACAACTATTTTCAGAAATTTAAAGGAAAAGAAGACAGCAAAAAGGTTAAACCGCTTATTAGTTTCATTAATTTCTTTGTTTGGATTACCGGATTATTATTTCTTTTAGATAATCTTGGTTTTCAAATTTCTACTATTGTAGCAGGACTGGGGATTACCGGAATTGCTGTAGCGTTAGCAGCCCAGGCTTTATTGGGTGATCTATTCAGCTACTTTGTAATCTTTTTTGACCGCCCTTTTGAAATAGGTGACTTCATAGTTTTTGACGGCTTCTCAGGCTCAATAGAAAAAATTGGAATCAAAACTACAAAATTAAGATCCCTTTCAGGCGAGCAGCTCATTGTTGCTAATTCAAAATTGACAAATACACTTTTGCGCAATTATAAAAGAATGGAAAAAAGAAGGATAGTTTTTAATATTAACGTGACTTACAAAACAACTACTGAACAATTAAAACTTATACCACAATTAGTAAAAGGTATAATAAAGAGTTTTGAATTAACAGAATTCGACCGTGGAAACTTTCAGCAATTTGGAGATTCAAGTCTGGTATTTGAGTTCGTTTATTTCATTCTTTCTTCCGATTACAATTTGTACATGGATACTCAGGAAAAAATTAATCTTGGTGTTTATGAGCAGTTCCAAAAATCAGGAATTGAGTTTGCATTTCCTTCCAGGTCAATTTTTATTAATGAAGTAGAAAAACAAAAATGACAGTTTTCTTTTCAAAGACATGTGAATTAGGACTTCAGGCGGTTTTATTCTTATCAACCAAGGGGAAAAGAATTTATAATGCTATTGATGTCTCGAAGGAGCTGAAGGTACCGAAGGAATATGTATCTAAAGTATTGCAGATATTAACAAACAGCGGCATTGTCGGCTCAAAGAAAGGTAAGAATGGCGGGTTTTTTCTTGCAAAGGAACCAGCTCAAATCAAATTGATTGATATTGTAGAAGCCATAGACGGGCTTGGTGTTTTCAAATCATGTGTCCTCGGATTTCCCGGATGTTCCGTTGAAGCTCCTTGCCCTGTGCACGATAAATGGGGAAAACTAAGAGATGAAGCTTTTCAAATGCTTAGTGCCGAAACGCTTGAACATCTTAAAGAGAAAAGCAGCAGCAAAATTGCTTCCTTATAATTTTACCGCTTCAATAAACATATCTTTTGAATCAGTAGAACTAAATTTTTCCCCGGCAAAATTTTTTACGAATATTAATTTACTAAAACCGGCTTCTTTTAAATAGTAAGAGATTTCCGATTTTGTATGCGGATAGTGTATTGTCGAAACCAGGTTGAAATTTCTAGAGGAATCTGTGTTGAATGAGAGGATGTTGAAAGCCAAATTTGTTTTATAAAAATCATAAAACCTGATTATAATCTTACCGTCTCTGCTGGCAATGTTATTGATTCTTTTATTTTCCTTTATGATCGAGCGGTAGTTTAGAATGTGAAGAAGTATTTTTCCGTCCGGCAAAAGCACGGAATACATTTTTTTAATCGCTTTCTTCAGAGTCGGTATATCAAAATGCGCAATTGTGTTCCCGACGGAAACGACATTATTAAATTTTTCTTTAAAGCTTTTTGGTATTGATTCTAAAGAATACAGCTCTGTTGTTAAATTAACCTTATATTTTTCTGCGTTTCGCTTAGTCTCTTCAATCATTTTTGGCGAAACATCGAATGACGTAACAACGTGTCCATTCAAGGCAAGAGCAATGGAATCCAGCCCTATTCCGCATCCTAAATCTGCTATATTACCTTTTACGGGAAATAAATTTTTATAAGCATTAATTCTCAAATCAAGGTTTTTTCCGAAGTCTACCATCTTTTCATAAAAATCCGAAACTTCATCATAAAAATATTTTGCAGAGGAAATGGTGTTTTTTTGTTTTTTCATACATCACCGGAGAGGAAATTATAAAAAACGTCTCAATTAATTTTTGTTGTTTGTAAAATAATTCCTTGCTGATCTATCACAACAACGTTCACCGGTATATTGGTTCCGGAAATATTTACAGCTTCCCGTTAATATTTTAATTTAGGGACTCAATAAATTTTTTGCTCTCTGCTTCTTTCATATTAGTTTCTATAAAAATTAATTCTGTGGAAGAAAGTATTTTTATTAATTTCTTCTTCTGCTCACTTATTAATTTTTCTTGAAATTTAACTGAATCATTTTTATCTGAGAAATTAACTTGTGCAACATTTATGTAACCGTTAGAGTTTTCAAACGGAATAATATATAATTCATAATTTGAAAAGCCGTCAAACAGGTCTATCCATCCGGGAAAACCGTTTTGCATTCCAAGATTTCCTGTTATCAGTTTTGTTTGATTCTGATAGCTGCTTAAAATTTTATTTTGAAATATCTTCGGCAAAGAAAAAGGAATTTCCCCGGTTTTTGACAATATTTTGGAGAATAATTGTAACATTACTCTATTTGATTCTTGATCTCCCTTGTCCTTAGATATGGAAATATAAAATTTTCCTACCGCAGCTTGAATTTGGTACTGACTGATACAAATGAATTTTGTTAACGTGTCATCTTTTAAGCATTTAAATCGTGATACTGAAAAAATACCAAATGCAGATTCAGCAGAGTTCATTTTATAAATCTCAACCCGAAATCTTATATCATTCAATTCAACATCCTGGAATAAGAGCGAGTTAAACCCGTACTCAAGATAAATATCCGCTCCGCCGTCAATCAGTCCCCATAATGAATTGCCGTCGAACAAAGTTGTACGCCCGATTATTAATCCATCGAGATCACTCGATTTCAGTTCGGGAAAACCTTTTTCATCTTGAGCCGCAAGAATCGATAATAGTATTATAGAAAAGAAGAAAATATATTTAAAAACCCTCATAAAGACTTTTTTCTCACAACTCAATTTTCTGTAATTGTATTTTAGTTAAGTCTGCAACTCCAAGATGCAGATTTTCTGCAAGATCCATAAAATTTCTGTAGCGTGGTACGTCTTCCTTCTGAAGTTTTTCTTCTATCCTTTTTTTAAGAACAATTTCATAACCGATTCTATCAACAGCAACAGGGTCGGTTCCCACAAGAATGGTTTTGTAATTGGTAAAAAACTGCGGGTTTGCTGCGGGTCCTCCGTTGAAACAACCTTTAAGACCATCCACAATATTAAGAACAACCTTATCTCTCAAAGGCGGGAATGCACAAACTTCTGCGCAGGTCTCCATCCAAAGCTGCTTATGAAGTCTGCCCGTGTTTGAGATTGCGCCGAATGCCAGGTTCTTCATGCATAGCGTTATTGAAGAGCCGGCATTCTTCAAAACAGGTACATTTATAATCTTATCAACCATTTGCGTAACAATTTTAGAAAAGTAAGAATACTTACCGTCATTGATCATATAAGGAATTGTTTCGGTATCATATTTTTCTTCGCAGTCAGCCCAATAGTACCAGTCTTTATCAATTCTCTGTTCGCTGTAAAGTTTTCCATTGGCGTCATACATCGAGCCTTTTTCGTCGGGGTATTCGGTGCCGATAATTTGAATTCCTAGAAAATTTTCTTTTGTAAAACCGGCATCCTTTAAATCTTTTTCTCTCCTATCCCAGATTAAAATATTGCTTCCGGGTATTCCGGCTTCTTCTAGTTGTTTAATAATTGCTTGCGTCACTTCAATGCTTGTTGTAAGTGTCGGACCACCAATGGGGTTTACTTTCAAACCAATTCTATCTTTTTCATTGACAAACATTTTCCATGCATCTTTTAAAGAAGATTTACCTGTAAGCGAGAGCATTCCTTTGGCAACCATATCGTATGCGGCTGTATAAATTATTTTGTTTTCAACAACGCTGTTGTTGTTTGATACCTGGATAACCTTTCCAGGAAATTTACCGGGCATTGAATTTTCTGTCCGCGGATATTTCTCCGCGTCTTTAATATTAGTAGCAGGCTTTGGATTTGTCTGCTGGCAGAAACTGTTTAACGGCAACAGTAAAATTAAAAAGCCAAAATTCAACAAGGTTGTCCTATTAATAAAACTTTTAGAATATGCTTTCATTTTAACTCCCTTGAGATGAAAAGATATTTGAGAATGAAAATTATACATATGTTAGACGAAATTCAGTACAATTAAGTGGCACTAAAAAAGACGTTCAGTGAAATGGGTCTATCATTACTGTTAAGGAATAGTTATTGATCCTGAGGGACAGCATTTGATATTAAAGGACAATTGCAAAATTCTAATTGCATTGAATCTCGTTTGATTTTTCCATTTCCATTCAAGACAAAATCAAAATGTTTTAGAACTTTTTTCTTATCTATAAATTCGATTTGGGTATGATCAATTGCGCGGTTATTTTTTGGAAGTAAGTAATATTTTGACAAACCTTCCCAGTCAACATCCCTAAGGGAAATAATATCTTTTAAGAAAAAACTAACACAATATTCTCCAAGTTTTGAATTGGATTGTTCATTTTTAAGTTTTTCGTTAGCAATTGTGACATATTTATTATCCAATTCAAATCCTATGAATTTTCGGCCAAGTCTTTTTGCTGCAATAGCCGTTGTACCAGTACCCATAAAAGGATCGAGGACAATATCTGATTCATCTGTGCCCATTAAAATTATTCTCTCTAAAAGATGAATAGGTAATTGACAAGGATGTTCGTCTCTATATTTATTATGCTTTATTCTGTGAATATCTGTCCATACATCAGAAAGTAAAGGACCAAAAGGATGCAAACTTTGTTTTTTACCTCCATAATCTTTTAATAAATAGCCGCATTTTCGACATCGTTTGTGGGGATATCTTAACTCAAAAAATTTTGTCTGTTTAATATCTTTAACATAATAAAGAATACCATAATGAGAAGGCTGCAAAGATTTACCCATAGGGGCAGTTGGGGCATCCCAGGAAATCCAATGTCTAAAAGTCGCATATTTATTTAGGATGGATGAATAGTAAGTTAACCATTTAGGTATATTATGTATGAAAATAGAGCCTGTAGGTTTTGTTACCCTAACCATTTCTTTTATCCATAACTCACACCATATCAAGTATTCCCCAAATTCCAAGGAGTCTTTATAGCCATTGTATTTTTTCTTTAAATTAAATGGAGGATCTGCAAAAGTAACATCGATTGAATTGTCTGGTATTTCTTTAAATAATTCTAACGAATCTCCATTGATTATTTTATTTATAATTTTCTTCATAATTATTTTAGTGTGTTCTTTAATAATTCTTTAAATCTGACTAATTCATCTTCGTGAAAAGTAAAAACGTCTTCATAAGCCGAAACCATTCTTTTCAAATCGCCTTTTCTTACGTACCACCCAATACCGTCTACAAAACCAATGAATTTTGCTTTTGGATAATGTTGCTTGATTAGTACATCTATTGATATTTCAGTTTTTGATTTATCACCCTGACCGGATGATGTAGTGACCAAATAAGAACTTTCAATGATAATAAAAGGATTTTTCTTATTAGGAATTATAAAATCCATTGTCCTTTTGGAGGCAGGCGCATTTGTAATTAATTCGGAAAGATCACCTGTTTCAAAAGTTACTTTTAGTTCCTCTAAAATATTTTCAATTACTGTTTCAGGATTATTTTCCTTTTGACCTGAATAAGAACCTTTTTCTTTGTATCTGATTAACGTATCGATTAAATCGGGAATTTGATATTGTAATTTTGAAATACTTAACTTTTTTAGCTCAAACAAGGGTAAAGTTTTAGCGAGGAATGGTATTGTTGCACCTTCAAAAAAAAGATTTACAATTCCTTGTCTGAAGGATTCATTGGTTTTTATCATTGCAAGAATTTTCGAATCTGACCATTCAACTATTCCATCTTCAGATATTTTTTCACTCTTGAACCATTTTTCCTTTATAAGAATTTTATTAAGTTCAGCATCATCAACGACTCTAATTAAAGTAGTAATTCTCTTTAAATTCTCATTTGAAAAGCCAGTTAAAGCTAGTAAAGCACGCAATCCATTTTCTTTCTCAAATATTAATTTTTCAAATAATTCTTTTTTTAATCCATTAAGTTCAATATCGTTCTTTAAATTTAACAGTAGCTCTTTAATTGAATTTACATAGCCCTCATAACTTTCTTCAAATTTCTTATTATAAAAATAGAATGTGTTTTTATCGATAACTTTTTTAAATTTTTCATCAGTTGATTTCATTAAAAACCCCTTAAACCATTTTATTAAAAAAGAGAACATATTCATCTTTCATTACATTTCGTAGACCTTTTATAGGCTTAATAATACTTTTAACCAGTTTTAAATTAGCTTTCTCACAAAAATATATTATTTTATCTTCCAGGCGAATACCACCAGTCTGATTTGTATTTGAGCCAATAATTATTACAGCATATTTATTTGGCTTGAGAACTCTTGCGATTTCAGTACAAACGGTTTTCATATCTTCAAAATAATTATTAAGCCTTTCTATTTTATTCTTTCCTCTTAGACCAATCATTTTTTCTTTTAGTTTTTCTGTGTCTAATCCTAAGTATTCAAGTTGATCTTTATCGTTGCTTGCATAATCAATTGCAAACGAATAAGGAGGTGAAGTTATTATTCCATCAAAGCAATTATCCTCATAATGTAAGCTAATCGCTGTTGATTCTTTAGAAACAATTACTTCCCCTATATTTTTTTTATCATAAAAAGGATTTTCTAAATAATTCAAAACAGTGTAAATATAACGTTCTAGAACTTTATTAAACAACTCTTTATGAGAGGAACTTTTAGTTCTGTTGAAGTAACCCATTGAATCAAGGAAAGCAAGCAAAGTAAGATAATAATTTGGCTCATTTTCAAACAACTGGCTATTCTTTTTAGAATCATACTTTTTCTTAGTCGAAAAGAAGCTGAATAACTTATCTTTTTTAGTTATTAGTTTTTGTAGTTCCTCATTTTTTGATTTAAGGGATTCATATTTAGTTTTGGTCATTAGCCTACAAAATGGACTAATGTCAACTGCAACAGAATTGATCCCAAGTAGGGAAGCTTCGATATTGGTTGTTCCACTTCCACACATTGGGTCGAGAACTAAATTACCATTTTTTATACCGATAATGTTTAAAATACTTTTTATTAATTGCGGGTGAAATTTACCGCGATAAGGAAAAAGTGAATGCGTTGCATAACCAGTTGAAAATAGTCCATTTTCAAAATAATTCTTTGTTCTGGTGGATCTAGATAATATTTCAAACGATTGTTTAAAAGTATTTGCTTTGAAATGAGATGTTAATTTTGAGTTAACTGACTTAATATATGCTGTTTTTTTTAACAACTCCTCTTTTTGTAAAGAATGGTATTCTAAAAATGCAAGCTCTAATTCAAATAATTCGGTGACCGATGGCAATAATTGGATTTCCTCACCGAATAATTTTTTTATAAAATTATTTGAAAATATATTTATTTCATTCATGTCATAAATATATCAAAGTATGACTCAGTATTCAGTAATAAAATAATTAATCTTAAATTAATTTGTAGAAATAAACTTACTATCTTTTTGCTTGTTTAGGCGCTTCAAAAGGGTTTTTTTATCAGTATAAACTACATTTTTTTATTGCCTCATTAAATATTTCTCTCTAAGTTGTTTGTATTGCTGCGCGTTATTACCAATAAATTTAATTGTTTTTCATTTTATTGAGGGGAAGTACAGGTGGAAGAAAAAAAATTAGTTTGCCCAAATTGCGAATGTGAAATAAAAGAGGACGATGATTTCTGTCCTGACTGCGGAACACTCTTTGCGGAAGATGTAAAATGTGCTGCTCACGAAGATAAAAACGCGGAAGGAGTTTGTGTAATTTGCTGTGAACCGTTTTGTAAAGAATGCGGCAGTTTTATTGACGATGTCTTTTTCTGCGAGGAGGATAGTGATTACAAGTTTTCCGAAGGAAGAGTGAATCTTTTTGAATCGAATGACCCTGAACAAATGGATGTTGTAAAAAATATTCTGGAAGAAAAAGGTTTGCACCCATATATTCTTTCGCAAACAAGAGGGAATAAATCTTTTGTCCTTGGCGCTGATCCCACTGCAATGTTAATGCCTGGAAAATACGCAAACGATCTATCTTACTTATATTTAATGATACCTTTTCAAGAAGTGATTAAAGCGGAAGAAGTACTTCAGGAATTAAAGCTGATAGAATAGAAGTTGTTGGTGAAATTTCACGGCCTTCAAGGACCATTCCTTGACGGGATAAATTACTGTCGAGGAGTGGTCCTCGACAGCCAAGTAAACGAATTAGCTTACTTTTATTTAATGATTTTCTTTCAGGAAGTAATTAAAGCAGAAGAAGTGCTTCAGGAATTAAAGTTGATAGAATAGAAGTTGTTGATGAAATAAATAAAATTACTGGAGAATAAAATGAATGCCGACACTAAATTTGGTTTTATTCCCATTTCAAGCTCAATCTCGCAAATTCCGGTTGAAGAAATAGCCGGTGATATTTTACATTCATTTCATGAACTTGGCGGCGAAAAATTTGAAGATGATATGATTAATCTTCCTTTCCCGGTTTTCTATTTTATTGTTACGGGCGGTATCGAACAAAAAGTTTTGAATTTATGGAATGAACGCAAAAAACTTTTTCCAAATGAGCCAGCTATTCTAATTGCACACTCCTGTAATAATTCTCTTCCGGCAGCGTTGGAAATACTGGCGCGGCTACATCAAGACGGAGAAAAGGGAAAAATTATTTATGCAGATGATAACACAAGCAAGAATTGGAAAAATGAATTAGAAAAGTTAGTTAATCATAAAAAAGTATTTCATCAGCTTAGTAAATCCAGAATAGGCTTGTTTGGCAAGCCCTCAGATTGGCTTGTTGCCAGCATGCAGGAACCGGAACTAATAAAAAATGTATGGGGACCGGAAGTGATTCAACTGGAACTGGCTGAACTGATTTATATGATTCCTGAAATAAAAGATGAACAAATAGAAGAAGCGCATTACCATTTCACTTCAAAAGCGGCGGGAGCTAAAGAACCGTCCAAAAAAGAAATTAAAAATGTTGTCCGGGTTTATTGTGCCTTAAAAGAATTAATAAAAAAATACGGACTCGATTCGGTTTCGGTACGCTGCTTTGACCTAGTAACAGATCTTAAAACTACAGGATGCTTTGCATTATCAAAACTGAATGATGAAGCAATAATAGCCGGGTGCGAAGGAGATCTTGTCTCGACACTTGGAATGCTCTGGGTAAATTATTTAACAGATCAAACGGTTTGGATGGCAAATCCTGCACAACTTGACGAATCAAATAACTCAGTTTTACTAGCACATTGCTCTGTACCTATCAGTATGGCAGAAAATTACAAGCTGCGTTCACATTTTGAATCCGGTATTGGAGTGGGTATACAGGCTGAAATGTCTAAAGGAAAGGTGACTATATTAAGAATAGGTGGGAAGAAATTAGAAAAAATTTGGGTAACTAACGGCGAAATTTTAGAATCTGCCCCGTCTGAAAATCTTTGCCGCACACAGGTAATGGTTAAACTGCATGGATCTGTTAAGGTTAATGATTTATTGGAAGCTCCATTGGGGAATCATTTATTATTGCTGCGCGGCAGTTATGCCAAAGAACTGACAGAATGGCACGAATTGTTTATCGCCCATAAATTCTAATTAAAAATAGAGTGAAAATTTTCGATAATAGAAAAAAAAGAAGTTTAATATGATGAAATTATTCAAAGCCGCATTGCTTTGCCTGATAACAGCGCTCCTGTGTTCATGTTCAACAATTTTAAACACCACCACGCAGGGAGTTGAGATAAAAACCAAACCGTCAAATGCCAAAATAACAATTGACGGCAAAAAATATGGCACTACACCACAGGTGATTAATCTTGAAAGGGGGAATAATCATATTGTTAAATTGGAACTTGATGGATATGATCCATACGAGACCCAGTTGACAAGAAAAATTTCCGGATGGTTTTGGTTAAATATCTTTAATGCTATTGTTCCGGGTGTCCTTATCGATTATATGAGCGGAAGCATGTACAGACTTCTTCCGGAAAATTTTGAAGCAGAACTTCAGCCCGCAAAGCCGCCGGAAAAACCAGTGAAAAGATAGTACCAAATTTGCTTGATTTATTTTGATTAGGGTACTTTTAAATGCACTTTAAATAGAATCGTTACGCAATTATTGTAACCTAGACGAAAATAATGCGCATGTAAAAAAATTAATGTGCCATCGGGGCTTGTATTCTAATCTTTACATGGGGTACAATAATTGCATACTATATTAGTATTTTCTAAGTATAGTCTAGTTTAATATGGGATTTGACTTACATATCATAGACCTACTCTATAACAAAAGAATGCGAAACTAAATTTGAAGCAAAATAAATTAAGGCGAATTTGTGAAGCCAGGGGATACAGAATTTTTAATAAGAAATTTATCACCGGCTGATATTTTTTTAGCTGCACTTTTTTTTCTCATCATTATAACTAATCAGAAGAATTTTTGTATTTACCCAAATTTATCAAAGCAAATCCATCTTACAGCCCCTTTTTGCCCTTGCTAATCATACTCTTTTAGGCAGAATTTTGAAAGATGTAAAAATTCTAAAACATAATTGGTATAAAAAAAATTTTTGTGTCACTGTGGAGGAAATAATATGAAACGATTATCACTAAATTTAATTCTTGCCTGTACGGTTATTCTGATTTTATTCCCTTACAATGAAATAAGAGCTGTAGGGGCGCTTTATGTTAGGCCTAGATTCAGCACCCAGCAATATCAAAAAATGGCAATTAAAAATATCGACGTCAATGTTTCAATGCAGGATCAGGTTTCGCTTACTTCTGTTGATCAGACATTTTATAATGAAATGAATACATCTGTAGAAGCGATATATATTTTTCCGCTTCCTGAAAACGCGATGATTACACGTCTTGTTTACTGGTTTAACGGAAAACAATATGAGGCTACAATTAGAGAGAGACAGGAAGCTGTTGCCGATTATAACACAAAAGTAAGACAGTGGATGGATCCGGCTTTACTTGAATATCTGGGAAACAATTTATTTAAATTAAGCATCGTTCCCGTAAATGCTCTTAGTGAGGTAAGAGCTTCAATTACATATGTCGAAATGTTAAACTATGATTTCGGTAAGGTGAATTATAAATTCCTTTTGAACACAACACAGCTTTCTTCAAAACCTATTGAAACAGTCCATCTTATTGTTGATGCAAAATCCCAAAATATTTTTAAATACTTTAAATCGCCGTCACATGGTAATATGATCGATACAAAGATTAATATGTTATCAAATAAGCATTATACTTTGGAATTTGGTGATGAGAATTTTACGCCCGATAAAGATTTGGAAATCCAGTTTGAAACTGTGCGTAATGAAATCCAATTTACTCTTCTGACTTATGCTCCAACAGTTCAAGATTCAATGGGAACAAGTTTGTTCTATACGCTTTGGGCCACGCCGCCGGATTCAATTGCTAACGATAAAATAATTCCAAAAGACATTGTATTTACAGCAGATGTTTCGTCAAGCATGGAAGGGGAACGGCTTCAACAAGTTAAATCTGCATTGAACAATTTTCTGGCATTGTTAAATCCAAACGATAGGTTTAACATTTTAACATTTGGAACGTTTATTAATAAATTTAAACCGGATTTGGTGCCAGCAACCCTGAATAATATTAATGATGCAAAAAATTATGTATACCAATTGTACGCTCTTGGTCTCACAAATATCGATCAAGCATTAGTCGAAACTCTAAAACTAAGCTATAATACCGCATCGTCTTGTAATGTAGTTTTTCTAACAGATGGACAACCAACCTGGGGAGAAACCCGAAGCGATTCAATTATAAGTCACGTCAGTTTACTTAATAAGAATAGTATCCGGATTTTTTCATTTGGTGTTGGCGAGGATGTGAGTAAAAGTTTATTAACAAATTTATCTGCACAGAATCACGGTTACGCACAGTTCATAAAATCAGACGACAGTATTTCTACAATAGTTAATAATCAATTTACTAGAATTTCGAAACCGGTAATGAAGGATATTGCGATTAGTATTAACGGTCTAAGAACTTGGGATCAGTATCCTAAAACACTCAGTGATTTATTTTGGGGAAGCCAGATTGTTCAATATGGGTTATATGATAATAAAGGCACATTCGATGTGAAATTAGCCGGAACTATTTTAAATCAAGCGGTAGAATATCATCAGAATATAGCATTCACAGATACATCGAGACAATACAGGTTTGTTCCGCGATTGTGGGCAAAAAGTAAAATTGATTATCTCTTAGATTTAATCCAGGTATATGGTGAATTACCCGAATTGGTAAAACAGGTAACTGACTTGAGTCTTCAGTTTCAAATCTTAACCCCCTATTCGGCTTTTTATGTCGACCCAACAAAACCAACCGGGGTTGAAAAACTGGGAAATAGTATTCCGAAAAATTTTTCTTTGATGCAGAATTATCCAAATCCTTTTAATCCCGAAACCACTATCGAATATAACCTTCCGGCTCAAGCAAGAGCTTATAATGTTGTTATAAGAATTTACAATTTCTTGGGACAGTTGGTTAGAGAACTGGTAAATCAAGAGCAGTCTGCTGGCCGCTATAGTATAGTTTGGAATGGAAAGGACAACTCCGGTCATGGTCTTGCAAGCGGAGTATATATATATACAATTCAAGCGGGTGAATTTAGACAAGCGAAAAAAATGGTATTGATGAAATAATTTTAAATAAATTGATGGACTTTTAATAGATTACTTCTTATCTAAAAGTATGGGTAATGAACATGAAAAAAATATTTTTTGTTATGCTTGTTCTGTATTCTGGAATATTCGCGCAGAATAAGAAGTTATACGATGTTGATGGAGCTGAGAAGGGAAATAATTTTTTAAAATTTGAAAATATTTTAGATGCAACCGACCAAATAAGCAACTCAAAATTGGCTTCTACTATTTTATCCGGCGGATATTTCACAATTGGAACTACCGGTGGTGTATCAGCAAATAGTTTGGATGATAATTGTACTATTACCTATGGCCATCCATATGCAAAAACTTCCTACCCGGTTATTTCAATCGATGGAAAGTGGTATAAACTCGACGACTTTTTCAAACCTTCTGAAATGAATATTGCAATAAGTTTCGACACTCTCAAACTTACAGCCATTCAGTCTGGCTACATCTCTTATGTATTTAAGATTTGTATTAAAAATGACGGCCAGGGAATTATTTTTCAACAAAGCGTTAAAAATTTAGATTCTACTCCGCACACGCTTGCCTGCGGATTTGTTTTTGATCCGGCACTTGCTAAAAATGGTGATGGATATTTAGAACTGCCGGATGGATTTCTTGGCGGAAACAGAATATTTGAACCGGGAACGATTCCAAACAATTTAATCTTGTGGGAACGGGCTATAGGTGCAAAAGGTATTGGAATTCAAATTGATTATCCGGGCGAGCAACCGGAAAAAATAATTGCAGCTAATTGGGATGAAATATATAAAAATGCAGGACCCCAGACTCCCATTTTAAACAGAACTTTGTATGATCTTGTGATTGAACTTTTTGGGAAAGCGAAAAATCTAAATGCAAACCAAAGTATTTCTGATGAACTTGATGTTAGTCTGCTGCAGCCGGATTTTTCTTCTTCACTTTTTTTGAGATGGGATTTGCAAAATTATCTTACTGTACAAAGCGGTCAGCTATTTCCGCAAAACTTTAATACGTTTTTAGAAATTAACAAAAACGGCGGTTCATCGAATTCAAATGTCAGTGTCGATTTAACATTACCTTCATTTCTGACTTCTTCACAAACAAGCGGTTCGTTTAATTTAACCGGAGAGCAAAGTTTAGACAAAATTGATCTGACTGCGCACATAAGATATGAAGAAAAGATAGAAGAGGTTACCGCAAAAGTAAAAAGCGGCAATAGCATTCTTGACGAGATTCATAGAATGATTTACATGCCTGCAATTCCAGTCTCAGATACAGGATTAGTTGTAAAGATCGATACACTTGTTGTTTCTAAGTTTCCTAATCTGGATATAAAATTTGAAGCACAAAGAAAAGCCAATGGATCAAAAATAGTTGATCTCACTCCTGAAAATATTTTTCTATATGAAGAATCTTCCCGGATTGAAAATTTTACAATGAAAAAAGATACTTCGGGAGGGGTAAATTTTGCAGATATAATTTTTGTGCTGGATGTAACCGGAAGTATGGGCGGAACAATTGATCAGGTAAAGAAAAATATTACAGTCTTTGCCGATAGCCTGTCGCTAAGAGGTATAGATTTTAGACTTGGAATGGTTACGTTTTTAGACATAGTTGAAAATAAATATCCATTTACAAAAGATGTTGCTTTATTCAAATCCCAGGTGGATCTTCAATATGCTCATGGAGGCGGTGATGAGCCTGAAAATTCTTTGCAAGCTCTGCTTGATGCTTCTAATTATCCATTCCGTCTTAATTGCAACCGGGTAATAATTTGGATTACTGATGCCACTTATCATGAGAAAGATAGCTTTACATCACTTCAAAAAAGCGATGTAATAAGTGCTCTGCTCACAAATAGTATAATAGTAAATTCGATCGGGCCCACATTTAATAAATCTAGTTGGTACGACCCGATAATCGGTCCTACAGGTGGCAAATTCTATGACATATCAGGTAACTTCAAAGATATTTTAACGGATATTTCGAAATTCAAAGTTGCTAGCAAATATATTCTAAGTTTTATTTCCGGAAAAACCAGCTTACCCGGCAAGATAACAATTCAAATAAAATATTCCGGTCTGGGCGGTGAAGCCACAATAAATAATTCTAAAACTAATTCTTTACAATTAGCAAAAATATTGTCGTTCTATCCTAATCCGTTTAATCCGCAGATTACTTTTAAGGTTAATAAAGCCGGAATTACAAATGGAAGCATCTTTATTTACAATTCAATTGGGCAATTAGTAAAATCATTCCAAATAGGAAAAGATTTTCAGAGTATTAACTGGAATGGGAGAAATGAAAAAGGAGAGTTAATAGCTTCCGGCTTTTATATTGTTCAACTAAAACTTTCTGACGAAGCTACTCAGGGCTACAATGAATTCGCAAAAATTCTATTTTTGAAGTGAGCGGGAAACTGACATGAAAAATATTTTTTCTATTACAATAAATATTTTGTTTATATGGCTGGCGTGTTCTTCTGCAAATGGATTGCTGATGCCCACAGATAAAAATTATCCCAAAGATTTTTTGAAAGCCAGATCAACAGAAGTTACAATTCAAATTAATGGATTGGTTGCAGAAACAACGGTCTATCAGGAATTTGTTAATGAATGGACCAGCCCAACAGACGCAGTATATTCGTTTCCGCTTCCGGCAGATGCGCGTGCAACTCAATTTTTATACTGGAAGGGGGACATTGTTTATCAGGCCGTTTTAAAAAAGAAAGAACAATCAACTAATCCCGGAACCGGCGAAGGTGGCGTTGCTGCCGATGTTAACAATTACATTGGCACAAATGGCATCAAAATACTTTTAAGCGGAATTGAGCCCGGAGGAATTCAAAAAGTTGAATTGCATTATATTAGCAGATGCGATTATTACCAGGGGAAGTGCACTTATACTTTTCCGTTAAATACAGATCAATTTATAACTTACCCGTTAGAGCTACTTCAGTTTAACATCAGCGTTAACTCAAATCAAGAGATTACTAATTACAACATTCCAAATTTTACAGGGTACAGAGTTCTTAATTCCGATCAGCACAAGTTGAGCTTAGAAATAGTTACATCAAAAGCGTATATAAATCAAGATTTTGAATTCTCATATGAGACTAGTACTCAAACAATGAGCATGGATTTTTATTCTGTAGCAAATGATACTACTGACGGTCACTTCGCATTATTTGTACGACCACAGAACTCAGCACAACCGGATAGTATTCTTCCAAAAAGAATAATATTCCTTTTGTCTAACAACAGCACTATGCTTGGCGACAAATTAGATAAAAGCGTTTTTGCAATATCAAAATCTCTAGATCAGTTATCTTCCAAAGATTATTTCAATATTGTATCGTTCGGTACATCACCTGTTAAATGGAAGTCTGGTCCTGTGGCAGTAACATCTGATAATTTGATCAGTGCAAAAGACTTTCTTACAAAGGTTGGAATATCTTACGGAATAAATATAAACACAGTTTTGAAAGAAGCATTGACACAAATTCAAGACAATATTTTTAGCAATGCAATAGTCATTTTTACTGACGGAAGATCAGTTCTCGATCCCAAAGAGATTGAATCGCTGAATAACTTTAACACTGGAATTTTTCCAATAGGCATAGGCACAAACCTGGATCGATCAAAGTTAGAAATGACTGCTGCATTGAATTACGGATTTGTAACATACCTGAATCTAACTGATAATCTCAGCGATAAAATGATTCGAGTTTTCAACCAAATTAATCAACCGGTTTTGAAAAATGTCGGATTCGAATTTGGTAAGGCGTCAGTTTCCAACATTGTTCCGCAAAAGGCAATGTCAACTTATGCCGGTTCTTCATTTTTTATGGTGGGAAGATATAAAAATAATGGAACTTCTTCGGTTAGTATTGCAGGTACTTCTGCAAAGGGTGTAACGGCTTACGGATTCTTGCTTGATTTTAGTAATTCCAAGACAGACAACAAATTTACGGAAGCACTTTGGGCAAAAGAAAAAATAGATGATATTGAAAGACAGATCGATGTTTACGGTGAGAAAGATTCTCTTAAAACAGAAGATATTAAATTAAGTTTGGCTTATGGTATTCGCTGTCGTTACACAGCATATATTGCAGATTATATTACACATCCTTCAACAGGGGTTGAATGGTTGGGAAATAGTATTCCGGATAATTTTTCTTTAATGCAAAATTATCCAAATCCATTTAATCCGGAAACCACTATCGAATATAACCTGCCGGCTAGCGCAAAACCTTACAATGTAGTTATTAGAATTTACAATACCCTGGGGCAGTTAATTATAGAACTTGTGAATCAGGAGCAGTCTGCTGGCCGGTATAGAATAGTTTGGAACGGAAAGGATACATTCGGTCATCGTCTTGCAAGCGGAGTATATGTATACACAATTCAAGCGGGTGAATTTAGACAAGCGAAAAAAATGGTAATGTTAAAATGACGACAAATGTCGCCTCAGA
>PMDS01000103.1 GCA_003155655.1 Melioribacter sp.
TTTAATAACCATTCAAGATTTTCTTTGTTCATTTTACTATTTTGCATCTCAGAGACTCCTTTTAGTTTTTTTGTTATCTGCAATAACAATTTATGAATTATTTGGAGTCTCTGCTTTTTTTTACAAGTACTAAATTTCAACTAGGTTTGAATATATACCAAATACACTCCTATCAGGTAAAGGATAATATAAATCTTGTATTATTTTTAAGGTTAAAGTTTTTTAAACCAATATTAAGAAATAAGTATTGATGGTAATTAAAATGAAAAATTTACGGCAATTCATCGCTATTATTGAAAAAGAAGAAAACACCTATGTTTCCTTCTGCCCTGAACTTGATATAGCTAGTCAGGGTGATACCATAGAAGAAGCAAGGAATAATCTAAAAGAAGCCATAGAATTATTTGTAGAAATCGCCTCCAATAATGAAATTACAAAACGTATTCATAGTGAAGTTTTTATTACTCAATTGGCAATAACAGTTGGGCAAGCTTAAAATTCTTTCCGGAATTGAAGTCTCTAATATTCTATCAAAGCATAATTTTGAAATTGTACGGCAGAAAGGCAGTTATATAGTCATGCAGAAAAAAAATTATGATTCTACAATTACAGTCCCAATTCCAAATCATAAAGAAATTAAAATTGGAACTCTCAAATCAATTATTAGGCAATCCCAGATCTCTCAATCTGAATTTGAAAATTAGTTACTCACCAGACACATAATTTTATTTATAATATAACTCCGCCGTTCACGGCGGAGAAAAAGAACAACAAAAATGAGAAGGGCTTTAGCCCAAGTGATGGTTATCCCAAACCCAACTCTTTGTTCAATGGACACATAATTTCGTTATTAGCTTACATCTTCATAATGAACTCGAAAATATGAAAGCATGCTTTGCTATGAAGTCTTAAAATCAATTGGTGTAAATATCGTTTTTACGTAACGTGAGTTAATTAGTGAACCAATCCTGCCCGAAATCTGTTTTTAAAATAAACAAGAAAGGTGTAAAATGAATAAAGTTAAATTATTTTCAATTTTATTTGTTGCAGTAATGTTATTATCTGCCATGGCAGCTAATAATAAAAATGGAGGTAATATGAATAATAGTGTAAGTGACGTTGTAGTAAAAGATATGGATGGAAAAGACGTTAATCTCGCTGATTATAAAGGGAAAGTATTATTGATTGTTAATGTTGCAAGCAAATGCGGATACACTCCTCAATACGAAGCGTTAGAATCGATTTATAAAAAATATAAAGATCAGGGCTTTGAAATTCTTGCATTTCCATGTAATGATTTTGGAGGACAGGAACCGGGAACTAACGATGAAATAAAAACTTTCTGTACTACAAAATATGATGTTACTTTTAAGCTCTTTAATAAAATTAAAGTTCTTGGTGATGAAAGATCGCCTTTGTATCAAAGACTAATTAATAATGATGTAACAGAAAAAGGCGATGTTAAATGGAATTTTGAAAAATTCCTGATTGATAAAGATGGTAATATTGTTGCTCGTTTTAGAAGTAAAATTAAACCGGATAGTGATGATGTGTTGAGTGCAATTGGAAAAGAATTGGCTGTTGCTAAGTCCGGTACAAATTAACCGGCTTAACATGTTTTAATTTGAAGTATAAGTACAGAATTGATTTTGCTTTTCTTCATTAATACAACTCCGCCTCTAAACGGCGGAGTTGTATTTCTAACAACGTCCTTCAGGACGTGGAGTTTAACCAANNATAAAAAATGTCTTTCGTAAGAATATGGGTTCATATCGTTTTTGGTAAAAAAAATAATTCTGCTATCCTATAAATTTAACAGTAATTCAAATTATTGTGACCCATATCTCATATAGTAAAATAAAATAAAAAAACAATAGTAACTTAGAAGATAATTTCATTAAGTTGCACCTGTCTCCAAAATAAACCATTTGGGCAATTTTTATGTTTATTACTCAACTCATTGCTTAAAAATCTTTTTTTTCTTATGTTGTTTCGCCCTCAAGGGAGGACGAAAGTTTTCCACAAGTTTTACTAGATCTTATTAATTATTTAAAAAATTAGTATTTGCTTTTCTAAGATTGGAGTTATAGATGAAAATAAATCGTCTCTTCACTTCTGCGGGAAAAGACCCGCTCGAATCTGTTGAGTTTGTTAAAAGAACCTCTGAGATTAAAAATCCGGATGGCTCTGTTGTTTTTAGAATGGAAGATGTATTAGTCCCAAAAGATTGGTCGCAAGTTGCTACTGATGTACTTGCACAAAAATATTTTCGTAAGGCGGGAGTTCCAAGACTTCTTGGAAAAGTTGATGAAAAAGGAATTCCTGGTTGGCTGCAGCCTTCTGCTGCAGATAAAAAATTAGAAGAGCTCCCTGAAAAAGAAAGATTTGGTTCAGAGACTGATGCTCGTCAAGTTTTTTATCGTTTAGCTGGTACATGGACTTATTGGGGATGGAAAGCAGGATATTTCGATAGCGAAGAAGATGCTAAAGCATTTTATGATGAACATGTTTATATGTTAACCTGTCAATTTGCTGCACCCAATTCTCCGCAATGGTTTAATACCGGATTAAACTGGGCCTATGGTATTAACGGGCCATCGCAAGGTCATTATTATGTTGATTATCAATCAGCTAAGCTGACTTCTTCGGAAGATGCTTATACACATCCGCAGCCGCATGCTTGTTTTATTCAATCTATAAAGGATGATCTGGTTAATGAAGGAGGAATCATGGACCTGTGGGTTCGTGAAGCGCGCCTCTTTAAATATGGTTCAGGAACAGGTTCAAATTTTTCTGAGTTGAGGGGATATAATGAACCATTAAGCGGTGGTGGTAAATCTTCCGGACTGATGTCATTCCTAAAAATTGGTGACCGTTCTGCTGGGGCAATTAAATCAGGCGGCACTACAAGACGTGCCGCAAAAATGGTTACTCTGGATATAGACCATCCCGATATACAAGAGTATATTAATTGGAAGGTTGTAGAAGAACAAAAAGTTGCTGCGCTTGTTACAGGTTCCAAAATAATAAACTTTCATCTGAACAATATTATTAAAGCTTGCTATGATGAGCATCCGGAAAATGACCGTTTCAATAAAAAAGCAAATTTGAAATTGCGCAAAGCAATTATTGAAGCTCGGAAAATGAATGTTTCGGAAAACTATATTGATAGGGTTATCAAACTTGCTAAACTTGGTTTTAGATCAATTGAAATTCCTGTATACAATGAGGACTGGAACTCTGAGGCTTATTTAACTGTCTCCGGGCAGAATTCAAATAACTCTGTACGTGTTACTAATGATTTTATGCAGGCTGTTTTAAATGACAGCGATTGGAATTTGTACTGGCGCGTTGATAAGAAAAAAGCTGAAAAAGACAGTGTTGTTGTAAAACCGTGCAAAACTTTGCCTGCAAAAGAACTTTGGGATGATATTGCTTATGCTGCATGGTCAAGTGCAGACCCCGGTCTTCAGTTTGACACTACTATTAATGAATGGCATACTTGTCCTGAAAGCGGAAAGATCAGAGCTTCGAATCCCTGTAGTGAATATATGTTCCTGGATGATACTGCTTGCAATTTAGCTTCGCTAAATCTCGTAAAATTTTATGATGATGAAAAAGAAATTTTTGATATTGACGCTTATCGTCATGCAACACGTTTGTGGACGATAGTACTGGAAATTAGTGTATTGATGGCGCAATATCCCAGCAAGGAAATTGCACAAAGAAGTTATGAGTTTAGAACATTAGGACTCGGTTATGCAGATCTTGGTTCTTTATTAATGAGGCAGGGAATTCCTTACGATAGCAAAGAGGCATTGGCTATTTGTGGTGCATTAACTGCTATAATGCATATGCGCGCATATGCTACTTCAGCAGAAATGTCTAAAGAGCTCGGACCTTTTGAAAGATTCAAAGAAAATTCAGATACTATGCTTAGAGTTATACGGAACCACAGACGTGCTGCTTACAACGTTCCAAAAGAAGAATATGAAGCATTGACAATTTTTCCTGTTGGTATCAACCCGGAATATTGCCCGTCAGATTTATTGAAAGCTGCTCGTGAAGATTCTGACTATGCATTAGAAATGGGCGAACAATACGGCTTCCGAAACGCACAGGTTACCGTAGTTGCACCTACAGGTACAATTGGACTTGTAATGGATTGCGATACAACCGGAATTGAACCGGACTTTGCTCTTGTAAAATTCAAAAAGCTTGCCGGAGGCGGATATTTTAAAATAATTAACCAGTCTATTCCTCCGGCATTAAAGAGACTGGGTTATAATGATGATCAAAGCCGGGAAATAGTTAAGTACGCTAAAGGTGCCGGAACTCTCGTTGGTTGTCCTCACATCAATTCCGAATCTTTGAAAGCAAAAGGCTTTTCTGAGGATATTCTTAATAAAATCGAAACTATTCTGCCTTCTGTTTTTGAATTAAGCTTTGCATTTAATAAATATACCCTTGGGGAAAAATTCTTAAAGAGCAGTCTTAATTTTACCGATGAACAGATAAATGACTTTTCGTTTGATGTTTTAACGGCGCTTGGTTTTTCAAAAGAAGAAATTGCTTCTGCAAATGATTATGTCTGCGGAACAATGACTATTGAAGGTTCCCCATTCTTGAAGCATGAACATTACCCGGTGTTTGATTGTGCCAATAAGTGCGGTAAAAAGGGTACACGCTTTATAAAAG
This sequence comes from Melioribacter sp., assembly GCA_003155655.1. Taxonomy (GTDB): domain Bacteria; phylum Bacteroidota; class Ignavibacteria; order Ignavibacteriales; family Melioribacteraceae; genus Fen-1258. The sequence continues at coordinate 4,699 of PMDS01000103.1, forward strand.
CTGATGCTCATATTTATATGATGGCTGCCGCTCAACCTTTCATTTCTGGCGCTATTTCAAAAACAATTAATCTTCCCAACAACGCTTCTATTGAAGATATTAAATATGCCTATCTTCAATCATGGAAACTTGGCACTAAAGCAAATGCACTATATCGCGACGGCTCTAAACTTTCGCAGCCGTTAAATACTATGACCGATGAAGAAGTTGAAGATCTAATTGAGAAAAAAGAAGAGAATGATATTGTTAAAATTGCAGAAAGAATTATTCACCGCTATATTGCAAAAAGAAGAAGATTACCCGACCGCAGAACAGGCTACACGCAAAAAGTTAAGATCAACGGGCAGACTGTTTATATTCGTACCGGTGAATATGAGAATGGTCAGATAGGGGAAGTATTTATAGATATGCATAAGGAAGGTGCTGCATTCAGAAGCCTGTTAAACTGTTTTGCAATTTCAATATCTTTAGGTTTACAGCATGGTGTTCCTCTTGAAGAATTTGTTGATGCATTCGTCTTCACTCGGTTTGAGCCAAGCGGTGTTGTATCGGGTCATAGTAGAATAAAAATGGCTACTTCTGTAATTGATTTTATTTTTAGGGAACTTGCTGTAACATATCTTGGTAGAAATGATCTTTCTCATGTTGATGAAACCGAATTAGTTAAGAAAATTGACCATCGTTCAGTTGCTGAACCGGATTTTGAAAGTGAAGAAATTGTTAGTGAAAGAATGATTGAACTTGATAATGCTAAAGAAATTGTAAATGGGTATCCCGGAGATACTCCAGGTGAGCAAAAAGCGCGTGCAATTACTCTTCACAAGAGTGTTCAGAAAGCACGCGAAAGAGGTTACACCGGAGATATATGTCCGGAATGCCAGAGTATGACTATGGTACGTAATGGCACTTGTCTAAAATGCACAACTTGCGGTTCTACCACCGGTTGCAGTTAAATTTTTTTTGTAGAATTTAACTTTTTCATAATAAGAAAGGGGCTTAACCAAAGCCCCTTTTTCGTTATATTTCAGGTTGGAATTCGTTGACTTTAATAACTCAATAGGATACATTTTCACCCTCATTTTTGAAAGATGATTCTAGATAATCTTAAAAAAATTGAAGATCAGGTTAGTTCATCCTGCGTAAAGAGTGGGAGAAATCGTTCAGAAATTAAGCTGATAGCAGTTAGTAAAACTCAGCCTGTCGATATCATTCAGGAGGCTTTAAAAGCCGGTTTGAAAGATCTTGGGGAGAATAAAGCTCAGGAGTTAAGAGATAAAGCTGAACTGGTTAAAGGTGATTTTTATTGGCATTTTATTGGGCATTTGCAGGCTAATAAAGTAAAATATATTATTAATACTGCTGAATATATTCATGCTGTCGACTCAATAAAATTAGCAGAAGAAATTAATCTCAAAGCTGAGAAAATAAATAAAAAGCAAAATGTTCTTTTAGAAATTAAGACTTCTGACGAGCCGGCAAAGTTTGGCTTCGAGTTAGAAATTGATATCTTTAATGCAGCGGATTTTTGCAAAAAGAGCTCTAATTTGATTCTTGTTGGGCTGATGACTATGGCTCCTTATTCTGATGATGAAAAATTGATTAGAAATTGCTTTGCTAGATTGAGACAAATTAAAGATAATCTGAATAGAAACGGTTTAGATTTGAATGAGCTATCAATGGGAATGACTAATGATTTCCAATTTGCCATTGAAGAAGGTGCTACTATGATTAGAATTGGTACGGCATTATTTGGGAACAGATAAACTGTACAATAAAAATTAATTTATCAATTAAAACGGTGAAAAATGAAGTTCACCCCGTTTGGAATTAAAAATCAAGAATTTAACCGCGCAGTCCGCGGGTATGACCGGGATGAAGTGCGTGCTTTTCTTGAAAGACTTTCTGACGAATTTGAAGTATTGCAGAATGATAGCGAAAAACATAAAACAGAATTAGAACGGCAGGAAGATCAATTAAAAGAATTCAAGCGGATTGAGAAAAATTTACAGCAGGCTATGCTGAACCAGACAGAATCAACTTCAAGAGCTGTTGATTCTGCTAAAAAACAAACTGCATTGATTTTGAAAGAAGCTGAATTGAAGGCTGCGCAGTTTATTGAGAAAGCAAAAGAAAATGCCAACTCAATAAGAGACTCGGTACTAAAATTACGCGAGGAAAGGAAATTGCTTATTGCACGTTTGAAGGCGTTAATAGACTCTCAATCCAGCTTGCTGGAAATGAACGTACAGAATATTGAAACTCGTCCAAAGAAAAAAGAAGCAACTAAAGAACATATGAACCAGGATGAACAAACAGAAATTAATGTGGATGATATATTGGAGAAACTTTTATGAGTACACTTATTGAAAAAATTAATGAAACTCTGAATGTTATTCGCAAAAAAACAACTAAAAATTATGAAGTTGGTATTATACTCGGAACAGGGCTTGGCGGTTTAGTTAGAGATATTTCTATTGAACATGAAATTGATTATGCCGGTCTGCCGCACTTTCCGCTTTCTACTGTTGAATCTCATCAAGGGAAGCTGATTTTTGGAAAGATTGGCGGTAAAGATGTTGTAGCAATGCAGGGTCGTTTTCATTATTATGAAGGATATTCAATGCAGCAAATTGCATATCCGGTTCGTGTAATGAAATTCCTTGGTGTAAAAACTTTGCTTGTTTCAAACGCCTGCGGAGGTATGAATCCGCTTTACCGCCGTGGTGATATAATGGTTATAGTTGATCATATAAATTTACTTGGCGATAACCCGCTGATTGGTAAAAATGAAGATGAGCTTGGTCCTCGCTTTCCGGATATGAGCGAACCTTATAGTCTTGAATTAATTAAACTTGCTGAAGAAGTTGCATTGGAAAATAAAATTAAAATTCAAAAAGGTGTTTATGTTGCTGTACCCGGTCCTAATTTGGAAACAAAAGCTGAATACAGGTTTCTTCGCGGAATTGGTGCAGATGTAGTCGGAATGTCAACAATTCCCGAAGATATTGTTGCTAATCATATGGGAATTAAGGTGCTTGGATTCAGCATTATTACAGATGAATGTTTCCCCGATTCGCTTAAACCGGCTAAAGTTGAGGATATTATTGCCACAGCTATGGTAGCCGAACCCAAAATGACTTTAATAATGAAAGAGGTAATTAAAAAGCTGTGATTGAAAGAAAAAAAACATATTATCTGACGCCGGGACTTTTAGCCGTAATCATTTTTGCGTCTAATTTTTTAAGTACGGATATTTTTAAAGCCGGCTATCAAAATTTTTCTGTCTGGTTTGTTCTTTCAATTTTTGCATTTGCTTGCGGTTGGCTTATTAACAAAACTCTTGCTTACAATCATGGCGGTAAAATTGTTTTTGCTGTAATTGTAGCCTCGTCGTTCATCAGCGTTATGCTTGTTTCAATGTTCAGCGGATATTTTGGGCTTAGCGAACTTCTTGTCGAAAATATGATCCTTTATATTCTGCGTACAATAACTCTTGGCGCAATGGCATTTTTCGGAATGGTTATTTGTGAATTAATTATTTTGCAAAGAGAAGCAGGTCCGGCTAAACATAAAGAAGATGATTCAAAAAAAGTTTTAGCAAATGCACAAAGAGAAGCGCAAATTCTCCTTGAAGAGGCAAAACTGAAAGCCGATAAAATGATCTACCAGGTTCAGCAGGGCGTTAATGAAATGGTTGAAAGAAAAAATCAGGTTGAAAGACGGCTTAAAGAATTTATTGCCGCTGAGAGGGAATTAATTAAAAAATATGAGTCTGAAGAAGAATAATTTTTATTTCCATTTTTATTGAGTACAAAATGTTCAAACAATTTGATGATAAAATAAACTATCCAAAGATTGAAGAAGAAATTTTAAAATTTTGGCAGAAGAAAAAAATTTTTGAAAAAAGTATTTCAAGCCGCCCAAAATCAAAACCATTCACTTTTTATGAAGGACCGCCAACTGTAAACGGACGGCCCGGTATTCATCATGTAATGGCTAGATCACTGAAAGATTTGGTTTGTAGATATAAAACTATGAAAGGTTTCCAGGTCCACCGCAAAGCGGGATGGGATACTCACGGCCTCCCAATTGAAATTGCTCTTGAAAAAGAATTGGGCTTTACACAGAAATCTGATATTGAAAAATACGGTGTCGCAGCTTTTAATCAGAAAGCAAAAGATCTGGTTTACAATCATATTGAAACGAAAGAAGGCTGGCGCACTTTAACCGAACGCATGGGTTACTGGATTAATCTTGATGACCCTTACATTACATGTACAAACAGTTACATTGAGTCTGTCTGGTGGGCGCTTTCAGAATATTTTAAAAAAGGTTTAATATACAAAGGTTTTAAAATTGTTCCTCAATGTCCGCATTGTGAAACACCGCTTTCTTCTCATGAGCTTGCTCTTGGTTATGAGGATGTTCAGGATCCCAATGTTTATGTAAAATTCAAATTAAAGGATGAAGATGCCTCAATTCTTGTTTGGACTACTACTCCCTGGACTTTAATATCCAATGTTGCTCTGGCTGTGGGACCGGAAATTAGTTATGTGAAAATTAAAACTGAAAAACATGGCATATTGTATCTTGCCGAAGCGCGCCTTTCTGTTATTAAAGAAGATTATGAAATTCTTGCAACTTTAAAGGGCGCTGATCTCCTGGATAAAGATTATGAACCGCTTTTCTCATATCTCTCTGTTGATAAACGTGCATGGTACATTGTTGCGGGAGATTTTGTTAGCACTGAAGATGGTTCAGGTATTGTTCATATTGCTCCGGCTTTCGGTGCTGATGATTATGAGGTATCCAAAAAATATAATTTGCCTTTCTTGCAGCCCGTTACAAAGGGCGGAAGATTTACTGATGAAATTACAGATTTTGTCGGCCGGCTTATGAAGACGATCCAATTCGATAATAGGGAAGAAAAGGGCGTTGACCCGGACATTATTCGTAATTTGAAAGAACGTGGTTTAATTTACCGGGCAACTAATGATTATATTCACTCATATCCTCACTGCTGGCGCTGCGATAATCCTTTAATTTATTACGCACGCGATAGCTGGTACATTCGTACTACAGAAGTTGCAAAAAGAATGATAGAGCTTAACAATACAATTAATTGGTGCCCGCCTGAAGTTGGGTCAGGAAGATTTGGAAATTGGCTTATAGAAAATAAAGACTGGTCGCTTTCCCGCGATAGGTACTGGGGAACCCCGCTTCCAATATGGCTGAGTGAAGATGGTGATATGTTTGCTGTTGGGTCAATAGCAGAATTAAAAGAAGGATTTGTTGAAAGGAATAACAATAAAATTGTAGTTAAAGATTTACCCGAAAATGAAATTGATTTGCATAAACCCTTTGTTGATGAAGTAATGTTTGAACGCAACGGCAAAATTTTCAAACGCACCCCTGAATTGATTGATGTTTGGTTTGATAGCGGCGCAATGCCTTTTGCTCAATATCATTACCCGTTCGAGAACCAGGAATATTTTAAGGAAAATTATCCTGCTGATTTTATTTGCGAAGGGATTGATCAAACCCGCGGATGGTTTTACACTTTACACGCAATAGGAACAATGTTATTTGACAGCGTTACATTTAAAAATCTAATTGTGAATGAACTGATATTGGATAAGAATGGATTCAAGATGTCTAAATCAAAAGGCAATACTGTTGATCCATTCCAGTTGTTTGATAAATATGGTGCAGATGCAACAAGATGGTATTTAGTAACTACAAGCCCGCCTTGGAAACCTACACTCTTTGATGAAGATGGAATTCTTGAGGTCCAGAGAAAGTTTTTTGGAACTCTGGTAAATACGTATAATTTCTTCGCTCTGTATGCGAATATTGATAAATTTAAATTCAATGAAGATCAGATCCCATATTCTGAACGCCCTGAAATTGACCGGTGGATCATATCTAAACTTAATTCCGTTGTAAAAGAATATGATGAGTTGATGTCAAATTATGATGTAACAAAAGCTGCACGCCTTGTTTCAAATTTTACTATTGACCAGCTTTCTAACTGGTATGTTAGAAGATGCAGAAGACGTTTCTGGAAATCTGAGATCAATAAAAATAAAATTTCGGCATATCAGACTTTATATGAATGTCTGCTTACAATTTCCAAACTGGCTTCACCTTTTGCACCGTTTATATCTGAAGAATTATATCAGAAATTGAACACGATTACTAAAAAAGAAAAGTTTGATTCCGTTCACCTCGTTGATTATCCTGAGACTTCCTATTTCGAACCGGAATTGGAAGAAAAAATGGATATTGCTCAAAGAATTGTATCTGTAACAAGGGCTATCAGGGCTAAAAACGATCTTAAAGTACGGCAGCCGTTAAATTTAATTATGGTACATGTTCCTGCGAATGATATGCTTTATGTTCAAGAGATGAAAGACATCATCCTTGAAGAAGTAAATATTAAAAATCTCCTATTTGTTGACGAAAATTCAAATGTTGTTCAAAAAACAGTGAAATTGAATTTTAAGGTCGTCGGAAAAAAATATAAAGAGCATGTTAAAACTTTACAGGAGTTTGTTAAAACTCTTTCAAACAAACAAATAGATGATCTTGAAAAATTCATTCAAATTGATACTCCGGTTAATGGGCTGCTATTAAGCCGTGACGATGTTGAAATATTCGCTAGTGGCATCGAAGGCTGGATTGTCGAAAGCGAAGGAAATATTACTGTTGCTGTTGATACGCATTTAAACGAAGAGCTAATTGCTGAAGGTTATGCTAGAGAATTTGTTAATCGAGTCCAGAATATGAGAAAAGACGCAGGATTTGATGTAATGGATAGAATACAGGTCAGTTTTATTAGTGACGCTAAAATGATTGAGTATATTTCAAAATATTCTGGTTATATTTCTAATGAAGTACTTGCTGATGATATTAATATAAAGACTGAAATTGTAGAAGTTAAAGAAGAATTTAAAATTGGCGATTATGATTGTACAATATCTGTTGAGAAAATAAAAAATAATAAGAAGCCGGTTAAAAAAGTAAAGATTGCAAAAAAGAATGTTATTGCAAAGAAGATTAAAATTAAAAAGTTGGTTAAAGCAAAAAAATCTAAAGCAAAAAAGATTATAGCAAGCAGGAAAGTAGTTAAAAGTTCTATAAAAAAGACCGGTAATAAGAAAAAGATTGCCGGAAAACCTGGGAATAAAAAAAAGTAAAGTTCTGAATTAAATTTGTATTGGAGGTATTAATGGCTAAAAAACTAGTGAAGAAGACAGTAAAAAAGACCGCTGCAAAAACTCTTAAAAAAGCAGCGAGCAAACCAAAGAAAGCTTTAAAATCTAAGATCGCAAAAACTAAAGCTGCCCCCAAAAAGAAAATGAAAGTTCAGAAATTTTCGAAATCACGTAAACACGTAGAAGTGCTTTCTCCTACCAAAAAGGTTAAGAAAATTCAGGGCTATTCCAAAAAGGATCTCGAAGATTTTAAAAAAATAATCTTTGATAAGAGAAATGAAATTATTGAGCAGTTGCAAACGTTAAAAGATCAAATGATGGACCCTACAACCGGTCAATACGTTAATGAAAGTTCGCCTTATTCTTTACATATGGCAGAGCAGGGTACAGATGCAATGGAAAGAGAAAAACTGTACTTATGGGCGCAGCGGGAAAATAAGTTCCTGGGATATCTTGATGATGCTCTTCAAAGAATTGATAATGGTACTTATGGTATTTGTATTGAGTGTATTGATGAACCTCAGAACTTATGCCCGACTTGTCCTCTGGTACCTAAGGACCGTTTAAGTGCTGTTCCGCATACTCAGCATTGTTTGCAGGTAAAACAAAAAATGAAGGCAATCTAAATCTATAAGAGAGAACAATTTGGTAGTTCTATACATATCGTTATTCATTGTTATTATTGATCAGATAACAAAATTTTTAGTGAAAGGGGGAACAATTCCTTTGCTTGGTATTCATGCTAAAGGCATGGAATATGGGCAGAGTATAAATGTGTTTGGAGATTTTTTCAAAATTACTTTTGTCGAAAATCCCGGCCTTGCTTTTGGTATTAATGTAAATGAAATATCAAAACTTTTTTTATCAATCTTTTCACTTCTGGCAAGCTTAGGAATCTTATACTATATCTGGAAATCTAAAGAGCAGAAACTAATTGTTCGCATTGCGCTTGCATTTGTACTTGGCGGAGCAGTTGGTAATTTAATCGACAGATCTTTTTACGGAATATTCTATCATTATGCACCGCTTTTTTACGGCAGGGTTGTCGATTTTTTTAATATGGATTTCTGGGACATCACTATTCTTGGAAGAACTTATGATAGATTCCCGATTTTTAACATTGCCGATTCTTCTGTAACTGTAGGAGTAATTCTTTTAATTCTTTTTTACAGGAGCCCTGCAAAAGAAAAATTGGTTGTTGATAGTGAAACACCTGATAATGTAAATATGCAGGGTCTTACCGGAATGCCGGATTTAAAACCTGAAAATGATTCAGTGAACAATGTCCAAATTAGTAACAGAAAAGAAATTTAAAATTGATATTCCTGAAGGAAAGAAAAAAGAAAGAATAGATATTTTTCTTGCCAACACAATAGAAAACGCCACCCGCTCTAGGATTCAAAAACTCATTAAGGCAAATTGTGTCATTGTAAACAATAAGATTGTAAAGCCAAATTATATTGTCACACCGTTAGATATAATTGAATTAACAATTCCAACTTCTCCGCGTCCTGAAGTTCACGAAGCTGAAGACATTCCCCTAAACATTATTTACGAAGATGATTACCTGCTTGTTGTAAATAAACAGGCAGGGATGGTTGCCCATCCATCTTTAGGCAACTATACAGGTACGCTTGTTAACGCATTGCTTCATCATACAAATAAACTAAGCCGGTTAAATGAACCCATCAGACCCGGAATTGTCCACAGGATTGACAAAGAAACTAGCGGATTATTATTAATTGCAAAAGATGAATGGACTCATGCCAAACTTGCTAAACAATTCTATGATCATACTATTGAACGGGAATACTGGGCAGTTTGCTGGGGCTTATTCAAACAATCAACTGGAGAAGTTGTTGGGAATATTGCTAGGTCAACAAAGGATAGAAAAATATTTTGCGTAAGCAATTCAGAAGGAAAACATGCTCATACTTTTTATGAAGTACTTGAAGAATTTGAATTTGCTTCACTAATAAAATTGAAATTAAAGACTGGCAGAACTCACCAAATACGTGTTCATATGGCTCATATAAAGCATCCAATATTTGGTGATCCGGTTTATGGCGGCAGGGTAATTGTTTATGGTTCTCAACTGCCCAAAATGAAAGCCCGTGTTGATAACTTGTTGGAGATAATGCAGCGCCAGGCTCTCCATGCTAAAACACTTGGATTCATTCACCCGAAAACTAAAGAAAAAATCTTTTTAGATTCTAATTTACCGGATGATTTTGAAATGCTGTTAAAAAAACTGCGCGGTTAGTTTATTGATTTCCAGGCAGCAAAAGCCTCGCTAAAGGGCAATAAAGCTCTCGGTACAGCGCCATGCATGTATGATATGGCAACACCATAATTTACAATTGGCACATTCATATATTTTGCCTGTTTGATTCTTACCTGCATTGCTTTACGTGTTAACATGCATCCGCCGCAATGTACTATCAATTTGTATTCTGAAATGTTTTCCGGGAAATCATGACCGTTCACAACATCAATTTCAAGATTTTTTTTTGTGTGCAGCCTAAGCCAGCGTGGAATTTTAACCTTTCCTATATCATCTTCCTGTGCGTGATGCGAACAAGCTTCCGCTATTAATACTTTATCGCCATTCTTCAATTCATCAATCCTTTTTAGTCCGCGGACGTATTCTGGCAAATCTCCTTTGAGACGTGCCATCAAAATTGAAAATGTTGTTAGTTGAATTTCATCAGGAACATCTGCAATCACACGCATTATAGCCTGGCTGTCTGTTACAATTAACTTGGGATTCTGCGATAATTTACTAAGTACAGCTCGTAATTCTTTATCTTTTGCCACAACTACAATTGCATCTTCATCTAATGCTTCTCTTATTGTCTGAACCTGCGGCATGATTAATCTGCCTTTTGGTGCGCCAAGGTCTATTGGTACTACTAATACAATTATATCATGCTGTTTAATTAAATCTCCAATTAATGAAGGATTCTCTTCTGAAGGCAGCAAACTTGAAACCTTTTCTTTAAGTTCATATATGCCTTCATCATTTTTACATGATACAGGATGAAATTTAATACCTGCAGAATTTAATTCATCAATAAGTTCATAATTAATTCCAAGATCAGATTTATTTATTATAACAAGACAGGGAAGCCCAAGCTCTTTCAAATTATTGATAAGATTTCGCTCTTGCTCGGAAAGTTTTTCCCGAGGCTCAACAACTAATGCAAAATCGGCTTCAGAAATTATTTTAATTGTTTTAATGATTCTTTTTTCACCAAGTTCGCCAGTATCATCAATACCGGCAGTATCAATTAAAACAACAGGTCCAAACGGCAGAAGCTCCATCGATTTTTTTACAGGGTCGGTTGTAGTGCCCGGTATCTCGCTAACTATTACTAAATCCTGACCAATGAATTTATTGACAAGTGATGATTTACCTGCATTTCTTTTTCCAATAAAAGCAATGTGTAGTCTTTCAGATTGGGCTGCGTTACTCAATGTCTATTCCTAAAATTTTTGATATTATTTTAAACAATTCTTTCTCATCAATAAGTTTACTTTTCTTCAAAGCTTCCATAAATGGCATCTTATTCTCGGAAGAATATTTCACTATATCTTGAATTGTTTCATATCCAAATGTAGTGATTAGTGAAGCGGCTATTGCTGATGAGTTAATAAGATTCTGCATGCAGCGTTCTGGGTTTGCAGTGATACCCTCTATGCAATTTTTTGCAAGATTGGAATCTGAATCACGCAAAAATGTAAGTGATTTCAAAAAAAGATGTGATATTAAAGGAAGAAATGAGTTCAATTCCAGGTTCCCGGATGAAACAAGGTTGGAAATTACCAGGTCATTTCCTTTAACTAATTCACAAATTTGGATTGAATTTTCCAAAACTACGGGATTGACTTTCCCCGGCATTATGCTGGAACCGGATTGCCTTGGAGGCAGGTTAATTTCACCTATTCCTCCATTAGGGCCGCTTGACATAAATCTAAGATCGTTGCATATTTTAATTACTGAAGTAGCTCCGGCTTTTACAATTCCGTGAACTTCTACAAAAACATCCAGGTTTTGAGTTGAATCAATTAAATCTTCACCTTTAGCTAATGGTAGTTTTGTAATTTTTCTGAGGTTGTTTGTTACATTTAGAACATATTCTTTAACTGCTGAGACGGAGTTACCAACTGCAGTTCCGCCAAGATTTACAGAACGTAAACGTTCTTCAGCATTATTAAGACGCCATCTATCCCTTGCAATTGCCTGTGCATAAGCTCCAAACTCTTGTCCAAGTGTAATAGGTACGGCATCCTGAAACTGAGTTCTGCCTAATTTTATTATACTGCGAAATTCATTCTCTTTTTTTTGCAAAGAATTCTGGAGTAAAGCAGCCGAATCAGCTAGTTCCCTTATCAAATATATTGCAGCAATCCGGAAGGCTGTTGGATACGTATCATTAGTTGATTGGCTTAAATTTACATCATCAAGCGGGTTGATGGCTTTGTAATCACCATATTCACGTCCAATAATTTTAAGAGCTGTATTTGCTATTATCTCATTCACATTCATATTTAATGAAGTGCCGGCTCCGCCCTGGTACGGGTCAACAATTATTTTTTCATAGATATTACCGGCTCCATTTTTCATAAATTCGTCGGTTTCTGCAATTAATTTTTTTATTGCCTCTTCTATAGCTCTGAATTTATTCTCTTCAAGTATTCCAACATTGAAATTCGTTTCAGCGGATGCCAGCTTAACAAGGAAAAAAGATTTAATTAAATAAGGATTTATTTTTTCACCGGATTTTGGAAAGTTATTTACACTCCTTAAAGAATGTATGCCATAAACAGCTTCATCCGGAATTTGTAGTTCACCTAATGAATCTTTTTCAGAACGCATAAATTTATTTTAATTCTTTTTGATTTGGTAAATATACCAATAATTGTTTTTTTTACTTTTTGAAATTGGATAAAAAAAAGATCCCGCAAAGCGGGACCTTTTTCATTTAGGTATTTATTCAATTTATTTCAGAAGAAGCATCTTACTGGCTTTTATAAAATTACCTGCTTCAATTCTGTAGATATAAAGTCCTGATGCCAAATTCTTTGCATTCCAGGAAACATCATGTGTGCCGGCAGCTAGCTGGTCATCTATAAGAGTAATAACTTCTCTGCCGGTTGCATCAAAGATTGTAAGCTTTACATGTGATTCTTTTGGTAATGCAAATTTAATGTTTGTAGATGGATTAAACGGATTTGGGTAATTTTGGTAAACAACATAATCTGTCGGAATAGTTTGGTTATCTAATTTTTCATTAGCTGTTGGGACTGTTAGTCCTAAAGACTTCATTGCGCCCCATAATGCTGTTACAACGTATTTTGGATTATGGATACCATTACTTTTATCTTCTTGAGCTGTTAACGCATTCCAATATGCGCTTAATTGTGTCTTTGTCCAGGTGGAACTTGGTGTTGCCATTAGTCCTGTTTTAGGATCCTTTGGCATTTGAGCTAATATTTTTGCAATCATTCCTTGTACTTCAACTTGTAAACCGTTAGTAATACCATCACCATCAAGATCACCATTACCATTATAGAAGAATTTTGCCTGGTCAAAACCTGTTCCAAACGTTGAACCGTGGCATTGTGCGCATGCTGCTATATTATCAACATCAGGAATACGTTTTCCGGATGAATCTAATATATAATTACCATTACTATCTTTCTTTTCTGTTGACATGCTAAATGTATGACCACCGCTTGCGATTAGATTTCCCGATGCATCAATACGGTTGAGATTATACATATGGCAGGTCACACAAGCATCACCTGTTGCACCAAAATGATTTGTCTTTGCTAATGATACTCCGCCAAGCGCTAACATATTGTTCCCGTACAAGATGTCTCCTTGAGGTCCATGATGGGGTCCAAAACGGTTATTAATTGCTGATGTTCCTGCACCGGCAATTGATGCATTAGCTTCGTTTCTTGATTGATGGCAATTCATACAAACCGAACCTAAACCTGCTCCAGCTACACTCATAGTAGTAGGTGATGCTGGGGTTGTTGTGTTTGCTTGCAATAATGTTACTGTTAATTTTCTTAATTGATGACCGGCATCATTCCCGGCATCATCTCTGGCTGGATAGAGTGAAGAAGCATTATGCGGATCATGACATGCTGCACAAGCTATTGGATAATATTGCGAATCAAAATATGGATCTGTCGTTGCAACACCGTCAACATATTGTACAAAGCCTTTGCCTGTATGGCACTGAACGCAAGCTTCACGTCCAGGTCCGCTTTCATTTACAGTTACAGCATGGAGTGCAGATCTAAATTGTCTTGCTATTATATGATTAGTTCCGGATTCATGGCAGGAAGCACAAACATCAGGACTAAAGGTTGCTGTCATTCGTTCATCTTCTGTATTTCCAAGATGCCCGCTTGCAGGACCATGACAGCTTTCACACTGTATGTTAGCGCGCTTCATAGCATCTGGAAATTGTGTTACGAGTGAACTGTATGTAGTAGTTGTAATTACTGTTGGATATACAAATCCTAAATCGTCAAAACCATCATTTTTAGCTGTTGTATTTGCATCATAGCCGGTTGTATGGCATTTAATACAACTTGCGCTATAATGATCTGTAGGTCCGCTCAAACCGGGTGTTGCACTCATTGCTCTTGTAAACATTGTAGAATGATTTGTTTTTTGCCATGAAGTTACTGTTTCAGAGTGGCAGGTATTGCATGTTAATTTTGTATCTACACCATTAACTACTGAATTTTGAAATCCAAGATATTTTGCTGAGTTTATTACTACCATCGATGAATAAATACCATCGGTAACAGTAACGTTATATGTACCTGGAAGATCAGGTGTAAAATAAACAACTTGTGTAGAATCGTTTTGTACGTCTTTTGTTGTTCCAAATGCTGCTTTAGAACCGGCAGGCATTCGGGTAACAGTATATGTTGGTGCTGTAAATTTTTTGCCGCGAATAGATGCAATTAAAAATGTCTTGGTGCCAACTCCAACATTATGTAATCCTGTAAATGCAAAATCATAAATGTCGGTCGTTGATAAAGACACCATATATGGGGTAACACCATAAGTATCAAACGACAATGTTACTGTCTGCGCTTGATTTTTAAGTGTTATTGATAAGAAGGCAACGATAATAAATAATAGGGTAAATCTTTTTGACATAAAGTTCCTCCGTCTATTAGAATTTTTTCAGATATTTTTCTCGCATTATAAGATAAAAAGAGTTAGTTCTTTTTTATACTATTTTACGCCGGAAATATAAAAATAATATTCAAGATGTCAAAGTCCTTTAATTTTTTTTAATGGTTGATCTAGAAATGAACCTTTGAGTTGAATAACCGAAACCCTATTCGTATATTTTCGTATAACAAAATAGCTCCTAAATGCAGATTTACAATACATTATCGAAGAAAAAGGAAATATTTCAACCCATTAATCCTCCCGTGGTAACTATGTACATGTGCGGTCCTACGGTATACAATTATTTCCATATCGGAAATGCCCGTTCATTTATTATGGCTGATATTGTAAGAAGATATTTAGAATTTAAAGGATATCAATTAAAATTTGTTATGAATTTAACTGATATTGATGATAATATTATCAAAAAATCAATTGAAGAAAACAAGAGCACAAAAGAACTTGCCGAATTTTATTCTAATATGTTTTTTGAAGATCTAAAGAATCTCAAAATAAAAAAAGCTGATTTTTATCCAAAAGCAACCGACCATGTTCAGGAAATGATAGAAGTTATTAAAAAATTAGAGGAAAAAGGCTTTGTTTATGTGGTCGATGAAACGGTCTTTTATAAAGTTAATAATTTCGAAAATTATGGCAGACTTAGTGGCAAAAATCTGAAGGACTTGGAATCTGGAGTCCGGGTTGAAATTAACGAAGATAAAACCAACCCTCTGGATTTTGTCCTCTGGAAAAAAGCTAAGGAAAACGAACCTAGCTGGGATAGCCCATGGGGTAAGGGCAGACCGGGATGGCATATCGAATGTTCTGCTATGAGTACTAAACTCCTTGGCGAATCAATCGACATTCATGCCGGAGGCATTGACCTTATTTTCCCTCATCATGAAAATGAAATTGCTCAAAGCGAAGCCTGCTTTGAAAAGAAATTTGTTAAGTACTGGATGCATTTTGGCTTCTTAAATTTTCAAAATGAAAAAATGTCTAAGTCATTGGGAAATTTTTTTACTGCACGCGATGTACTTAAAAGATACAATGCTGAAGTAATTAGATTATTTTTCTCGCAGACTTATTATGGCGGTCCTCTTAATTTTAGTGACGAACTGCTGGAGTCTGCAAAAAAAGGTTATGAAAAAATTTTGAACCTCGCAATTAAAATCGAAAGTGAATTGAAAATTCAGAATAAGAGTAATGTAATACCTGATTTTAATCTTCAAAAATATTATGATGATTTCTCTTCTGTTATGGATGATGATTTTAATACCCCTCAGGCTATTGCAATAATATTTAATTGTATTCACGATGCAAATAAGATTATTGCCGGTAATCAAAATATTGATGTTGCTTTTTATGTAGATTTGAAAAAATTTTTACAAGTTACTGCCGGGGGAGTTCTTGGTTTAATTCATTTCGATGAACTGATGGGCAATGCTAAAGTTTCTTTAGAAAATGATCTTATTCAATTACTTATCAAATTACGCAATTCATTAAAAATAGAAAAAAATTTCTTACTAGCTGATAAAATTCGGGAAGATTTAAACCAACTTGGAATTAAATTAGAAGACAGTAAAACAGGAACTACTTATAAAATTAAGTAATTCATTGACATTTCTTTTAAATATTATTTGAGATATATTGATTCTGAAATGATCTAAATTAATTTTTAACAAACTAAAATTAGCGGATGAAAAAAATATTATATTCTCTTTGTATCCTTTTAATTATTTCTGAATTCAGCTATTCACAAGGTTCTGGCGGAACAAATGCCAAATTTGAATATCGGCAATTAATAGACTTACCTACAGCTGGAATTCTTGAGAAAGGCTTTACTGCGGTATCTTTAGAAATTATGCCGATGGGAGTTTTAATTACAAAGATAGATGTTGGCGTCTTTTCTGGATTTAACATAGGAGTATCTTATGGGGGTGGTAATATTGTTGGTACCGGAAACATTGTTTGGTACAAGTTACCAGGTGTGAGCCTTAGAGGAAGAATATTTGATGAAACTTCGGCCATTCCTGCTATTACAATCGGATTCGACTCGCAAGGCAAGGGGTCTTTTAATAGTGATGTAAACCGTTATGAAATAAAATCTCCTGGATTTTTTGCTGCTACTTCAAAAAATTTTGAATTTCTCGGCTATTTAAGTGTTCACGGAATTATTAATTATACATTAGAAAGAGATGATGATAATAAATCAATTAATATTGGCTGTGGAGCAGAAAAAACTATTGGTGGTAAACTTTCCGTTATTGCGGAATACAATTTTGCAATAAATGATTTAGGAGATAAATCTTTCGGAAAAGGAAACGGATATCTTAATTTTGGTGCTCGCTGGTCTGTTGGTGATGGATTAACTCTTGGTATTAATTTCCGGGACCTTCTTGAAAATAAGAAGATTGTTGAATATAGGGCAGACCGCGGGTTATTTGTTGAATATGTCAAATCTGTGTTTTAACGGCGCCTGTACTCAATTGCACACACATTAGTTTAATGATTTAGACACTTTTCCAATAAAGCATTCCTTTTTGGACTTCATTTTAATCTTAATTAGGTATAATTTTTGCATGAACATATAAAACGGCTGAGGTAGCAAATGAAAACATTAATAAAATTACTTATAGTTCTCCCGCTTTTGAGTTTGGGTGGATGTTATACCCAAATTGCTGTTAGGGATTATGGCAGACAAGACCGGGGTGACTCGAGAAATGATAATTACGCATATCAAGACCAGCAAGCTGATTCAAATTATTATTATGATAATAATGACAGCGTTGCAGTAAACAACTATGATTATCCTGATTCGGATTTTCCAAGATACCATAGATATCTATGGGGTTACTATCCGTCATTTGGTTATGGATATGGACCTTATGATTATGGATTCTATGGATGGTATCCATACATTTCTGCAGGTTATGCTTGGCCATGGTTTAATTCTTTCTATGATTATTACTCATATTACCCATATTATTATAATCATAACTCTTGGGGTTATTATGGCTATGGAGGTAGGTATAGAAATAATACTTATACCTATAATCGTATAAGGAATAATAATGGTGATAGAGGTAGAAGTAATATTGCTAATGATCCGGGAAATCGAACTAGATCATCTGGTTCTTATTCTACTAGTGGTGGGGGCAGGTCTAGGGATGTTGATTTAACAAGAAACAGGGTATCAACAAGCAGCTCTTCTAATGCAAATGGTTCACCGGGTAATGTTTCAAATAAGTCAACATCTAAAGATACACGTGTACGTAATAGAGCAAATTCTACTCGTTCACAGCAGCCATCTGCAAATCATCCCCGTGATAATTCACGTGTTAGGAGTAATTCAGGAAGTTCATCGCATCAACGGCCGCCATCAAATGGGTCTTCAAATTCCGGAAGGAATGGAAATTCAGCTCCTAGTTCTTCTCCACGGAGCGCACCATCAAGCAGCCCGGCACCATCTTCTTCTCCGCGTTCTGATGGAGGAGGTGGATCCCATTCTGGTAGCTCTGGCGGTGACAGAAGACGTTAAGCAAATTTTGAAATGAAATTAGGGAGCGTTAAAATGAAAAATTTATTGACTTTGGCTTTTGTATGCCTGACGATAATTTGCAGTTCAAATATAAACCTTGCACAAAATGCTAGCGACGCATTAAGACTTAGTGAGCCGGGGATTATTTCCGGGGCTAGATCATTAGGTATGGGTAATGCTTATACTGCACTTAGTAATGATCTTTCAGCATCAGTTTTTAATCCTGCCGGTTTTGCTTTGAATAAAAAGATGGAACTTGACGTTACTTTCAACTCCAATACTTTTAAAAATAATTCAACATTATTTGACCAGGTAACGGCATCTTCAAGTGATCAGACAAATTTTAGTCAGTTCGGTTTAATTTTACCTGTTCCTACAGTACAGGGCAGCCTTGTATTTGCTCTTGGATTTAACCAGTTGCAAGATTTTAACCGTTCGGTTCAATTTAATGGCTACAACGCAGGAAGCAATTCTTATGTACAAGACCTGCTTCAATTTGGAAGTAATAATGAACTGGATATGCTTTATGCTTTAGGATTAACATATCTGGATGGAAATAATGTCGATCAGACTAACATCAATGGCAAATTGAATCAAAGCGGAAATATTACACAGCAGGGAAGACTCAATAACTGGTTTTTATCCGGTTCAATGGAAATTGAACAGGATATTTTCGCCGGTGTTACTATTGATATTTTAAGCGGTAACTATAAAAAGAATTTTGATTATTGGGAACAAGATTTGAGGAACAATTACCAGGGAATTCTTTTAGATGCTACCGATACCCGTACCAAAGGTTTTAAGTCATTTAATATCAATACAATTACAGACTGGGATATTTCAGGTTGGGATGCTAAACTTGGAATTCTGGCAAAAGTTGATGAACAGTTTAATCTTGGTGCCACAATTCAATTCCCTAAAACTTTTACAATTAAAGAAGGCTATTCTGTACAAGCGAGAACGGTATTTGAAAACAATCCTTTTTCTAGTGCGCCTGTTTACGACCCGGTTGAATATGATGTTACTACTCCTTATGAATTTACAATTGGAGCCTCATTTTCCCAAAATATTATTACTGTAAGTGCAGATGCAAAATTGATTGATTACTCTTCTATGCAATTCACAAATGGCTTTGATTCCCAAAGTAGAAGTGATGAGAACAATTATATAAAGAATAACTTTAGATCAGTAATTAATCTGAACGGTGGTGTTGAGTTGTTAATTCCCCGCTCACATTTTGCAATAAGGGGCGGTTTTATGTATATGCCTTCCGCTTATAAAGATGATCCATCTGAATTTGACAAAAAATTTGTTACTGCTGGGGTTGGTTACCAGAGCACTAAAAATATGTCAATCAATTTTGCCTATGCATATGGCTGGTGGCAAGATATTGGTGATAATTATGGAGCAAATTTATCAAGGACATATCAGGATATTAAAACTCAAAACGTAGTCTTATCTATGAAGTATAATTTCTAGTTCTAATAAACAATTTAAGTTTGACATCACTTATAGAGCGCCTTATTTTTAAGGCGCTTTTTTATTAGGAGGAATTTATAAAAGGAACTGTTTTCAAAATTGAAAGTAAAGATTATTACTTATTAGATCAGGATGGAAAAGAAATACGGTGTTCTTTAAGAGGGAAATTCCAAAAGGATTACAACCTTAAAAAAGATAAGCTCTTTGCTGTAGACATTGTTACTGTTGGAGACATTGTTTTATATGAATTGAATAAGGATGGAAGCGGTGTAATTAATGAAATCCTCCCAAGAAAAAATCATATCTCAAGAAAAGTACCGCGCATAAAAGGTGCTGGTTCCCGTGGTGAAAGACTTGAACAAATTGTCGCATCCAATATTGACAATCTTGTAATAATTAGCAGCTGCAAAAATCCTAAATTTAATAACCGGTTAATTGATCGTCTCCTTGTATGCGCCGAAAGCTCCCATGTAAATTCTGTTATTGTAATAAATAAAACCGATCTTGATATTGAAAATAATCGGGCCGGATGGATTGAACTATACCGGAAAATTGGCTACAATGTTATTGAAACTAGTGTAGTTAATAATGAAGGCATTGATAAATTACGTGATGCATTGAACACAAAAGTTAATTTGATCTGGGGGCAGTCTGGTGTGGGCAAATCCTCTCTGCTTAATTCTATCTATAGGGAACTAAACTTTAAGGTAGGTGAGATTAGTGAAAATACTTCAAAAGGGAAGCACACTACTGTAACAAGTATCCTAAAAAATGTCGGTAAAGGTACATTTATTATTGATACACCCGGAATAAGAGAACTTGACCCGTACGGTGTACGTCAGGAAGACCTTGGACACTATTTTAAGGATTTCGTTCCATTCATTCACGATTGCAAATTTAACACTTGTACACACAACCACGAACCCGGCTGCAATGTAATAAATGCCGTCCGGGAAAAATTGATAAGTGAAGAACGTTACCATGGTTATCTAAATCTTCTTGAGACTATCGAGGATGATATGAATTTTTGATTTTCAAAACTTTCTTTTTCATATTGTCTATAAATTCAATTACTACGTCATCAGGTACACCATCGCGATGATTTGTTCTTAACCTCATGTCGCATTGATCGTTAATATAATCTATAAGATAAAATTTATTGTCATTTGTAAATGCGATCTCCGTTGAAAAATAATCTAGCAGTGTAATTCTGGCAAGTTTTTTTGATATGGCATTTAGTGGTTTGAGGCTGTATTTTTTTATTTCATTGTTAGTAACCCTGTTACAAATATGTGTTAAATCATCCCACCAGGTTGGAATACTTGTTCCAAAAGCATAAAAAACTCTGAACCAGGCGCGTTTTCCAAGAATAATTTTCGGATAAATTTTCTCTTGAATTAAATATTTTTCCTTAATGTTTTTTCTACGCGACTCTTCTATTTGCTGTAAAGTTACGGCATTATTTATTACACCTAGCCCGCCGCCGGATGTTAATGCCGGTTTTATAATAAATGGAACTCCAATTTCGTCCATTTTCCTTGGGGGAATAAAAATACCTGCCTTTTTGTTAAAAGATGGAAGTAAAATGGTTTTTGGCAGAAAGAAATTTGTTTTTAACAGTCTTTTATGCATCGAAGCTTTGTCAATTGATCTGATAACTTTAAAATGTGGGTTGATTATGCAACTTTTTTTGAATGAAAGTAATTTAATAATAGGAAGGAATTCAGGGTCTTCATCGGAAGCCCGGTCTAAGAGCGCAAGGAAAAATATTTTTTTAGTCTTAAGGTCTTCTATTACTTCTAAAACATTATGCCTTTCTATTAAAAAAGTCGTGAGCCTGGCTTCCTGGAATCGTTTTTCTATTAATTGTACAAATTCTTTGTCGTACTCCCAGACAAAAGATATAGCGAGGTCAAATATTACCATATTGTTCTATAGAGTTTAACGTAAAATAATAAATGAAGCTGTCAAATGAACAAATTAAAATAATAGTGCAACAAATAATATTCCTGTATGTATAAGGAACAAAATTACTAATTCGCGTTACGTTAATATAACTCCGCTGTTCACGGCTGAGGAAAAGAGCAACAAAAAAAAAGGGCTTTAGCCCAATTGATGGCTATGCCAAGCCAAATAAAATAGATGACGATGTAAGCTAATAACGAAATTATGTGTTCATTAAACAAAGAGTTGGGATTGGTATAGCCATACCTTTAGGAAAAGCCAAAATTTGTTTCTTTATATATTCAACGACTTAAAAATCGTGGTTTTAAATTATGCTTAAGGTAAATTAGTAATTCTAAAATGACATGATTATGATGCTTTACCCTTGTGATTCAAACCTCTATAAGCTATTTTTTGTCTCAAATATATGGTGATTATGAAGTATAAATTATTGCTGCTCTTTATTGCGTTTATTACTTTTGGCTGTAATTCAGAGATTGTAAAAAATAATCATTCTGAATCAAGGAAAAGTGATAATAAATTCTACAATAAAAGAATTGCGCAGGAAAATTTCATTGAAGGTTCAATTCTTGAAACCAAAGGATTATTCAATGAAGCTATTGAACAATATCTTGGTGCATTAAATTATGATCCTCAGCCTGGCATCTATTATACCCTTGCAAAAGACTATTTCCGATTGAACAAACTTTCTTCTGCGCTTAATTATATTCAAAAGGCTGTTAAAGGTGATAATAACAATACTGAATATTTAATGCTTCAAGCTACAGTTTATTCAGCTTCACATTTAGAAGATTCTTCTGTCTCGGTATACAGGAAAATTATTGCAATTGACTCAACAAACATTACTGCTCTTTATGGTCTTGGACAATTAAATGAAGCTAAAAGACCTATTGAGGCAATTTCATACTATAATAAAATTATTAAATATGTTGGTCCTGAATGGGATGTGCTTGTTAAAATTGCTGAAATCAATGAAAGAATGGGGAATGTTAATGAAACAATTAAAACCGTTGAAAATCTGATTAAACTAAATCCGTCAAATTTACAACTCCAAAAACTTCTAATTGAATCGTACATTAAGACAAAAGATTGCGATAAAGCAATTGCAATGATAAACGAATCATTGGTGAGTTTCCCCGATGATCTGAACTTGATTGAGTTTAAAGGGAAAGCTTTAGTAATGCAGGGCAAATGGAAGGATGCTTCTATTGAATATATGAGGCTGGTGAAGGATAAAAATATAAGTTTTGAAACTAAGCTTAAGGTTGGAACATCATTCTTTTTAGAATCTGATAAAGACACTAATAATTTGGAAATTGCCAAATTAATTTTCCTTCAGCTAAATCACGATTCACTGGATTGGCAGGTCAATGCTTCGCTTGGAGAAATTGAACTGAAGAAAAAAAATGACTCTGCTGCTGTCGAATATTTCAAGAAGTCAACCCAGATTGCGGAATGGAATGCACAGGTTTGGATTAGACTTGGAGGCACTTTATTTGATTCAAGACGGTATAAAGAAGCTATACAATTTATGAGTAAAGCTTCAGAAAAATTTCCCAATGAGTTTGCTATTAATTTAATATATGGTTTGTCACTTTCTACGGAAAATGAACATATTAAAGCTAAAGATGCCTTGCAGAGAGCCTTAAACCTTAATCCTGATGATCTTACTGCTCTTTCCGCTATGGGTTATACACTCAATCAATTAAAAGAAGATGATGCTGCCCTCGTATCTTTACACAAAGCGCTGTCTATTGATCCAAACAATTTACAAGTTTTAAGTATAATGGGATTGATATATGAAACAAGAAAAGAATATCAAATTTCTGATTCTCTTTATGCAAGAGCGCTAAAAGTTGATACAACAAATATTCTTATAATGAATAATTTTGCATACTCACTGGCAGAACGTGGAATTAGATTGGAAGAGGCTTTGTCGATGTCTCAAAAATCTATTGATAAAGAACCTAAAAATGCTTCTTACCTTGATACCTTCGGATGGATATATTTTAAATTAGGTGATTATAATAAAGCAAGGATTAATGTTGAAGAAGCCGCCAAAATGGAAGATAAGAATGCTACAATACTTGATCATCTTGGTGATGTATACTTAAAACTTGGAAATAAATCTAAAGCAAAAGAGTATTGGGAAAAAGCATTTGAAGCTGATTCTTCAAAGACAGAAATTAAAATGAAAATTCAAAAAGGTGAGCTGTGAGTAAAAGTTATATTCTTATACTGACAATTTCTGTATTTACAATTTTTTATATGGAAGGTTGTGCCCCTTCACAGCCGGTGGCTGTTGAAAGATCAATTGCACCGGACAGGCTTGTAAAACGGTTAGAGGCAAATAGAAGAAAAATAAAGACTTTTTCAGGCGCCGGGTCAATTACTATTAAGACAAATGATATAGATGCCAAGAGTAGTTTTCTTGTCGAAATTAAAAAACCCGATTCTGTTAAAATTTCTTTTTATGGCCCATTCGGTATTGATCTGGCATTTGCTTTAATAACTCCCCAAAATTTTCAGTTTTATGATGCTATTAACAATAAACTCTATCAGGGAAGAATGAAGCCCGGTGTGATGAAGGAGATTTTAAAAGTAAATATTGATTTTGAAAATCTTATTAATATTGTTACTGGTTCTGTTAATCTTACCAGGGAGTTGACTGGTGACCCGGAAAAAGCCGAATTGATCGATGATCTTTATAGGCTTACTTATAACGATCCTCTTAATAAGAATTTAAATGTGTATTACGTTAAAACGGATGATCTTGAAATACGTGAATACCGGCAAAACAGTCCTGATGGGAAGAACATAATCAGCGCAAAATATTCTGATTTCAAGAAAGTTGAGGATACTCCTATACCTGAAACTATTAATTTAAATGATTTGCAGAATAATCAAAAAATTAAAATTGAGTATAGAACAATTGATGTAAATAAAGAAATTGGAAAGCTAAAATTAGATATAGCTGATGATGCCAAAATCATTCAGTGGTAAAATCTTTATTATAATCTACCTCTCTGTTGTTACTTTTAATTTCGGGCAGACAGCAGATACAATCCGTTCTAAAAGCCGGGAGCTTATTGATCTAAAAAAAGAAATTTCTTCCCTTGAAACTCAGCTTCAATCAAAATCTAAAAAGGAAAAGGAATCACTTCAATCTCTTGAAAATATTAATCGTCAAAATCTACTTTTGAATAAACTCGTAAATAATCTTTTAATCGAAGAAAAAGATAAAGAAAACGCAATTAAAGAAATCGAAGATGAGATCTATAAAGTTGAAAATAGAACTGTTGAGCTGAAAGATAAGTATTCCAAATATGTTGTATGGCTATATAAAAATCGTGGTCTTTCTATTTGGAGATTTATATTTGATTCAGAATCTTTTAATCAGGCTATTAAGCGTTACCGTTATTTAAGGTACGTTTCAAATGAGAACGAAAAAACTTTAAAACAGCTCAATGAAAGCAAATTCCAGCTTAGCCAATTAAAAAGCAATCTTGAGGAGGAAAGAAGCCAAAAAGAAAATCTTGCAAAACAAAAAATTGATGAGCAGAGGGAATTGCAAAAAAAAGAAACTGAGAAAAAAGATTTATTAAATGTTTTAAAAAGAGATAAAAAATCTATTACACAGGAAATTGAATTAAAGCGCAGGGCGGAAATAGCTATTAAAAGTGTCATTGCTAAATTGATTGATGCTGAACGTGAAAGGAAGGCAAGACTTCTTGAAAGAAAGGCTACTAATAAGAATAACCTGGCATACAAAAAGAATGTTCAAATATTTGATTATAGCAGTTTTGAAAATTTTGCGCAGTTGAAAGGGCATCTTGGCTGGCCTATTAAAGAAGGAAAAATTGTTCGTCAATTTGGTGAAAACAAGAATGAAAGGTTGAATACAGTTACACTCAATTATGGAATTGACATCGGTATAAGAGGTAATGATAATGTGCTTTCTGTTGCTGAAGGAATCGTCTCTGCAATTGACTGGATTCCGGGTTATGGTAGCATTGTAATTATTACTCACCGCGATGACTTTAGAACTGTCTATGGACACGTATCCAATATAAAAGTTAAAGAAGGGGATAAAGTAAATGGAGGAAGTGCAATTGGGAAAGTTAATGAAAGTCTTGAAGGAAATATTTTACATTTTGAAATATGGAATGAAAGAAATTATCAAAATCCTGAACTATGGTTGGCAAGAAAATAATTTAATCTTTTATTTTACTTTCAAGGTTGCATTCTATAACCTTTAAGGTTGCCGAAGTCGAAGTTCTTTTCAAGCATACCGTGTCTAACTTGAAAAGAAATTATCAGAATCCTGAACTATGGTTGGCTAAACAATAATTTAACTATAATATCATTTTATAACATGAATACTCATTTTCACATATTCAAGCCCTTTATTAAAAATATTCAATTAATCGATACAATTAAAAAGGGGCAGTATTCTTTCTATACTAATGTTATAGAAAAAATTTCTTTTTTTATCTTTTTTGTATTTCTAGCACGGGTTTCGTCTTTAAACGATTATGGAAACATGATCGCTGTTTTTGCCCTGGCTAATATCTTAAGTTATATGCTTGAGTTTGGTTTTGGTGCCTATCTTCAAAGAGAGTCATCTTCGGATACTAATGTTTTAGCAGGGGAATATTCAATTATTGTCGTAGCTAAAATAATCTTGTTCCCTTTATACTTGGTTATTTGCACTGTATATATAATAGTCACAAATGGGGCTGGTATTTTTATTGTGTTTCTGGTATGTACATTAATCTATGTTCTAAATTTCAATTCTACGCTTAATGGCATCTTGTACGGCAAATCCCGTTACCGGGAATCTTTTATTGCACAAGCATCCGGTAAAATAATATTTGTAATTTTTACTCTTTTAACTTTGTTAGTTATAAGGAATTTTTACTGCTTAATTATTCTTATGCTGCTTGGTGCTGTAATACAGTTAATTCTTATTCTACATTATTTAAGAAAGGAAAAACTAAAAATATCTTTACAAAAATTTCAATTTTCTATTTTAAAAAAAATATTATCAGCCTCTCTGCCAATTGGAATGGGAATCTTTTTTGTGTTTGTTTATGATAAGGTGGATATTCTGTTAATCCAAAACATATTAAACCCCGAAGCTGTAGCTGTTTATTCTGTTGGCTATTCAATCTACAAATTACCGCTTATTTTAATTTCAACAATTCTTATTCCTTTATTTACTGAACTGTCTTCACAATATAAATCTTCTGGCGCAATCAATATTGGTACTATTAAAGCAGCAGGTTTTTATTTATTGATTTACTCCTTTATTGTTATTGCAGTATTCTTTTTTTCTGCCGGTATTTTTGTAAATATAATTTTCGGAAGTAAATACTTCGCATCAATTAATGTTGCTAAAGTTCTTTCATTAGCTCTCCCGGGATTATTCCTAAATAATCTTACCGGAGTAGTATTAAATTCGATCAGGAAAGAGAGGTTCCCTCTCTACACAACTATTCTGGGAATGTTAGTAAATATTTGTACAAATATTTTATTCATTCCCGTATTTGGAATTTACGGTGCTGTTTGGGCAACAATTCTTGCGGAATCAATCGTTTTTCTTTTGCAGGCATATTTGTTAAAAGATTTATTAAAAATGATTAAAAACGGTCAAACTTCATGAAGATTGTTTTTCTGGGGAGATATAACACAACAGATTTCCTCACCGGTCCGGAGATAGTGGCAAAATGCGTCTATAGGGAACTGTATAAATACAATCTGGAAATATCTTTTATCGAATATTTTTTTGACGGAAGTAAGTATCCTGTATCAAAAAAGCTTTTTGGGATTGAAAAAACTATTGATGGTAATGTGACAATATTAAGAATGGGACTGCTGCCAATATTCTTTTATCTGATACGTTCTAAACCGGATGTAATCCATTGCATAACTTTCGAACGTTTCCAGGTTCTTGCTTTCATTTACCAGATATTTTCAAAAAGCAAGATTATTTATAATGTTAATGGAATTATTGCTTATGAAAATTCGAGATTGAGGAATAATCTTGGAACATTTTATAAGTGGAAAGATAGTTTAGTTGAAAAAATAATATTTAAACACGCAGATATTTTATTGTTTTTATCCCGCCGGTCTATGGAAATAGCGGGGAATTATTATAAAATTAATAAAGTTAAATCAATTATTGTCCCAAATGGCTTTGATCCTGGCATCCTTAAACTAATACATTCCATTGAATATTTGAGTGAAAAGCTGAGTATTGTTTTTGTCGGTGATTCTGATAGACCGGAAAAAGGTTTGGATTTTCTGATTACCTCTCTGCAAGAATCAAATATTCCTGTTAAATTGTCTGTACTCGGAGATAAGGACTATTTAGCAAAGATTAACAATAATTTAGAGATTGAATATAAAATGAAAATGAGTAATCAGAATTTCATAAAATTCCTGTCGGATAAACTTGTATTTGTTTCTGCAAGTTTTTATGAACAATTTTCAATTTCTTCTCTGGAAGCCTTGGCTATGGGGTTAGTTGTTGTTCTTACTGAAAATACGGGACTTTCCGAGTTGTTAACGGATGGAAAAGATGCGTTTATTTTTAAATATGGAGATAAACTTCAGCTAATCGACATCATCCAAAAAATATATGATGATAGAAAATTGATTGATAAAATAAAAACGGTCTCAAGAAGAAAGGCCGAATCTTTAACATGGACAAATATTACAAAAAACTATTATTTACCTTTATATAAAAACATTTGTGTTTCAAATGAAAATATTGATACTTACAAGTGAACTGAAAAATACTTGCGGCGTTTCAAACCATTTGTACAATTTATGCATTGGCCTAAAGAAAAATAGTATAGATATTACTATTGCTTGCCCCGGTGGTGAATCAATTAAAAGATTTACTGATCTGGGTGTTAATGTTTGTACTATTCCTCAACTGATGCATGAAAAGAGAAATATCCTTAATTATATAAATGCCTATTTCAAATTATTTTATCTCATCAGGAAAAATAATTATAATATAGTTCATTCTCATAATCACTATTGTGCCAATATAGCAAAGAATGTCTGCCGGTTAACAGGAATAAAAACAATTCAGTCTAATCATGGTATTTTGCCAAAAATAGGAAGACTAAAGCATTTTGCAGCAGATTATTATGTAGCTGTTAATGATCACATAAAGGATTATATGATAGAACAAGAAAATATTCCCAAAGAGAATATATTTCTTATTTATAATGGTATATGGAAGAAAACCAACAGTGGAAGGTTTCAAAGAGATAAAATAAAATTTATTGCTGCTTCACGTCTAATAAAAGAAAAAGGAATTCAGGATTTCATAAAGGCTGTTCATTTGTTAGATAAAAATATCTTTATGAAGGCAGAATTCTATATTGCCGGTGAAGGATATTATGAAGCAGAATTGAACAAGTTAAATGAAAAACTCGGCGGAAGAGTTACATTTCTTGGAAACGTTATCAATTTGAGTGAAAGATTAAACGATTACGATATTTTTGTTATGGCAACAAGCGGAAAGTATGAAGGGCTGCCAATGGTTCTTATTGAGGCTGCATTTTCCGGTTGTATTATTATTTCCAGCTCATTTACGGAAATGAATAAAATATTTTCTGAGGAAAATGGCTGCTTATTATATGATAAAGGAGATGCAGGTTCTCTATCAGTTAAAATCGAATATGTCATAGGTAATTATCCCGATTCACTTTTAAAAGCAAAAAAACTGAATGAAATTGCTGTTAGAAATTTTGGCGCAGATTTAATGACAGAAAAAGTGATTCAATTATATTCAAAAGTAACTAATGAAAACTGAAGCTGCAAAATCCATTTTTTTTTGTTTTAGCAACTCTAACTGGTTTGGTTTACCTAACAGGGACCAGCATATTGCTTATCACATTGCTAAGCATGGTTATTATGCATTGTTCATTGAGGAAATACCTTCACTGGCAATGAAGATTAAATCTGCATTAAAAAGTAATGTCGGAATTCAGCCATTCTATTCAGAAATTCCCAAAAAACTTGAAATTGTAAAACCCCATATTATTCCAACATATTTTAGAAGCAGTTTCTCTCAGAGTATTGATAAAATTATAACCGGTTCGTGGTTTAATAAAAAGATTAAACCAAAACTTGGAGAATATAATGTAGCAATAATTTCAACACCTATATGGTTTTTCTTGTTAGGCGCTGCCATAGATTATTTTGATATTGTGATATACGATATATATGATGATCTCAAAGTGTCAGCAAGAAATAACCATGCTTTAAGATATCTGAAAAGATCTGAACAAATGGGAATTAAAAAATGTGATTTTGTTATTTGCAGCTCCCCAGGTTTACAAAAGTATATCAAAGAAGAATATGCACTAGATCCTTTTTTAATTAGAAATGCTATCGATAGCAATTTCTTTTTCGAAGATGTTCCGGGAAGAGAGTCAAAAAATATTATTGGGATAGTCGGGTTGCTTGATATACAGCCTGATAAATATAATTTTGACCTGTTGGAAATAATCATTAAAAAGTTTTTAAATTATGAAGTAGTAGTTGTTGGAAGAATGACAATAAACCAGATTAAACATTTTTCCAAATTTCCCAATTTTAAGTTCAATGGAATAAAAAAAAATAATGACCTCCGAAAAGAAATTGCAGAGATGACGGTTTGTTTGATTCCATTTTTAAGTAATACAATTACAGAGTCAGTCAACCCTTTAAAGTTATATGAATATCTTGCTTTTGGTAAACCCGTTGTTGCTACAAATAATTTTGATTTTGGAGATTCAAAAGATCTGATTTACCTTGCTGAAAACAACCAAGATTTCATTCAAAAAATTGAAACAGCCCTAAAAGAGAATAATGTTGAAAAAAAACATCATAGAATGAATTGGGCAAGACATAACACATGGGATCAAAGGATTATTCAAATTTTGAATCTATTGAGATTATAATAAATTGAACACCACTAATTATAATTTATGAATTACAATAATTTCATAAAAATATTATGCATAATTAGTTTTATTGTAATTGCGGCATTTATTTTAGTTAGCGAAACAGCATATATCGCTTCCGAATTGATGTCCGATGATTCATTCTATTACTTGCAGTCAGCGTGGTTATTTAAACATCATGGATTTTTTACATTCGATGGTATAAATCTTACTTATGGTTTTCAGCCCCTCTGGATGATTGCTTGCAAAGTGTTACGATATATTTCTCCGGATAAAGTATTTTTTATGAAGTCCGTTTTATTGCTTTCATCAATTTTGTATTGTACAGTAGGATATTTGCTTTTTGTCCTATCTTCATATTTGTTTAAAGGAGTGTTTAAAGTAATACCTTCAATTATCTGGCTGTTCAATGCAAATTTTGTCTTTATTTTTATATCAGGTAAGGAAAACATCTTAGCGGTCTTTATTCTTGTTGTGATATTAATTATTCTATTTGAATATAAACTTAAACAACAAATGTTAGGAATAATTAATGTGGGGTTATTAACAGGATTATTGGTCTTGACAAGAATAAATACAATTATATTCGCAGCATTAGTACTATTTTATTTACTTTATGAAACCGACGGACTGCTTAATAAATTAAAAGCCTCTATCATATTTCTATTCTTTGCATTTATAATTGTCTTACCATGGTGCTTTTATGCCTATTCAGAATTTGGAACAATATTCCCAAATAGCGGAACAGTTAAACTGCAAGGCTCATTTGCTGCACTTTTTTTATCTCTTCAAAAAAGCATTCCATGGATGAACCTGAATTGGGTAAAAAGTTTATTGCCTTTAAAGGAACAAATCTTATTAAAAATGTCTGATAAGTTGAGTTTGCCTTCATCATCTCAATTATTAGATTTTACATTCGGCACTCTTCCGTCAATTTCACTGAGCTTTGGTTTGTTTGAATTCCTTAAAAATCTGCCTATTGCTATAAAAGAATTAATAAAACTGACTTACTATATTTTATTTAGTGCTGGATTTATTTCACTTGGTTCATTATTTCTATTAAACATAAAGAAAATTCTGCCGGTATTACGGGACTTTAAAAAATATGCAAAAAATAAATTACCAATTATTTTACTGTTCATAAGTGCGGCTCTCAATTTATCTATAAACGGATTATTGATGCCGAGATGGCTGGTATATAGTAAATGGTATGCATTTCAAGAAATATTATCAGTCATAGTCATTGCTGCTTTTATTCTGTATGTAGTTAATTTCTTGGTGAAGGATATAATAATTAATTGGAAGCTGAATTTTGTCGTCATTAAAACAATAGCATTAATATTTGTTATATTATTGTTCAGTCTGCAATTATTCCCTAAAAAATTTACAGAGAAAGAACAGTTTGGAAATGAGGCATGGATTGCAAAGGAATGGATTAATAAAAATCTGAAGGATTCTGTCAAAATTGCTTCGTGGAGCAGCGGATTACTAGGATATTTTGCTGAAAAAGATACTATAATAAATCTGGATGGACTTGCCAATTCACCTTCATTTTCTAACGACATTGTTTTCGGATATACTTTGTTTCAAAATGGTTTATCAACTTATAATCAACTATGGGAGTATATTAAAAAGAATAAAGTGAAGTATATTTCTGAAATATGGTTCGAAGGTCAAAAGAATGAAAAATATTTCCATTGGACTATTCCGGTTGAGAATTATAGCCTTGTTTACATGGGAAATAAATCCGTCGATTGGAATGAAAGCCCTGGTAAAAGAAAATATATGATAATTAAGTTGAATTACTAATCGTGCCTAATAATCTTCTTATTGATATGAAAATTCTCCATCTCCATACAGAACTAAATAAGACTTGCGGAATTACAAAAACTATTCTGTTATTGGCAAAAAATCCAGGCGGTGAAATCCGGTTCCTTGTTTTTACGCTAGGCGGAGATAATGTTGGATTATTCAGTAAAAACGGAATCAGCACTTCAGTTCTGAGAGTAAATAAATATTCACCTTTCGGCATTATTAAAACCATTAAAACGATAATAAAGATTTGTAAAAAAGAAGAAATAGATATTCTGCATTCACACCATCGTTATTTTGATTTTCTTGCATTTATTATAAGTAAGATAGTTCAAGTGAAAAGAATAACAACGGTCCAAAGTAAAGTGTTTGGTTATAAATGGTTTAGTTATAAATCTCCTTATCTTATAGCGGTAAGCAATGCTGTTAAAATCCATTTGCTTAAAAATTATAAAATATCTGAAAGCAGAATAACAGTAATCAATAATTTTGTTGAAGAAGATATTCAAGCGGATAGTTATTTAAATATTGAGAAAATATTCCCTTATGATAAAAAAGTATTTCTGTTTATTGGCAGGTTCAGCAAAGAAAAGGGGGTAGATATCCTTGTTGAAGCATTCAAAATATTGCAAAGCAAGAGAAAAGATGTGCATCTTGTTATGATTGGTTTTGGTGATAAAGAATCATATTTAAAATCTTTTATAAAAGAAAATAAGCTCAGCGCTGAAATAATTGCACCACAAGAAAATGTAAATGTTTTTTACAGGAAAGCTTTTGCTGTAGTGTTACCATCACGTGTTGATCCGTTCCCATTAGTAATGCTTGAAGCTGGAATAATGTCTAAACCTTTTATCGGCGCCTCCGTTGATGGCATTGCAGAATTTATCGAAAGTGGTAAAGATGGTTTACTCGTTAGTCCCGGAAATATTAATGAGCTTTATGTTACAATGAGAAAATTACTTGATGAGCCATTAATGGCGGATTCATTTGGGAAAAATTTATTCCTTAAGGTAAAACAAAAATGTTCTATTAATGTTGTATTGCCGCATTATTTGGATTTATATAGAAAGGTTATGTCAGGTGATTAAGAAAGCTAAAATATTTGGCATACTTTTAAGTGATCTTGATTATAACAGCTTGCTGCAGCTAACAGTGGAAAGTATTTCTCAAAAGAAGAAAGTGGCAATTGGGTATTGTACGGCTCATATTCTAAATCTTGCATATAATAATAATTCTCTGAAAACATTGCTAAATTCTTTTGAATATTTACACCCCGACGGAATTGGAACTTTCATTGCATTAAAAATTCTTTGTGGTAAAAAAAGTATCAAAGCTAAAATTACAGGTTCTGATTTTTATCCCATTCTAATTAGGGAAGCTATAAAAAATAATTGGAGTTTTTATTTTTTTGGAGACTCAAATGATGTGTTGAATTGCATCAATTTTAATTTTCCTATGCTTAATATTGTAGGTATAAAGTCAGGTTTCAATTTTGATGACAAAGAAATTATACTGGATATAAATAAAAAGGATGTAAATATTCTAATAGTTGGACTTGGTACTCCGCTTCAGGAAGAATGGGTTGTAAAAAACAAGAATTTTCTTTTTGTAAATGTTATCTTTACTGTCGGTGATGGTATCAAAATATTTGCGGGTACCAAACAAAGAGGACCTATCATTGTTCAACGCTTAGGTTTAGAATGGTTGGTTAGATTAATTTCAAATCCGGTAAAAATGTGGAAAAGATATTTAATTGGTATACCGCAGTTTTTACTAAGAGTAATTCTGAATAAATTTAGGATTATTAAACAATGAAAAAAAATGTACGAAATATTTTTATTCTCCTCTTCCTTTCTATACCATCATTTTATTTTGCACAGTTAAAGAATATAACTGAACAAAATGAAAAGGGTATTATTCTTACACTTCAAGACTTCAATTTCCAGTATAAAGATGAGCACAAAAATAATTTTATAATAAGGGACTATTATCAATTTAATGATCCCGGACAGGCAGGAAGATTTAAACTCCCTTTTAAGGTGGTTACAGTTGCACTTCCTCCAAATGTCCATCCCGTTATTAAAGTAATTGAAAAGCAGGAAAATACGTTTGAAGGTATAATTCCGGCATTACAGAGAGGAGTGAAACTTAATAACGATTCAACCCTTGCATTTGTTGATTATGACTACAAAAACATTACAACTTTTAATGATGAAGACCAATTGCTTGGAACCACTTCTTATTTTTGGTTAAAAGGCGTTTATTGTATCCAATTTAAAATTCATTCTCATTTATTTGATTCTAAAACCAATCAATTGCATGTTCTTAATAGGATTAAAATAAATTTAGAATTTGCAAACAATAGCTTTTTTGCAAATTCTAAAAAAGAAATTAAATACAATACTCAGGATTCTTTATTATCCCGGTATATCTATAATTATGGTTATACAAGTCAGCTTAATCCTCAAAATCTAAAAGCAATTAAAGATTCATCATACGACTGGCTGGATTTTAACAGTCCACATATAAAATATTCCATTGCAGCAAATACAATATTTCGAATTTACAAGAAGGATTTAGTTGATAATGGATTGATTAGTTCTACAGTTGACCCAAGGACCTTCAAACTATTTGAGTCCGGTAAAGAAGTCCCAATTACTATCAAGGGGCAAGAAGATGGAACGTTTGACAATGGTGACTATATTGAATTTACCGGGGGAATGAATTACCCAAAAAAATCCTACAGAATAATTAATGCTGATACTGAAGAATATAATGAGTACCTGAACAGGTATACTGATTCCTTGTATTTCTTTTTAACCTGGGGCAACAAGCCCGGCAAAAGAGTCCCTGTGCAAAACTCTATTTTAATATCGAATGATACACTTGCCTACTATATGCAGAATGATCATTATGAAAAAAATATAATGCTGCAGAACCTAAATGGGGATGAGCTGGCAAATCAAAATCCTGATTGGAATAAAAATAAAACCTGGTACTCGGATTGGCTTTTTACTAATGCTTCATATACTGTTAAAATTAGTAATATCTATAAAAATAAAAGTGCGAATATTTATTTCAAATCTGTTAGCGCAGGTTCCAATATAACTGCAAGAGCACATCAATTATTATTTAAATTCAACGGTGTTAAAATAGATTCTCAATCCATAGATAGATACAAACAGGTTGTGCTTAAAGGAACTGTAGATTCTAATTCTCTTATCGAAGGGAATAATCAAATATCTGTTACAAATATCGCCAACGGGTCTAGTCCTAACTACCTTGGGATTGACTGGTATGATATTGAATATCCAAGACAACTGATTGCGCAGAATGATTCTCTTATCTTTACTCTTGACCCAAAACTTGATAAAAAAATTAGGATTGTAAAAATTAAAAATGTGGTAACTACCGATTTTGTTTTATATAAATCAAAACCGGTTGTTAAGAAAATTGAATCTTTCCAGAAGAATGGAACAAATCTGATTTTCAGTGATACTACATCCGGGGGTGATCAATATTGCTTGATCCCCGTACATAATATTAATTCACCGCAGTTTATTTATAAGAAAAATTTTATTAATCTGAGAAACAGCAGCAACCATGCCGATTATATCGCTATTACACACAGTAATTTTTTAAGTAGTGTCCAGGTTTATACAAGTAGTATTTCCACATTATATAACGTTATGCCAATAGTT
Source organism: Melioribacter sp. (assembly GCA_003155655.1). Taxonomy (GTDB): domain Bacteria; phylum Bacteroidota; class Ignavibacteria; order Ignavibacteriales; family Melioribacteraceae; genus Fen-1258. Next base: position 40,593 of record PMDS01000103.1, read on the forward strand.
GTTAACATTAGCGACATCTTTGACGAATTTTCATTTGGTTATCCTTACCCTGAAGCAATTAAATCTTTTTTAATTGCCGCATCATCTTCATGGGGTTCACCAAAGCCTAAGAATGTTGTATTAATAGGCGATGCAGATTATGATTATAAAAAATTTCGCTTTAAGAATGACGGGGTAATTGGCGGTGGTAATTTTGTACCTTCATATGGATTTCCTGTAAGTGACTATTGGTTCACAGTTTGGGATAATAACAGTTTTATACCCCAGCTCGCAATTGGAAGGCTGCCAATAAATTCTGCATTAGAACTAAATAGATACGCTGATAAGGTAAGGAACAATTTTAATAATCCTTTTACTGACTGGAATAAAAAATATATCTTTTTTTCAGGTGGTAATGGAAGTTCGGCCGATGAATTAACCCTGTTCAAATCAACAAATGATACTGTAATTAGTAAGTTTATTAAACCGGTACCGGTTGGCGGTAATGTAAATCATTTTTACAAAACTGCAAATCCGCAAAGTGATTTTGGTCCAATTACTTCAGATCAATTTAATTCTGCTATTGATCAAGGCGCCGTTATAATTTCTTATCTTGGGCATAGCGGAACCGCAACGTGGGATAATAGTATAAATGACATAACACAGTTGAAAAATAAGCAGAACCGGAATCCATTAATTCTTGATTTTGGTTGTTCAACTGCAAAATTTGCTGAACCTGACGTTGTTTGTTTTGGTGAAAGGTTTATTCTGGATGCCAATGGTCAGGCAATTTCATACATCGGGAATTCGTCACTTGGCTTCGTGTCAACTTCAACTTTCATCCCTCAGAAATTTTTTGAGCTACTCTCGTTGCAGCCTTCGCTTTCCATTGGTGAACTTATGCTTAATACAAAACAAACTATGCTTCTAACTTATGGAAATACTTCTCTTAGTAGGATTTTTGTTTTAACCAATTCTCTTTTAGGTGACCCGGTAATTAAATTGAAAATCCCTCAAAAAACTAACCTTTATCTCGATCAAAATAGTTTTCTTTCAAAGGATAATGTTTTTAATGAGAATAATGACTCCACGCAGGTGAAATATCAAGTGCAAAATCTTGGAAGAGCGGATCTAAAAAATTATCAAATCAATTTCGCACAAAAATTCAACGGTGGATTAATTTCCGGGAAGAATATCTCGCGCCCTTTGCCCTTATTGTATGATACTTTGTCATTCTGGATAAAAACAAAAAATTATCCGGGACAGCATACAATTGACCTTGTTCTTGATCCCTTAAATCAGATTGATGAAATTTATAAAAACGACAATAATTTGACATCATTAATAAATGTTTATTCGTCTTCGTTAAGAGATCTTTTAACCAATGTTATTGAGAATTCACTTAATAATTCATTTAACATTTTGAATCCGGCCCAAAATATTAACAAGCAGTTTAATATTATTTTTGAAATAGCTGACAACAATTCATTTCAAAATAGTAGTATTAAGAAGTTCCCTGCCGGACAAATGTTTACAAAAATTACTCTAAGTAATTTACTGACAAATAAACGTTATTGGTTTCATTATAAAATGGATGATGTAAATTCTCAGAACTCTCCGGATAAGTCGTTTTACTATACAAATACTCCTGCTTTTTTAATAAATGATCAATATTCGTTTACACTTCAAAAATATGTTCAGACGGCTTTTAGTTCAAATTCAATCCAGTTAGGAATTGATACATTGGACATAAAAGCATTCTCTGCAGGTACTTATGCCGGTTCAACATGTGTAATTTCTAAAAATGGATTAAACCTGCTTGTTAATAATTATTTTGCCGGCATTGGCATTGTCGTTTTTGATGAAACCACACTTAATATGGATTATAGCGATTGGTACCAGTTGTTTAATGATCCTGCAAGAATGCAGCAGCTGGTAAATTATTTAAATTCAATTCCCGAAAAGAAAATAGTTGTTTTGGGGGTTTCTGATGATGCAGCAAACAATATTTCACTTGATTTAAAGAATGCTCTCAAATCTTTAGGTAGTACTAAAATTGATTCATTAAAATTTCAAGGCTCATGGGCAATGATAGGAAAAAGGAATTCAAAGCCCGGGGAGGTTGTTGAAAAAGTGGCTGGTCCATATAATGGGTCAGTTTTAGTCGAAAAAAAATATTCAAAGCAATTTGACACTGGAAAAATGATAACCCAAAAAATTGGCCCGGTATCCTCTTGGAAAAAACTTTACTATACATTGGATGCTGCCGGTACTCAGCTAATAAAATTTAGACCAATTGCCATTGATAAAAATGGTAAAACAGATACGCTTGCTGCCCTGCAGATTAATAACGGCATTGCTGATCTTTCTCAAATTGATCCCGGAAAATATCCTTTTATGCAAATGCAGACAGAATTTACATCAGCTCAGGGCATAAGCCCAATCCTAAAATCGGTAGGTGTAGATTATGCCGGAGCTGCTGAGCTAGGGACTAACTATCAAGGAGTAACTTTGGATAAAGATACGCTCGAGCTTGGTGAAAAGGCGAATTTGTCATTTAATGTTTATAATGCAGGTTCAGCACGCGCTGAAAATTTCAAAGTGATTGTCGATGCGATAAATAAAGATAACGTTCATGCAAAAATATTTGAGCAACTGGTTGATTCTATTGGTATTGGACAGAGCAGACTGTTTACTACTTCCTACTCAAGCGTAACAAATACCGGCAAGGTTCAGCTGGTAATCAGCATTGATTCCGCCAATAGCATAACTGAAATGTTCAAAGATAATAATAGTTATAGTGTCCCAATATTTATAAAATCAAATACAAAGCCGGCAGCATTGCGTTTAACATTTGACGGTAATGATATTATGAATGGAGACTATATTTCTTCATCGCCACATATTAAAATTGAATTAAATGATCAGTCGTTGCTTACAATTACTGATACGAATGCAGTTAAAATCATTCTTAATAATAAAAGAATTTATTTTTTAAATAACCCTGCAATTAACTATTCTTTTTCTTCAAGCAATCCAAAGTTAAGTGTTGATTATAGACCATCATTATCCAGCGGTACTTATATATTAAAAGTTGTTGGTTCTAATGCAGGCGGACAGGTAATTGACACAAACGGAGTGCAAAGGAAATTTTCTGTCCAAAATGAATTGCAGGTCAGTGAAGTATATAATTATCCGAACCCATTTGCTGTTGAAACGTATTTCACATTTAAGCTTACCCAGATACCGGATGAAGTTAGAATTAAAATATTTACAGTTGCCGGCAGAATCATAAAAGAGATAAGAATGAATTCCTTTGAATTAAAATATGATTTCAACAAAATATATTGGGATGGAAGAGACAATGACGGTGATAACATCGCAAACGGTGTCTATATTTATAAATTAATATCTGTTAAAGGAAGTGAAACAGTTACGGCAACACAAAAACTTGTTAAAATGAAATAGAATATCCAAATTTTTTATTCCTATGAAAAAGAAAAAAGTTAATTATGTTTAGGAAAAATGGAATTAACCCGCAAAGTGCCGGCATAATTAAAACGCTTATGGCAAATGTAATTGCAAAGATTGGAATTGCTATTGTTGTAATGTTGGGTGTAATTTATCTGGTTGTTCACGTGCTGGAAACCTCAAGTAAAGCATTGAAAGAAATTGCAGATGGATTCAATTCAGGAAAGGTCGTTTCTGAATTTCATGATTATATTACAAAAATGGAAGGGGTTAACAGGCTGCAAGTTGCTTTAATTAAATCAGTTGATACATTCTCAAAAAAGGACTCAAAAAATATTCTTTGGGATTTAATCTCTCTGCCGGATGTTGAAGTTGAGATACAAGCCCCGGTAGAATATTCATATTATCTTGAACTTAATGATAAATGGGAATTTAGATGGAATGATAGTAGTAGAACAATTGTAGCAATTGCTCCAAAAATAAAGTGCGGCACTCCTGCAGTAGATGTTTCCAATATGAAAATTATTGAGATATCCGGAAGTATATTGAGAAGTACGGACGAAGTTAAAGAAAAATTAAAAAGTGAATTGAGCCAAAAACTATCGGAAATTGCTGAATCTAAAATTTCTCTAATACGTGATACTGCACGCAACTATGCTAAACAATTTATAAAAAATTGGTTCATCAATTTTTATTTCAAAGATGCAGCTTTAAAACCGGAATATTTAATTGTCTATTTTGCTGATGAAAATCCCCCAGCCGGAAATAATCAAATAATTAAATTGGAAAACAAAGAATAATTCTTAGATAACCTTCAAGGTTACTGAAAGCCAGTTCTTAAATCCTTCACAACTTTTATTAAAAAATCATTTCTTTAAAATTAGCATTAAGATAATATGCTTTGGCAACAATATATCTAGTCGGTGCTGAAAAAGTAGATAG
>PMDS01000050.1 GCA_003155655.1 Melioribacter sp.
TGGCAAAAAAAATTGCTGTTGTAACAGGCGGCGCGGGTTTTCTCGGTTCACACCTTTGCGAAAAACTTTTACAATGTGATATGAAAGTTATCTGCTTAGATAACCTTTTAACAGGCAGAGTAAAAAATATTGAGCATCTTTTCACTAATGAAAATTTCAAGTTCATTAAATTCGATGTTACAAACTATATTCATATTCCTTCAGAGGTTGATTATATTTTGCATTTTGCATCTCCTGCCAGCCCAATTGATTATTTAAAATTCCCTATACAGACCTTAAAAGTTGGTTCACTTGGCACTCACAAAGCTTTAGGACTGGCAATAGAGAAAAAGGCTACTTTTTTACTAGCTTCAACTTCAGAGGTATATGGCGATCCACTTATTCATCCGCAATCTGAGGATTATTGGGGGAATGTTAATCCGGTGGGGCCGCGTGGTGTTTATGATGAGGCCAAACGTTTTGCCGAGGCTCTTACAATGGCTTATAATCGTTACCATGGATTAAATACCCGGATAGCCAGAATCTTTAATACTTATGGACCAAGAATGCGTCTTGATGACGGACGTGCATTACCAGCATTCATTGCCCAGGCTTTCAATAATGAAGATTTAACAGTTTTTGGAGATGGTTCTCAAACAAGAAGTTTTTGCTTTGTTGATGATCTGATAGATGGAATATTTAAGCTTCTTCTTTCAGATGAATCAATGCCTGTTAACATCGGTAACCCAAATGAAATTACAATAGAAGATTTTGCCAAAGAAGTAATCTATCTTACAAATTCAAAAAGCAAAATAATTTATAAAGATTTACCTGTTGACGATCCAAAAGTTCGTCAGCCGGATATTAGCCGCGCTAAAGAAATTTTAAAATGGGAGCCAAAAGTTAGCAGGGAGGCAGGGTTAAAAATTACATTGGAATATTATAAAGCTGAGTTGTACAAATAATTTTTCGCCAAAATAAAACCCCGCATTTCGCGGGGTTTTATGGTTTGGATATTTCCAGCTATTCAATTTTAATACATACCGTCCATACCGCCATGAGGCATTTGCGGCATTGGTTTTTCTTCTTCTTTCTTTTCATAAACAACTGCTTCGGTTGTTAGGAGAAGAGCAGAAACTGATGCAGCATTTTCAAGAGCTGTTCTAGCAACCTTTGTCGGATCTATAACACCGCTCTTTATAAGATTTTCATATTTTTCTGATGCAGCATTAAACCCAAAATCTCCTTTACCTTCAAGAACTTTATTTAATATAACCGCTCCTTCAAAGCCGGCGTTTGCCGCTATTTGTTTTAATGGTTCTTCAAGAGCTTTTGCTATAATCTTGATACCGGTCGACTGGTCTGTGTTTTCGCCTTGAAGTTTATCGAGGGATGCAATTGCTCTTACCATTGAAACTCCGCCGCCTGCAATAATACCTTCTTCAACTGCTGCACGGGTTGCGTGAAGAGCGTCTTCTACACGTGCTTTCTTTTCTTTCATTTCAACTTCTGTTGCAGCTCCAATTTTAATAACAGCTACACCGCCTGAAAGTTTTGCAAGTCTTTCTTGAAGTTTTTCTTTATCATAATCCGAAGTTGTTTTTTCTATTTGAGATTTAATTTCATTTATTCTCTTCTTTATTTCCTCACTCTTTCCGGCGCCTTCAACAATAGTTGTATTGTCTTTATCAATTGTTACCTTCTTTGCTTTGCCAAGATAGTCTAGTGTTGCGTTCTCAAGCTTAAAGCCGCGTTCTTCTGATATTACAGTACCATTTGTCAATACGGCAATATCTTCCAGCATTGCTTTTCTTCTATCGCCAAAACCCGGTGCTTTTACTGCGCAAACTTTCAATGTACCACGTAACTTATTTACAACAAGAGTAGCTAATGCTTCACCTTCAAGGTCTTCAGCAATAATTAATAGCTGCTTACCGGCCTGGGCAATTTTTTCAAGTATTGGTAGAAGGTCTTTCATTGCAGAAATTTTCTTATCGTGGATTAAGATGTACGCGTCTTCTAGAGATGCTTCCATGGATTCTGAATTCGTTACAAAATATGGAGATAGATAACCACGATCAAACTGCATCCCTTCAACTACATCTAAATTTGTATCTGCAGATTTGCTTTCCTCAACTGTAATAACACCATCTTTGCCAACTTTTTCCATTGCATCTGCAATCAAATTACCTATGGTTTTATCGTTATTAGCTGAAATTGAACCTACTTGCGCAATTTCTTCTCTTCCACCGACTTCTTTGCTTGATGATTTTAAATATTCAATTACTTTTGTAACAGCAAGGTCAATTCCACGTTTCAAATCCATAGGATTTGCGCCGGCTGTAACATTTTTCAAACCTTCGCGGTAAATTGCTTGTGCCAAAACTGTGGCGGTAGTGGTTCCATCACCTGCAACATCACTTGTTTTTGAAGCTACTTCGCGAACCATTTGGGCGCCCATATTTTCAATTGGGTTTTCAAGTTCAATTTCTTTTGCAACCGTAACACCGTCTTTTGTAACAGTTGGTGCGCCAAATTTCTTGTCAATAATAACATTTCTTCCTTTTGGACCAAGTGTTACTTTAACAGCATTAGCAAGTTTATCTACACCTGCTTTGAGTGAGCTCCTTGCGTCACTTCCGTATTCAACAATTTTTGCTGCCATAATTCTTCTCCTTTATATTATTCAAACTTTTATTTCCTATTTAACCCATATTACTGCGTTCATGAATAGTCCTATTCCACATTTTAAGACAAGTTTTTTTATTTAACTATTCCGTAAATATCACTTTCACGCATTATAAGGTATTCGTCCCCGTCAATCTTTACTTCTTGCCCGGAATATTTACCATACAATACAACATCACCAACTTTCACTGACATTGCAATTAGTTTTCCTTCATCTGTAACTTTTCCTGCACCAACTGCAACAATGGTTCCTTCAACAGGTTTTTCTTTTACTGTATCTGGAAGAATTATACCGCCTTTTGTTGTTTCTTCTGCTTCTTTTGGCTTTACAATAACTCTGTCAGCTAATGGTTTGATTTTAAAATCTGCCATAGTTTTGACCTCCTTAAATTAATTTAGTTTATTAGCACTCTGTATTAGCGAGTGCTAATATAAGAATTGTCTTGATTTTTGTCAAGAAATGATGAAAATTAGAGAAATTTTTGGGGTTAGAAAAAAGAATATTCCCTTTTTAAACTAAATAATCAAATAATATATCTAATCTTTTTCAACTGATCTTTTGAAAATATAGTCTAATTCTTTAAGCATTTTATCGGGATTAAATATTTCATCGAGTTCTATGTCTTTTAAATATTTTTTTACTGATTCGGAATTATTTAACTCTTCTTTAAGATGTTTGGATTTATCTGCCCATACCTTCATTGCTGAATCCTGTACAATTTTATATGATTCTTCACGTGTTAAACCCTTCTCAACTAATTTAAGTAGAACAGTTTGAGAAAAAATTAAACCGCGTGTAAGCTCCAGGTTCTTTAACATATTTTCCGGGTAGATTATCAAGTTATCAACAAGCTTTATTGCAAGACTTAAAGCATAATCAAGTGCAATGCAGCTATCTGGTAAAATAATTCTTTCTACAGATGAATGGGATATATCTCTTTCATGCCAGAGAGCAACATTTTCAAATCCTGCTAAAGCGTTCCCTCTAAGAATGCGTGCTATGCCGGTAATTCTTTCACTTATAATCGGATTTCGTTTGTGAGGCATAGCCGAAGATCCTTTTTGCCCCTTAGAAAAATATTCTTCTGCTTCTAGAACTTCGGTTCTCTGCAAGTGGCGAATTTCAACCGCTATTTTTTCTAAAGTAGAACCGATCACTGCAATAGTTGAAAGAAATTCTGCATGACGGTCTCTTTGTACAACTTGTGTCGCTACAGGCTCAGGTTGCAAACCAAGTTTTTCGCAAACATATTCTTCAACTTTTGGTGAAAGATGATCAAAAGTTCCAACAGCTCCGGAGATTTTCCCTGTGCTTATAGATGCAATTGCATGTTCAAGTCTATCTATATTGCGCTTTGTTTCTTCGAACCAGAGTGCAAATTTTAGACCCATTGAATATGCTTCTGCATGAATACCATGGCTTCTTCCAACACATATATTCCTTTTGTGTTCAAGCGCTCTTTTTCTTAATACAGCTTTTAATTGATTCAGATCTTTTAATAATATTTCTCCACTGCATTTCATTTGACAGGCAAGTGTTGTATCTAAAATATCGGATGAAGTCATTCCATAATGAATATGTCTTGAAGCAGGTCCAACGTTTTCTGCAACGTTAGTTAGAAAAGCTATCACATCATGTTTAGTTGTCTCTTCAATTACAAGTACTCTTTTAATATCAAAGCGGGCTTTCTGTTTGATTTCTGCAAGGTCAGAATCAGGGATATCTCCCATTTTATTCCTTGCTTCACAGGCAAGAATTTCTATCTTCAGCCATGTTTCTAATTTAAACTGGTCAGTCCATATTCTGCCCATTTCAGGGCGCGTATAACGATCAATCATTATCTTTTCTCCAATTTCATTTTAACAGTTTGTTCTTTACCATCGCGTATAATTTTATAGTTAACAACATCACCCGTTCTATATTCAGTAAGAATACCAATTAAGATATCTTGATCATTAATTCTATAATTATCTATACCAATAATAATATCTTCTAGTTGTAACCCGGATTTTACAGCCGGAGAATTTTTATCAAATTCAGTTATGATACAACCGCGCGATGAAGCTAATTTATATCTTTTTGCAATGTTTTCGTCGATAGTGAGAATGTGCAATCCAGTCCAGAAGTCTCTGTCAACTTTACCTTTTGTTTTAAGCTCCTGCACTACTTTTTGAATTTTATTGGCAGGAATTGCAAATCCAACTCCAACATTTCCAGCTGAGCCTGCTGTAAAAATTAAAGTATTCATTCCTATTAGTTCACCAACTGCATTTACTAAAGGTCCGCCGCTGTTTCCCTGATTAATAGCAGCATCAGTTTGAATCATATTAATGTAATATCTATTATCTGAAGGGCCAATATTCATTCTTGTCGCGCTTACAACACCAACAGTGACTGATGGTTTATCATTAATATCAAATAATCCAAAAGGATTTCCAAAAGCTATTGCCCATTCACCGGCCATTATGTCATCAGAATCTCCAAACTTAATGTATGGAAGGTTTTTTGCGTCAATTTTTAACAAACAAATATCGGAAGTCTGGTCGCTTCCAATCACTTTGGCAGTATACTGCTTTCCGTCTGTTAGAGTAACAACAGCTTCATAAGAATTTCCGGCAACGTGGTCGTTAGTCAAAATATATCCATCAGGTGAAATTAATGAACCGCTGCCAAGGCCTTTTACAGGTTGATTATATACCACGAATGGATTCCAATAATTTCGATATTGTATTATTTCTGATACATGAATTCCAACAACAGCCGGGCTGCATTTAGCAACAGTTTTGGTAATAATGTTCTGTCTTTGGCTGCTTAGGTCAGAATTGGAAGCTTGATTTTGTGCATAAGTTGATGTGCCTGATACAAAAACAATTGAGACAAATAACAAAATAATTACACATGAAACAATAGTTGTCGTTGATTTTTTCATTTTATATACCCTGATTTTTTTTATTCTTAGTAAATATTAAACGATTTATAGAAATATTATGCCGTGTAAGCATTATAACCATGATTAATGTAACTGCTAAACTAAATTCAAGCTGATTATATGTGTATGGTTTCGACAATAATTCCTTCAGCCCTGAAGGTATAAGGAGCGTCAAAATTGTAACTATAATAGCGCCAATATTTGCGAAATGTATATTTCTTTTTAATAGGAATAAAATTGCCCATACCGAAATCCATAATACCATAATTGGAATTGAAATAATTGTACCTCCTCCAGCCGCAGTGGCTAAACCTCTTCCACCCTTGAATTTTATCCAGGGAGAATAACAATGCGCTAATACAGCGGCCGCAAGACTGGTGATTAAAAGGATAAAAACATTTCCGTATATAATTTTTATTATAAGTACGCTTACGAATCCTTTCATAAAATCAATAACAAAAACAACAATTCCTGTTAATATTGATCTTGATACCCTGTATGAATTTAAGGCGCCAACATTACCAGAGCCGGTGTCAATAATATCTAATGAATGGTATTTTTTCAATAATATATATCCTGTTGGAAACGACCCAATCAAATAACCTATTATTACACTTAGGATAACGCTCACAATTTCTTCCAAGATTATTTCCCGGCAAATTTACTAAAAACTTGATGCGCTTAAAAGATTAACTTTATTACTTTTTATTCTTTATTTACCAAAATGTTCCATTTTTATGAATTTATAAACAATTATTCATCATAATAAAAAAATTATTAAATTGTATTAGAAATTATTAATGAATGTTAGTTGGAGCAATTGATGGTCAATTTTATAGGCAGGTTTAACGTGGTTCCTTCTCTCCCTGAAAAATTAGAGCCTCTTAGGGAAATAGTATATAATTTATTCTGGAGCTGGAATCACGATGCAATTGAACTTTTTCGCAGAATGGATAGAAAGCTTTGGGAAGAGACATACCACAATCCTATTCTAATGTTAGGTAAAATAAATCAGCATAGATTAAATGAAATTGCTAATGATGACAGCTTTATTTCTCATATGAATAGAGTATATGTTCAACTGAATATTTACATTGAAGAGAAAAGCTGGTTCCAAAAGAATTATAGTTATGAAGGAGAGAAATTCATTGCATATTTCTCAGCTGAGTTTGGGCTAAGTGAATGTTTACAAATTTATTCCGGGGGGTTAGGTGTTCTCGCCGGTGATCATCTTAAATCTGCTAGTGACCTTGGAATTCCTTTAGTTGGAGTTGGTCTTTGTTATAAAGAAGGGTATTTCCAACAATACTTAACAAGTGATGGATGGCAGCAGGAACGATACGAAATTACAGACTTCTATAATCAACCAATGTCGCTTGTTACGGATTTGGATGGTGCTCCTTTAAAAGTTGTATTGGATTTTCCAGGCAGAAAGGTAGGGGTGCAAATTTGGAAAATTCAAGTGGGCAGAATACCGCTTTACCTGCTGGATACAAATGTTCCGGAAAACTCTGAAGATGATAAAAAAATAACCCGTACTCTTTATGGCGGTAATAATGAGACGCGCATACAGCAGGAAATAGTATTAGGAATTGGCGGCATTAGGGCATTACACTTAATTGGGATTCATCCAGTTGTTTGCCATATGAATGAAGGGCATTCTGCTTTCCTTTCACTTGAGAGGATTAGACAGTTAGTTGAGAAACAGGAATTAAGTTTTGATGAAGCAAAAGATGTTGGATTTTATTCTAATGTATTTACAACTCATACTCCTGTTGCTGCGGGAATTGATATTTTTCCCAATAATCTTGTTGAGACATATTTCGGCAATTATTACAGAAATGAGTTGCACATTGATGATAGAACATTTTATTCTCTTGGAACCATTATAAAGGAAGAACCTGTTCATAATTTTAATATGGCTCATCTTGCTATGAATATGGCTGGCTTTGTTAATGGGGTAAGCAAGCTTCATGGAACAGTTTCAAAAAAAATGTGGATTGAAGGCTTTGTAGATGTTCCTTTTGATGAAATTCCTATTGATTATATAACAAATGGTATTCATACTAGAAGCCATCTTTCAAATGACATGCATGAACTAATATACCGCTATTTTGGTGATAAATTTTTACAGAATCCGGCTGATCTAGAATTGTGGAAACATGTTGATGAAATTCCTGATGAAGAATTATGGCGCACGCATGAACGTAGAAGAGAAAGAATGGTTGCATTTGCTAGGAATAGATTAACTAACCAGATCAATGAACGAGGTGGTTCTGCATCTGAACTTGCGTTTGCACATGAAGTTTTGGACGTGCAGGCATTAACAATAGGTTTTTCTAGAAGATTTGCCACCTATAAACGTGCTACTTTGATTTTTAGTGATATTGAACGTCTTGCTAATATTTTGGGTAATCCAAATTATCCAGTACAGTTAATAATAGCCGGCAAAGCTCATCCCAAGGATGATGAAGGGAAGAAGTTAATTCAGAAAATTGTTGCCATGTCTAGGGAACCTCATCTAAGAAAAAAAGTTGTATTTATAGAAAATTATGATATGAATGTTGCACGGTATCTTGTTGAGGGGTGTGATGTATGGCTCAACAATCCGCGCAGACCTCTTGAAGCAAGCGGTACTTCCGGTATGAAAGTGATTGCAAATGGAGGGTTAAATTTAAGCGTTATGGATGGATGGTGGGATGAAGCGTATAATTCTTCTGTTGGCTGGAAGATTGGCAACAGGGAAGAATATGATAACCTTGATTATCAGGATGAAGTTGAATCACGCTTGATTTATGAAACTATTGAAAAGGAAATTGTTCCTCTTTTCTATAGCCGTGGTGAGGATAAACTGCCACGGGGATGGATCAAAATGATGAAAAGTTCCATGAGGCAGCTTGGTCCTCAATATAATTCCCATAGAATGGTTGAAGAATATGCTAAGAAGTTTTACTTCACTGCTCTTGAGAAAAGAACAAGTTTAATGTATAATAACTGGCAAAAAGGAAGGGAATTTACAAATTGGAAAAAACGCTTATACAATAACTGGAACAAGGTTAAATTCCTGAATATCTCTGAAGAAGAAAAAAATGGGGATATGAAAGTCGGACTTAAATATCCCATACTTGCCGAGATTGAATTAGGAGAACTCACTCCTGATGATATTGAAGTTCAAATTTATTATGGTAAAATTGATGAGGGAATAAGAGGATCAAAATCTTTTGTTACTATGACGCAAATCATAAAAAAAACTAAATCGTCGCGTTATATTTATAGAGGTGAGATTGAATGTAAGGATACCGGGCAGTTTGGTTTTACTTTACGCATTCTTCCAAAACATACTTTGTTGATTAATGCTTTTGAACTTGGCTTAATACGATGGGCGTAGGAAGAATGATAATTTCATCATCAATTTTATCCGAATATTGAACTGGTACTGAATTAATATAATTGTTAATCCGAATTAGTTATATTTAATATTAATAATAAGAACAATTTAAATGCTCTTAGAGACATTAGACTTACGGACAAATGATATTCTGATTTATTCACAGAACGTATTTAATTTTAATGACAGTTTTAAAATTATTTATAAAAATCAAAAACTCAAACGACCCCAGAGAATTTCATATTTTGATGTCTGCTCTTTTGTTAAGGATCCTTCCCCAAAAAATTTAATTATTTATCGTCTTTTGACTAATGTTAATAACCTCGACGCATATTCAACAAAATATGGATATTTCATTAAAATTAATGGTAAGATAGAGTTGATTTATTTTGACCCGATATTTGCAATAAAAGATTTAAGACATTTACGTTTCGATTTAGATTCGGAAAGATTTAGATTTAAAATTCAGCAAACAGGCTTGACTTCACTGACTAAAAAGGAACCTGAACCTGGTTTTGCTGAAGTGTATAATTTTGACCTTAAAGCCACTGAAGCACAAACCCAAAACGATAAAATTTTTGCTGACGCTATTTTTGCTTTTGATGAAAATTTTGTTGACGAAGAGTTAATTCCTGAATCCAATTCAAAAAATTCTATTAAAGCCAATAATGAGTTGGAAAATGATCCTAGAATAAATATTAGGAAAATTTCTGAGGACAAAAATACCTCAGCAAAGGAATTAAAAGCTCCTAGTGCGCAGGATATTGGAAATGTGCAGGACCTGCGTGAAGAAATTATTGACCTGCTTAAGCAGGCTCTGGGAATTAACGAAACACACTCCAATAAATTGGCAAATAAAAATAATTCTAACATTAATATTGACAGGCAACCTGAAGCTGATAAAAAAGGTGATGTCCGTTCTACCGAAGTCAACAATTTATTCGATCTTTTTAAATCTACGAATAAGTCTGATGAGCTCTCATTTCGCGAAAAAGATTCAGTAGTTCTAAAATTTGATTGACAATGTTTATGATTTACGATTTTGTGATTATTGAAGTATATCGATCTTATTAGTTAGGAGAGTTGCGTAAAAGAAACCATGGCTTAGTATTCATGAATTATTTGGGAAATAATTCATGCAGGAAACTTTGAACATAAAAATTATCATAAAAATTTCCCAACTATTAATTGAACAGCTCTGGTTTTAATAGGCACATCAGTAAAAAATTATTATTATATTTAAGATAGAATGTCATTATTTATATAGTGGGCAGTGCAGTATAATGATGTTTTTTAAATACTGATCTTGTATTGAACAACAAATTAATTTTATAAAACTTTTTTATCCTGTGCCATATAAAGAGCAAAAGAGAGAAATATGTGACTCACGTGGCGAAGCTGTAATTAAAATAGTATTTCTCTGTTAGAAAAAAGTAAAATGGGTGTCCCAATAATAAAAGACAATTACAGAAACATTTATTAACAAGTCTAAGATCGGCTTGATGTGTAGAGCAAAATATTTGACCAGAGAAGAAACACAAAATAGTATTTTTGAGTACGTAGAAAAATTTTGCAATCGAAAAAGGTTACTCTTAGCTATTATGTACTGTTAATCTGCTAAATTTGAATGATTAAGCCGCCTACCGCAGGCAGGTTTAACTAACTTAGAAATATCTTCTTTTACGGTAAAAACTCCAAAAGACTATTAATTAATAACTGCCTAATAATAAAATGAAAAAAGTATTAATTACCGGCATTACCGGACAAGATGGTAGTTACTTGATTGAATTATTACTTGAAAAGGGTTACGAAGTTCATGGAATAATTCGGCGAAGCAGTTCGTTCAATACGGGCAGGATAGATCATCTATATAACAATCCCGAAATTATAAATAACAAACTCTTTCTGCATCATGGTGATCTAGTCGATATATGCAACTTAAATAGATTATTGGAGAAGATCGGTCCTGACGAGATTTATAACCTTGCAGCTCAAAGTCATGTAAAAGTTTCTTTTGAAATTCCTGATTATACCGCTCAGGTTGATGCGCTCGGTACATTGAGATTTTTGGATGCAATAAGGGAAACTGGTCTAACCAAACAAACTAAATTTTATCAAGCATCTACAAGTGAGCTATTCGGTAAGGTACAGGAAGTTCCACAAAAGGAAACGACTCCGTTTTACCCGCGTTCTCCTTACGGTGTAGCAAAATTATATGGGTATTGGATTGTAAAAAATTATAGAGAAGCATATAATCTATTTGCTTGCAATGGAATTTTATTTAATCATGAATCACCAAGACGTGGAGAGACATTCGTTACAAGAAAAATTATGAGAGCTGCAGCAAGGATTGTCCTGGGGTTACAGGATAAATTAGTTTTAGGAAACCTTGATGCTAAACGAGACTGGGGTTATGCACCGGAATACTGCGATGGGATGTGGAGAATGCTGCAGCATGAAACCGCCGAAGACTTTATTCTAGCAACAGGGGAATCTCATACGGTCCGAGAGTTCTGCGATTTGACTTTTAAAGAATTAGGGATTGAAATTGGATGGAGCGGATCAGATGAAAATGAAATAGGTATTGTAAAAGAAATAAATAAGGAAAAATTAGAAAGTATAAAACTGAATGAAATAAAATCATGTTCATCAGAAGGGAAAGTAAGTAATATTAATTCTAAATATTTACATTTTACACTCAAGTTAGGCACACCGATTATTTCAATCGATCCAAATTATTATAGACCAACAGAAGTTGATTGCTTAATAGGTGATGCTAAAAAAGCGAAGGATAAATTAGGATGGGAAGCAAAAGTTACATTTGAGGAGTTAGTGAAAATTATGGTGAAAGCGGATTTGGAGAAAACGTTTAGAAAAGGTTTTTAGCTGTTTGCGATTTATCTTTCTAAGTGAAAATAAATATATGGCGCGACAAAATGATTGACAAAAACAAAAAGCTTTATATTGCCGGACATCAGGGGATGGTTGGATCAGCATTAATGAAGAAGTTCGTTTCTGAAGGATTTACAAACATTGTTATGCGTACTTTTAAAGAATTAGATTTGCGAAATCAACAAAGTGTAGATCAATTTTTTAAATCTGAGAAACCCGACTACGTCATTATTGCGGCTGCAAAAGTTGGAGGTATACTTGCCAACAATATTTACCGTGCAGATTTTTTATACGATAACTTAATGATTGAGGCTAATATTATAAATTCATCTGAAGCTAATGGCGTTAAAAAGCTTATATTTCTTGGAAGTTCATGTATCTATCCTAAAAATTGTACTCAGCCTATAAAAGAAGAATATCTTTTAACTAGTTCACTTGAAGAGACAAACGAACCGTATGCCATTGCTAAAATAGTCGGATTAAAACTTTGTCAAAGTTATTATTTACAGCATAATTCAAATTTCTATGCTATTATGCCGTGTAATTTATATGGTCATTGCGATAATTTTGATTTAAATTCTGCACATTCTTTACCTGCTTTATTACGTAAAGTACATGAAGCAAAACTAAAAAATAATGATAATGTTTTAATTTGGGGTAGCGGAAAACCATATCGTGAATTTATGTTTGTTGAAGATATTGCAGATGCCATTCACTTTTTAATGATTAATATCGATGCAAAGGATTTGTATAATCAAAATATTAGTTGTTTAAATATTGGTACCGGAACAGATATTACAATATCAGACCTGGCTTTATTAATTAAAAAAATAATTGGATTTCAAGGAGAGTTAAAATATGATCCTTCGAAACCGGACGGAACAAAGCGTAAGCTTCTGGATATAACCAGAATTACTCAACTTGGATGGAAATATACTACCAGTTTAAGTGAGGGTTTAATAAAAACTTATCAATGGTTTCTTGAAAATAAAACATAAAACTAAATAGCTGTCAATTAAAAAACTTGATTAAATAATCAATTAATCTTTAATAATTTTTTCCAAAAAAGTTATTTGTATACTTTCTAGAAAACATAGTAAAGATTAAATATATAAATAATAGGCATATAAATGATTCCATTAATGAAATACGCTTTTGTGAATGAATATGAAACAAGGCACGCATTAGCAGAATTCATTTTGAAAGCACCAAAATTTAGTATGGATCAACAATGTTATAATTTTGAAAAAAAATTCTCAAAATATCAAGGTTCTAAAGAAGCTGTTTTATTTAATAGTGGAGGGAGTGCAAATTTAGCAATATTACAATCACTGAAAAATCTGGGCATGTTAGATGTCGGAGACAATATTGGATTTTCTGCACTAACATGGTCTACTAATGTAATGCCAATAATTCAATTGGGTTTTAATCCTATACCAATCGATTGTAGCGTTAATACACTTAATGTTATGTCTTCTAATTTATTAGAATTGATTGAAAGAGTTAAAATTAAATGCCTTTTTATAACTAATGTATTAGGATTTACAGGAGATCTTGATAAAATTAGAGAAATTTGTTTAAGTAGGAATATAATCCTACTTGAGGATAATTGTGAAGCATTAGGAACTGAGCTCTTTAATGGCAAAGCTGGAAATTTCAGTTTAGCATCTAGTTTTTCATTTTTTGTTGCGCATCATATGTCTACTATAGAAGGAGGGCTAGTTGTTACAAATAACTATGAAATAGCTGAAATGTTAAGAATTGTGAGGGCAAATGGATGGGATAGAAACCTAAATGCAGCACAACAGTTAAAATGGAGAAAAAAATTCAATGTTAGTAATGAATTTGAGGCAAAATATACATTTTATGATTTAGGGTACAATCTTAGACCAACAGAGATCACAGGATTTATTGGTCAATTTCAAATGCAGTTTTTAGAGAAAAATATAGATCAAAGAGAAAGTAACTTCCTTAGGCTAGAACAGTATGTTAAAGAAAATGAAGATTTAATTTTTCTTGATCATACACATATTAAGAAGTTCTCAAGTTTTGCATTACCTGTACTTTGCAAAAATAAAAAATTGAGAGAATCTTATTTTAATCAGTTCTCAGGTGCAGGAGTAGAAATTAGACCAATGATTGCTGGTAATATTCAAAAACAGCCCTTTTTTAAAAAGTATTCTAAAGTTGAATATAATCTTCCGGGAGCAGATTTTATTCATGATTGCGGTTTCTATTGTGGAAATTATCCTGAATTGTCCGAAAATGATATCCAGGTATTAAGAAGTTGCCTTAGTAAATATTGATTTTACTTTATGAAGCCAATAAATATGGTTTTTATAATATAAATTAATAACTCAAGTTGACCGCTTCTAAGCAGCCAACAACATTTGTTTAATTTCTTTAATTACTTTGTTCTTTGATTTATTGATGTGTT
>PMDS01000044.1:0-37390 GCA_003155655.1 Melioribacter sp.
CAAAAAATATTTATACTGAAAGCGGCGGTACTCCGGCTTCAAATAGTAAAGATCAATACATAAAAGGAGCTAATATAAAAATCCTTTATAACAACTCAGTATTTGTTATGAGGGATACTACACTGCAAATAGTTATTGATGGAAATATAAACGCGGTAAATTGTTATTATATAAAAGGTCTAATAGTAGACCCCGGCAAAAATGTAAGCATAGAAGCCACAGCTCCTAACGGTAAAATACTGAAATCAACAACTCAAACTCCGGATATTTATTTCCCCGGGAACTTAAATTATAACTTTCCACCCGGTCATCAGGACGCTTATTATTTTTTTGCCGAATATGGCTGGAGTTGGTTAGTAAATAATATTGCAAGTACTGATATTTTAAATCTACCCCAAATAGAAGTTTATTACAAAAAATATGAAGGGGGAATATTCGTTGAAAAAAAAATTACCGTGACGCTGGGTTATGTTGCAGTTCCAGACACTTCCACTCATATAAATCCAGCTTTTGAACCTACTGGACCCTCATATATTTACGGCACTAAGGAATTCTTAGACATCGTCAATGCGAAGATGCAGGAAATATCAGGAAATGACCCAAACAAGCGAAACTACATAATTGAAAAAGCAACATTTTCGGTACTTGCCGTTGATCCTTTATTATCAACATATTATACCCAATACACTACATATTCGCAAAGTTTTTCAGTTAAACTTTATCCGCCCGAAAATTCAAATATACAAGGAGGCAAAGGTATTTTTGGAATTTATTATAAATATTCTAAACCATTAAATGTCGACAGTATGTACGTTCATTCTTTTGGTTATCAGTATAAGCCGCAGTAACAATGATTAATAATTCAACCTGGATTAAAAACAAAATACGGCGGGTAGATCATATATGAAAAATTACATTTTAATAATCCCTCTATTATTTTTTTTATGCGTGCAAAATTATGCACAATGGAAAAAAATAAATTTTCCTTCTACTTGTAAAGTAACCTCCCTGGCAATAAAAGACACGATGATTTTTGCAAGTACAGACGGAGATGGAATATTTGTATCAACAGATAATGGTGCTAATTGGAAAAGTATTAATGAAGGACTACAAAGCAAAGTTGTCCAGACAATTTTCATTAATGAAAATCCCAAACCTGGCGGTCAAACGGCAATATTTGCGGGAACCGGCACAGGCGCATCTGTTTCGAAAAATAACGGATTAAACTGGAGTACAATTAATATCGGTTTATCCGGTGATGGCGTTTGGTCATTTACTGCAGGTGAGGTAACTCCAAATTATACTACTCTTTTCGCAGGGACGTGGGGTGGAAATGTATATAAATCAACTGACAACGGTACAAATTGGGTTGAAACAGACTTTTCTAGAACTTTAGCTTCTATAAATACTAATGAAACGAAATTCCCTAATCCATCATTAGTTACGGTATTCTCCATGACAGCAGTAGGTAACCATGTTTTTGCTGCAACAATTGGGGGTAGATTATTATCAACAAATGGGGGCTTTTGGATAGATTATAGTTTTAATGTTTATGAACCATTATATGATAGGAATGGAAATTTTGCTGGTTGGGGAGAATTATTAGGACTTAAACCGGTCTATGCGCTTGGTAAAATTAATTCTACAGTTGTTGTCAGTGCAGGGTTTGGATACATTGGTATTAAATCATGGAATAGTTATTCAGACGGATTCGGTAATCCTAAAAGCGGCATAAACATGCTTTCGAATAACCAAGTTCTCAGTTTTGCCGGTCATGATGGAAAAATTTTTGCTGGAGATTCTTATGGTCAAATATTTTTGTCGGAAGACGAAGGCGTAAATTGGGGGTGGTTTTATCCTTATGATCATTCCTTGTATACAAACGCTGTCTATTCTCTTGAGTTTAACAAATCATATATTTTTGCTGGAACAATAAATGGCATTTGGCGTTTTAGGTTCCCTGAAAACGTTACTGCTGTTGATCAATTTAATAAAACCCCAACCGGGTTTTCACTTGAACAAAATTATCCCAATCCTTTTAACCCGAGCACTAAAATCAGGTTTACTATTCCGCACAGCAGCAATGTCTCTTTAAAAGTTTACAACGTCCTTGGCAAATTAGTGAGTACCTTAGTTAATAAATATATGCCGGCTGGAACTTATGAAGTTGAATTTTCGCAAACAGATTTACCAAGTGGGATCTATTTTTATTCATTTGCCGCCGATGAATATAGAAGTACAAAAAAACTTATTCTGTTGAAATAAAAACATAAGTATAAGATTAAATAAAGCTATTAATTGGGGACAATATTTTGGGATAACAAAAACAGTGATTTCTAATTCCATTATTAGGATAATATTTTTGTCATTTATAATAAGTATCTTATTTACTTTTTATGCAAAAGGACAAAATCCTCAGAATCCAAAAGTTAGTTTAAAGGTAGTAAATATACCGCTTGGTGAAGTTTTGAAGATTTTGGAACTTAAGACAAATTTTACATTCAGTTATCTCAATGAAGAATTATCTTTGAACGAAAAAGTTACCTTAGATGTAAAAGATAAGACGTTGCAGCAAATTCTTGGGATACTATCGAACCGATTTAAATTAACCTTTACCAGGATAAATAACATTATAACTGTTAAAAAGAAAGTTGAGAAAAAGAGTATTAATAAAAAAAATAATCCGCACACTTTTGGTATACTTAAGGGAACAGTTCACAATTCAACAACTACGAAAAATCCGGATTACATCCCGGTAAGAGTAACCAGATCAGAGAATACTTTAAAAATATAAAGTATATGAATAAAGCAAATGTCGGAGTTATGAGTTCTGGCTTTTTTGTTTTAAATATTATAAGCATTGGGTCATTTATCCGTATTCCATAGGCAGGTTAATTCGCCCATGGACCCCTAATGATGATCCTGCGTTTGCAGGGGAAACCTTCATCTACACAAGCAAAGTCTCTTGTAATTCTTTTAGTTGCACAGTTTCTGAATTTTAAACCAAAATCTGTTGAAGTGAAAATTGAAGCATATTGAAGGGTGAACATTTCTAATAAGTATAAAACAAACCATCCAAACATCGTTTCAAAAATCTTAAATAGTGTATTTAAACCCTATTTCATAAGTAAAAACTTTTTAGTAGATACGAATGAACCAGCTTTTAATTGATAGAAATATACTCCACTAGTTAATTTTTCCCCGTTGAAATTTATTTCATAACTGCCCGGCTGCTTTACACTATTTACAAGCGTTGCAACATTTTTGCCAAGCAGATCATATACTTTAAGAGTTACATATTGTGATGAGGGAATCGAGAATTTAATTGTTGTAGTAGGATTAAAAGGATTAGGGTAGTTTTGATTAAGTGAATAGTTTTGAGGAATTTCCTTTTTCTGTTCTATATCGTTTACCCCAAAATAGTGATTAAAAGCTGCTTCCATTACTTCATCTCTGCCGTCTCGAATTCCCTGAATTGTAGGAGTGACTTCAATATTTGGTACAATGCCAATTCTTTGGGTCTGCTGGAAATTTGAGTAGAAAGTACCTAATCCGGTAAAATAAGTAAAAATCCCACCTGGCAAATAGAGTTTTGAAGTATTGCCATCGGCACCTGCAGTCTGACTTCCAATTTTTACTGCCATTGGGTGCTGCTCAAACGCCATAATAGTGAATTCGGCTTGACTTTGAGTGTCTTCGTTGAATAATATATAAATACGTTTATTATAGGTTTTGGAGAAATCGCCATAGCCTTGTACATCAGAGGCCCAGTAGAAAGTTCCCGGAAATGTTATATCAGGAATTGTAAATTTTGCTATCATAATTGGAGAAGGAAATAGATAGTTTATCATGTACCACCCAGTTCCATTAGGATAGTTGCGACAATCCAGAATAAGTGCATCAGTATTCCACAGAGCATTAAACATTATTGGTATATTGGAAACGGTTAATTTCCCCATATTTACTAATCCAAAATTTTTGCCATTCTTATTTATGATGCTCCATTCTGGTAAATTAGCCGGGTACGCATTATTATCGAGATAATTGTAATCAATCTGATTTATCAAATTTGATGAAACCGTTGATACTCCTTTTTCATTTTCAATTTCCAGTTGCACAATTTTATTATCTGTGAAAGTAACAAGATTCCGATTAATATTTCTTTCCAGGCTAGCCTCGTTGGATCCATTAGTGATTGGTCGTAAATTATTCCGCAAATTTTCAACCGGAATGCCGTTTATTTTTTTTATTATATCGCCGGGCTTAACTTGAGGAAATCCTAACGGAGCGCCTAAAACTACTGTAGAGCCTTTTATGTACTTAAGTTTAATAGGTAGATAGTTTTGTCCAAGAATCTTATAAGCAATCACAGTGCCATATGTAACTGCATGTGCGTCGTTTATATTAGCTGTCAAGCGCATTATGGCAGAATTGTAGGAAATCTCGTCTGTACAATTTGCAATAATAGGTATCATTTCTTTTAGAACGTCATCCCAGTTTTTATCTAATATATTTTTATATGGATAAAAGTAATTTATAATATTCCAATACCGGAATAGAGCAAGAAGTCTCGTTTCCAGTGTGGTTGAAGCCATGCTATAATACTGTTTATCATTATTAAGTAGCGGGTTGCCAACTAAATCTACATCTTGTATGTAATAATTATCCCGGGGTCTGAATTTTATAAATATATCCTGCAAAGTACTTTTGCTGGTTGAATTAAAAATATCATCTTTCATCCAGTCGGTGTTCAGATTATAACTTAAATCTTTGGGAACATTAGGAAGGGGAGTGGAGGGTGTCTGCATCTGCCCAGCCGCATTAAAAAAAATCGATAGGAAACTATTATAGTCTGTGTCCGTATTTTTAAGCTTTGGCAGGTTGGTTACTAAAACAGAATCCCAGTTTAATTTTCCATCTGCTACTGAAGTGTGAAAATATTTAAGAAATCCCCACACTTTGCAGGTATAATAGAGATTGTTGTAATACGTTTCATTTGTTGTTTGTGCAAAGTTAAATGAAAAACAGCAGATGAAAACGAACAATACATATCTTAAATATTTCATAGTACTCCTTATAAAGAATATTATGAATCTAAAAATTTTAAGATGAAACCGCAATGCATTTTCTTAACCCGTAATTTGTGCGTCACTGAGTAGACCAATACTTATTCATCAAATAATAAATCGAATTTTCCACGGAATAATAGACATCATGCTTTTGAAGTTGTAAAATGTTGATTAATGAAATTGCTCATTCCTATTTTATCCAATAATAATATTAAGGCAACAGATTTAATATTATTTATCGGTTTTTCTTCTGACAATAACCGGTTTTTCCAATGACTCAATTGCTTCAGTTATATCATCTAATCTTTTATACAGTATAGTTTGTGCGTCTTGAATTCCTTTATTGTAAAAAAACGGTCCAATCTCTTCGGAGAAGAAATCGAGTAAAAATCCGGCATCAAATTGACCAATATTCAGATCTAATTTGTTGGAAAAATATTCCTGTATCTTTGGAGTGATTGTATCCCTTTCAGCTTTTGTGAAATTAATAATTGCCATTTAAAAGTCCTCTGTCTTTTTAACTTCTTACTATAAAAAGAATGTTACTCTAAAATTTTAAAAACATTTTTACTGAATAAACATTATCCAATTTTTCATAGCCGGTTTCCTGTCCGTGTTGATAATCATAATCACCCATATATGAACTTGCAGGTTTATAAAAGTTTACTGCAATACCTAACCCCTTCCAGATATCTTTTCCTATTCCAATGGAATGTAAGGTGTAATCATTATGGTTATTCGGATTATGTGTTGATCCACGATTTCCACCCGCTAAAATGTATTTAGTTGATAATTCAACGAAAAAATAATTCCAAAAATTATAATTTAGATCAACACCGAATAATAAACCACTATAATGATATTCAGAAAAATGATAGCCTGAAGTTAATCCTAATTCTAAAGATGAAAAAATATCTATTTTATATCGATATGTTAAAATTATCCCTGTTTTTGTTTCTGAACTTGAAGTCTCTGTTTTATTCAAAGTAAAATAATCACGTACAGTACGAGAACTAAATGTTGACAAAATTGTGTAACCTAAATCAATTCTTGATTGTTGAGCAGCACAGTTGCCTGTAATAATTATTAACATGATGATAGTTATTAAAGATATAATTTTCATATGCCGCCCTGGACTTAATCATTAAATATTCAGCTTTTAAATAACCCGGATGTTCCTCTTTTTCTAGCTCATCGAGCCTATCTGGATGTTAATACCAAATAAAAGAAAATAAATAAGATTGTCAACTCCTATTTCCGGTAATAAATACACCCGCCCTGAAACTTTTTCGTATTTTTTGAATATAATGTAAACCGTAAAAATTTTATATATTAAGATTTCAGTTTATAGGGGGTTAAAGTATTATATTCATAGATCAATGAGATAGATTTTGTATATATGATTGAATTGAAGATATACTCGAATGGAAAGCCTCTGATTATTCCAGTCAAAATGTTTGAGTTTTTAATTAAATCTTTAAATTGAGTTGTGGATTTTCTTAGTAAGAATTGAAAATGTATGATTACGATTATGATTAAGATTATGATCATGATTAAGATTGATTAAATGATAATAGAAAGAGACATTAATTATTTTTAAACAACAAACATTATAAACAGGAGGTACTATGAAAATGAGAATCACCTTATTTACACTTCTAACTTCTTTGCTTTTATTTTCAATTCTAACATCAGCTCAGGAGAAAAAACCTGCAAAACCACGTACAAGTTTAAAGGCAGGTGTTTCGCAAACAATTGGTGTTGATACAGATGTTAAAATTGTTTACTGCAGACCGGGTGTAAAGGGCAGGGAAATTTGGGGCAAACTAGTTCCTTATGGAATGGCACCGGGCGGAAAAGAATCAAATAATAAACCATATCCATGGCGCGGCGGTGCAAATGAGAACACTACAATTGAATTCAGTAAAAATGTTCTAGTGGAAGGTAAAAAAATAGATGCAGGGAAATATGGCGTTCATTTTATTCCTGGAGAAAAAGAATGGGTTATTATTTTCAGTAAAAATAATGCAAGCTGGGGCAGTTATTCTTATGACGCCAAAGATGATGCATTAAGAATTACTGTAACTCCTGTTAAAGCTCCATTTCAGGAATGGTTGGCTTATGGATTTGATAATCCGGATAACAATTCTGCCAGTGCTTTTCTTCATTGGGCAGAGTTAAAAGTTCCATTTAAAGTTGCAGTTGCTGAATAAGCACCGCAATAAAAGAATTTAATATTTGTAATGCAACGTTTACAAAATCAACCTGTTTAGGAAATTACCCCTATATTAATTGATTCTTAAACAGGTTGATGTTTATTTGTACTTTATTCATTAAAGCTGAAAAAACTAATTGAGAATAACAAGTAAAGAAAAAAATGTATAAAACTACTGTTAAATTCTGTACCTGCACGTTATTAATATTTTTAGTATTAATTAAAAACCTTCCAGCCCAGCCCCTTCAAGCGAAAAATGCAGCCGATATTCAATTTGCAATTGAGAAACTTGGCGTGCTTGGAAGTGTATTATATATTGGTGCTCACCCGGATGATGAAAATACCGGCCTGATAGCATATCTTTCCAAAGGAAGGAAGTACAGAACCGCGTATCTGTCACTTACCAGGGGAGACGGCGGTCAGAACCTAATCGGATCTGAAAAAGGTAGTGAAATAGGACTGATCCGTACACAAGAATTATTGCAGGCAAGAAACATTGACGGCGGCGAGCAATATTTTACACGGGCAATTGATTTTGGCTTTTCAAAAACCCCTGAAGAATCTTTGGAGATTTGGGGCAGGGAAAATGTACTTGCCGATATTGTTTGGGTAATAAGGAAATTTAAACCTGATATTATTATTACCCGCTTTCCACCGGATGGCAATGGCGGACATGGACATCATACAGCTTCCGCACAGCTTTCTAAGGAAGCTTTTACTGCTGCTGCCGACCCTAAGAAATTTTCCGAACAATTAAAATATGTT
The DNA here is from genome assembly GCA_003155655.1 of Melioribacter sp. Lineage (GTDB taxonomy): Bacteria > Bacteroidota > Ignavibacteria > Ignavibacteriales > Melioribacteraceae > Fen-1258. The sequence goes on from PMDS01000044.1 coordinate 8,050, forward strand.
CAAACATGGCAGGCAAAAAAATTATTCTGGAATTATTTCAATTTTAACCGGAATGAAGCAAGCGGACCACTTGGTATAGACATTGGTGAGTTTGATCCTTTGTTTGGTAAGTCGTATGCCGAGATAGCCGCAGAAAGCCGGTCCATGCACAAGAGTCAGGGTTTTGGTGTATCTGCATACCGGGGATCAAGGATGGAATATTTCCAATACGTATTGGGAGATAAATCAGACAAAGATATTTTTGACGGCATAAATACAACATGGGAACGGCTAAAAAACGACGGACATACCGGAGAACAAATACAATCAATTTTAAAAAGCTTTAACCCGTTAAATCCGTCTAAATCGTTACCAGGGTTAATTCAGCTTTACAAAGAATTAGATAAAATACAAAATGATTATTGGGTCGAAATTAAAAAGCGTGAACTTAAGAATGTAATACAATATTGTGCGGGTTTATGGCTGGAGGCAATTGCTTCCGATTATTCGGCTAGTCCAGGTGATGAAGCAAATATAAAAACAACCCTTGTCAGCAGAACTTCGAATAATTTAATAATAGATAAAATTGAATTTCCTTCAGTTGTATCAATTACCCCGGTGAATAAACAATTAGAATACAACCAGCCGTTGACAGTTGAAAGTAAAATTAAAATTCCGGATTTATATCCTGTCTCACAGCCGTATTGGCTGGTTAATGAACCAACAAAAGGATTGTTCTCTGTTACGGACCAAAAAATGATTGGGCTGGCTGAAAATCCAACTTCAATTCCCGTGAAAATTTTTATCAATTATGAAGGGACATTATTAGATTTTGAAATTCCGCTTCTCTATAGATGGAATGACAGGGTTGATGGCGAACTTTACAGACCATTTGAAATACGACCGCCCGTAACTGCTAATCCTTCGGATAAAGTATTCATATTCCCGGATAATAAGCCTAAAGAGATCCAGGTGAAATTGAAAAATAATTCCAATATAGTAAATGGAGAAATTCATCTGATAACTAATTCAAACTGGAAAGTAACTCCTTCAACAATTCCATTCTCATTTAAAAATAAGTATGATGAACAGGTTGTTACATTTAATATTACACCGCCTGCTTCTTCAAGCGAAGATAAATTAAAAATTGAATTGAATATTAATGGTAGGAAATACAGTAAGTCGATTGTGGAGATTTCGCATTCGCATATCAAGCGGCTTGTATATTTTCCTGAAAGTGAAATAGATTGTGTAAGGCTTGATGTTAAGAAGTTTGAAAGTAAGATCGGTTACGTTATGGGTTCAGGGGATGAAGTTCCTGACTGCCTGCGGAATGTCGGATACGATGTTAATATGCTAAGTGATGAACTGCTTGAGCAAAATAATCTTTCTCAGTATGATGCTGTTATTATTGGCATTAGAGCATACAATACAAGGGAAAGATTGAAATATGATCAACCCAAATTGATGAAATACGTTCAGGATGGAGGTACGTTAATTGTGCAATATAACACTCCAAATGGATTGCAGGTTGAAAATGTTGGTCCGTACCCAATTAAATTTGGGAACGACAGAATTACAGTTGAAGAATCTCCGGTTAATTTTATCAATCCCAATCACCAGCTTTTAAATTTTCCAAATAAGATTACACAAAATGATTTTGACGGCTGGAACCAGGAGAGAGGATTATATTTTGCCAGTCAGTGGGATAAAAATTATGAAGCAATATTATCCGGGCATGATCCTAATGAGAAAGATCTAAATGGCGGGACGTTGTTTGCCCGTTATGGTAAAGGGATTTTTATTTTTTCAGGATATGCATGGTTCCGTCAGCTTCCGGCAGGTGTGCCAGGTGCGTATAGAATTTTTATTAACATGATTTCAGCAGGGAAATATAATGACGGCTCAAAAAACTGAAAATAAAATAATTGAAGTTAAGCCGCCAATTTTATCTTCGTGGAAACAGCTTTACTGGATTGTTTTTATAAATACTGTAGTTCTTGTAGTTTTATTTTATGTCTTTACAAAAATATTTAGCTAATTATTAACTGTTAATACGTGGATACCGGTTCTGAATGAGCTTAATTGATTGGATTGTACTTATTGGATTTTTAGTATTTGTTGTTGCTTACGGGACATGGAAAACGCGCGGTAAAAAAAATATACAGGATTACCTTCTTGCCAACCGTTCTACGCCCTGGTATATTGTTACACTTTCAATAATGGCAACTCAAGCCAGTGCAATTACATTCTTATCTACACCCGGGCAGGCATATGTAGATGGAATGAGGTTTGTTCAATTTTACATTGGTCTGCCTATAGCAATGATCATTCTATCAATTACCGCAGTACCAATTTTTCATAATTTAAAAGTATTTACCGCCTATGAATACCTGGAAGGTAGATTTGATTTAAAGAACAGGACACTTGCCAGCATTTTATTTTTAATTCAGCGGGGATTAGCCACCGGATTTACAATTCTTGCGCCCGCACTAATAGTTTCTGTTCTGCTTGGATGGGATATTCAACTAACAGTTCTTATTACCGGTTTGCTGGTTGTTTTGTACACTGCCTCCGGAGGAACTGACGCAGTAAATAAAACTCATTTCATTCAGATGATCATCATACTGGTTGGAATGGTTTCTGCTTTTTTTATGATTCTTCATTCACTTCCAGCAGATATTTCATTTTTAGATGCTACAAAAATTGCCGGTAAACTTGGAAAGCTGAATGTAATCACTTTCAATTTCGACTGGCGCGACCGGTACAATTTCTGGTCGGGGTTAATTGGAGGAACATTTTTAGCCTTATCATATTTTGGAACGGACCAATCACAGGTGCAGCGCTACCTTGCGGGAAAGTCGATAGCAGACAGCAGAATTGGGCTTCTGGCAAACGGCATTGTAAAAATTCCCATGCAATTTTGCATTCTCTTTCTTGGCGCAATGGTTTTTGTATTTTATCAATTTACAACTCCTCCATTATTTTTTAATTCAGTTGAAAAAGAAAATGTTAAACAGGGTGTTTATGCCGCTCAATTTCAGAATTTGGAAGATAAATATGAGAACGTTCATAATGAGAAGAAGATTAAGATAAGAGAAATGATATCTGCTGATAATGCTAGCGATAAAAAAAAGTTTGATGATGCAGTTAAAATTATTAATGAATCGAACAAAAAAGAATTAGTGATCAGGGATGATGCTGTTAATCTGATCAAAAAGAATAATCCGGGTGCAGATACTAATGATACTAATTATATTTTCCTGAGCTTTGTTATAAACGTTTTGCCTGCCGGACTAATTGGGTTAATACTTGCCGCAATTTTTTCGGCCTCAATGTCATCAACATCGGCTGCTTTAAATGCCCTTGCCTCAACAACTGTTATAGATATTTATAAAAGAATGATAAATCCAGAGGCATCAGAGCGGCGTTATCTAATGGTGTCAAAAATAGCTACTATATTTTGGGGATTGGTGGCAATTTCGTTTGCTTTATTTGCTAACCGTTTAGGCTCGTTAATTGAGGCTGTAAATATTTTAGGATCACTGTTTTATGGAACGATTCTGGGAATTTTTTTAATAGCTTTTTATTTCAAAAAAATTGGTGGCGGAGCAACCTTTTATTCAGCCCTAATAGCCGAAATATTTGTAATTGTTTGCTACATCTTTACAGAAATTCCATATTTATGGTATAACGTAATCGGATGCCTGGTTTTAATAATACTGGCTGTTATTATTAATCCTTATTTCAAAAGTTCTTCAAAAGAAAGCAATCCTGCAGAGGCTTCTTCATAACAAAAAATCAATATTAAACCAAGTCGTTCATTCTGTGTCTAACATATTCAAAGAATTCATAATTTTGCTACAGATTTGCTACAGAATCCAATAATATTTTATTCAAAATAAATTGTGTAAAAAATACGTAAGTAATACTAATTGTAATTATTTAACCGGCAATAATCTTATATTTATAAATATTATTTATTCATCTTGTAAATTAAAAAGCAAAGTATAATTTCTGACCTTAATTAATTTTCTTATTAAAATGAAGAGGATATATGAAAAAATTAACAAGTTTTATCACCCTGTTAATTATTGTGTCGATTATTCAGCCCAGCAGTTTATTGGCGCAAGCATCAGGATATAAGGTTTTAGGAAGCATAGATATTGGCGGGGAAGGATTTTGGGATTATACATATGTTGATGCTTCAACTAATATGCTGTTTGTATCTCATGGATCGAAGGTTCATGTAATAGATTTGAAAACAAACAAGGTTGTAGGAGAAATAAAAGGTCTCAATGGCGTACATGGAATAGCCACTGCACCGGAATTTGGGAAAGGTTTTATTAGTAACGGAAGAAATGATACAGTTACAGTATTTGAACTAAAAAGTTTGAAAGTCTTAAGAAGCATTAAAGTAACGGGGAAAAATCCTGACGCAATTGTTTATGATCCATTTAGCAAAAAAATATTTACTTTTAACGGCAGAACATCAAACGCAACCGCAATTGATGCTGCCACCGAAATAGTTGTTGGGACTGTGTCTTTAGATGGTAAACCTGAATTTTCTGTTTCAGATAACAAGGGTAGAATGTTTGTAAATATTGAAGATAAAAATATGATCGAAGAATTTGATCCCCAAAAACTTCAAGTGATATCAAAATGGTCAATTAACCCGTGTAAAAGTCCATCCGGTCTGGCAATAGATTTGAAGAATAATAAATTATTTTCTGTTGGTGATAATATAATGGCGGTTGTTGATGTAAAGTCAGGCAAGGTTGTTAAAACACTTAAAATCGGCAGCGGAGTTGATGCATGCGCTTTTGATCCGGAATTAAACCTTGCTTTTAGCTCAAATGGTGAAGGCACTCTTTCAATTATACAGGAAGTATCACCAACTGAATTTAAGGTCCTGGATACAATTGTTACTCAAAAAGGATTAAGAACGATGGCTCTTGATGCCGCAACCCATAAAGTATATTTAATCGGGACACTTGAAGGAAAAGATAAGAAAAAAAGTTTTGGCGTATTAATTGTTGGAAGAGAATAATTGTTTGTTACTATTTATGATTATTGATCCTGATTAATTTAAGTTATCAATTTGTTTATGGTAGAAATGTTTTTGAAATTGTAAATAATAAAAAAGCAGAATAATGATTATAGGATAATATATTTTCAATGATTCCAAAATTGAATAGATTTTTTTACCAACGGTCATTCATTCAAAAGAGCGTTATTTTCTTTTTAATAATGTTTTTTGGAATTGGAAGTTTACTCCATTCTCAAACCAGGCTTTCGGGATTACAGCTAAGCCTGGATTATTATCTTGATGCAGCGTATAAAAATAGTCCTTCTCTCAAAGAAAATATAAATACAATCCGGATAAGTGAGATAGATAAATCACTGGTGGAGTCAGAGAATTTGCTGCCTCAAATCTCATTAACTTCAAACTATATATTCTCACCATACTTTAATAATGGCGGTAAAATAATCACAACTGATCCGGGCCCAAATGCGGTTGGATATGATATTGGTATTACAAACGGCGGGCTCTATTCAGCTCAAATTAATCTTGAAAAAAATATTTTCAACGGTTCAACAATAGATGCATTACAAAATCAATCCGATATAAAAATTAAAAGCACGCGTCACATTTCAGATGTATTAAAGCATTCTATCAAAAAAGATGTTACAGAACTGTACCTGACAACTTTGGAGACACAGAAAATATATTTTCTTTCGAAAGAAATTGCCGATACAATTCAAAAACAATTACAATTGACTGAAAATTTGATGAAAAGCGGTCAGGTTAAACAATCTGATTATCTGCTGCTTAAAATTGAGTCGGAAAATCAAAAATTATCTGCCGAACATGGTTATATAGATTTTGAAATGAATCTTTCCGAGTTAAATACATTATGCGGTCTGCAAGATTCGTCATCAGTTCAACTATCCAATATTGACCTGCAATATGTTGAGAACAAAAACTTTTCAAAATTTTTACAACAGTTTTCTAATGATAGTTTATTGGTTCAAAACCAGCAGAGTATTTTTGAGACAAAATATTCACCAAAAATAAGCTTGTTTTTCAACACAGGTTTAAATGCAGTTGATTTGGAAAATATCGAGCGTAAATTCGGAATAAACGCCGGAATCAATTTTTCACTGCCAATTTATGACGGAAATCAAAAGAGTTTAACGAGGCAGCAAACCCAGATTTCTCTTAAAACAATAGAAGCATACAAAGAAAACCAAAAGATTCAGGTATCAAACAAAATTAAAAATGCTAATGGGCAAATTATTTTTTATAAACAAAATCTAAAAAATATTTCCGACCAGGTTGAGACATACGGCTCAATGATGAAAATAGCACAGATGGAACTAATGAAAGGACAAAGGTCCATGGTAGAATTTATAACATTGATTAAAAACTATTTAGATCTGAAAAAGAATTATGTATCATCAGAAATTGATTACCTGAAAGCAATAAATCAATACAACTATTGGAATTGGTAGTATGAAATCAAAAATGAAAAAGCAATTATTTCCTTTTTTACTGGTCTTTGCAGCACTCATCTTATTTTCATGCAAAAGTGAAGAAAAAGGTTCCACAGGTGGATTAAAAGGAATTGAAGTAAAAGTGGGGAATCCAGTTAATAAAAAAATAATAGAATATTTAAATTTAAATGCAAACACTGTCTACCAAAAGCAAGAAATTGTCCGCTCCACATTTCAGGGTTTTATTGAAAAAGTAGAAAAAAATATAGGTGACAAAGTTCAGCAGGGAGAATTGTTATTTCTTATTAAAACAAAAGAAGCAGATGCAGCAGAAACAACAAAAAATAATTCTACAGATCAGAGTTTTACCGGTGTAATTAAAATACTGGCTAGAACCACCGGCACATTAACAGATCTAGCACACCAAACCGGTGATTACGTTTCTGATGGTGAGCAGTTGGCGACTATTGTTGATCCGCAATCTTTAAAAATTATTTTGGAAGTTCCTTTCCAATATTCAAAATATGTTGTTGAAAATAATTCTTATAAAATGTTATTACCTGATAACAAGGAATACATTGCAAGAGCAATTAAGAGAATACCTTCAGTTGATCCGGCAAATCAAACACAAAAAATAATTCTTGAAATGGAAAATAAACTTGAACTTCCCTCTAATCTTAATTTAACTGTAAAAATTCCGTTAGGAAATTCATCAGAAACAATAGCACTTCCTAAATCTTCTGTTATGACAAATGAGACACAAACCGAATTCTGGGTAATGAGATTATTGAATGACAGTCTGGCAGTAAAAGTGAATATTCAAAAGGGAATTGAAGCTGATAATATGATACAGATTAAAGAACCGGTTCTGAATATGCAGGATCTTTTTATTCTTGAAGGTGCCTACGGTTTACCTGATACAGCTAAAATTACTATCCAGAAAAATTAATGATGAAGAATTTTTATATAGAATATAAAGGACCAATTGCAGCAATATTATTTTTCATTTTGCTTGGCGGTGCATTTTCCCTTCAAAATATTCAAACCGGACTTTTCCCGGATATTACATTCCCTAAAATCAAAATCATAGCAGAAAACGGACAGCAGCCTGTAAATAAAATGATGTTGACTGTAACAGTACCGATGGAAAATGCCATAAAAAAAGTTCAGGACCTCAGACTTTTAAGAAGCATAACATCCCGCGGCAGCTGCGAGATTTCTGCATTCTTAGAATGGAATTCTGATGTAGACCTGGGTAAGCAAAGAATTGAGGCGCAAATAAATGCAATTAAAGAAATATTGCCTGCCGGTATTGAAGTAACTGTTGAAAAGATGAATCCATCCATTCTGCCTGTAATGGGGTATTCTTTGGAAGGAGAGGGTAAAAACCAAATTGAACTGCGGCAGCTTGCCGAGTACACTGTAAAACCATTTTTATCAAGGATTGTTGGTGTTTCCGAAGTTGCAATTATGGGTGGTAAGACAAAAGAATATCATGTAGTCTTAGATCCGCTCAAAATGAGTTCATTAGGAATAACACCTCAAACAGTTGATTCGCTATTAAAACAAGGTAATTTTATTACTTCAAACGGATATCAGAACGATTACAACAGGTTATATCTGAGCATTACAGACGCGTCAGTAAACAATACAAGTCAGCTAGAGAATGTTTTAATCAAAAATTCCTTACAAAGAGCGATTCGTATCAAAGATATTGGCAGAGTTGAAATAGCTGAGAAAAAAGAATACGTTAAAATAAATGCAAACGGAAAGGACGTTCCTTTAGTTGCTATATTAAAACAGCCCAATGCTAATCTGATAACCGTTTCAAAAGAAGTTGAAAAGCGCGTTGAAGAATTGAGCAGTTTATTGCCTAAAGGAGTCCGTTTGGTGCAATATTATAACCAGGGAGATTTTGTAAATGGTTCTATAAGCAGTTTGAGGGATGTTCTATGGATAGGATTATTACTGGCAATTTTTATCACTGTCTTGTTCCTTCGTTCTGTAAAAGCAAGTACTGTTGTTCTAATAACAATTCCAATAACACTATCCCTTACACTTTTAGTACTATATATTGCCGGATACACATTTAACATCATGACAATTGGTGCAATCGCGGCAGCAATAGGTCTGATTATAGATGATGCAATTGTAGTAATTGAGCAGATTCATAGAACGCATGAAGAATTTCCTGAAGAAGGCAGCTACCAGCTGGTAGTGGATGCAATACGTTATCTTTTTCCAGCGATGGTAGGTTCATCATTAAGTACAATTGTAATTTTTTTCCCGTTTATTTTGATGAGTGGTGTTGCCGGCGCTTATTTTAAAGTAATGACAAACACAATGATAATTACGTTAGTTTGTTCGTTCTTTGTTACATGGATTGGACTGCCGGTTCTTTATATTTTATTTTCTAAACAAAAACATACAATAGAATCGACAAGCAGGGATGTTAAGCAAAGAAGATGGGTAAATTATTTCATGCTGCGCCCGGTAATTTCAATTGGATTTCTTTTATTTTTAATAACAGCAACATTTCTAATACTTCCGAAACTGCCAAGCGGTTTTTTACCGGAAATGGATGAAGGCTCTATAGTTCTTGATTTTACAAGTCCGCCCGGCACTTCCCTTGAAGAAACAGACAGGATGCTTGCAAAAGTTGAAGAAATTTTACATAACACTCCTGAAGTAGAAACATTTTCAAGAAGGTTAGGAACACAAATGGGGTTCTTTATAACGGAACCTAACTACGGCGATTATTTAATTCAGTTGAAGAATGACCGGGAAAAAAACACGGAAGAAGTATCGGACGATATAAGGAAAAAAATTGAATCAACATTACCAGCCTTACGGGTAGATTTTGGGCAGGTGATAGGAGATATGCTTGGAGATTTAATGGCTACAACCCAGCCTATTGAGATAAAAATATTCGGAGATGATGAGCAGGAATTACAAAAAATTGCAAGAAAATCCGCTGAGATTGTAGACGGTGTTAATGGTACGGCAGATGTGTTTAATGGTATTACTATCGCTGGTCCAGAAATTATTGTTGAGCCTAATTTTACAAACCTGGCTAAATACAATTTATCACCGTCCGATTTTCAATTTGAAGTCCAAAATAAAATTGAAGGGAACATAGTTGGAAGTATTATTGAGAGAACACGTCTTACCGATATAAGAACATTTGAAGGTGATAATAAGAATTTTTCTTTAAGTGAATTAAAGAACAGTCAGATTATCCTGCCAAACGGCAGAATGAAACCAATGAGTGAATTGGCAGATATAAAATTGCACAGCGGGGTAGCGGAAATTGAAAGAGAAAATTTGAAACCGATGGTTGCAGTAATTGCACGATTAAATAACCGAGACCTTGGCAGCACGCTTAAAGAAATTCAAAGTAAAATAAGCGCAAATATTTCTTTGCCTAACGGATACACTATTGAATACGGCGGAGCTTATTCAGAGCAGCAAAAAGCTTTTAAGGAGCTGCTAACAATTTTGATCATTGCAAGTTTTCTTGTTTTTGTTGTTATTTTATTTCTTTTTAAGAAAATAAAAGTTGCCCTGTTAATAATAATCCTTTCTGTAATTGGAATATCAGGAAGCCTGCTGGCTCTGTTGATAACCAATACTCCTTTAAATGTTGGAAGTTATATTGGAATTATTATGATAATAGGAATAATTGGAGAGAATTCAATTTTCACTTATCTGCAATTTAGAGAAGCAAGAAAAAGCAGTTCAAGAGATGAAGCGATAGTGTATTCAATTTCCACACGGTTGAGACCTAAATTAATGACGGCGCTTGGTGCAATTACCGCACTATTTCCGCTTGCACTTGGAATTGGAACGGGCGCCCAGATGCATCAGCCATTGGCAATTGCAATTATTGGGGGTCTTATTATTGCATTACCGCTTTTATTGATTGTACTACCGACTACTCTGCGAATAATTGAAAAATGAAATAGTATACAATTTGCCGGAATCAATTTGAAATATTAATCTGCTCCAAACCAAGTTTTAAATACTTTTTAAAAAACACAGTACTTTAAAAACCAACCAGATAAATCCTTCATTCATTTCAATAACTCACGTTACGCATAATTTAATTTATAAACATGTCCTTCNNTATAATTTCGTTATTAGCTTAAATCGTCATTTGTTTTTTTGGGCTAAAGCCCTTTTCTTTTTTTGTTGTCTTTTGTCGCCACAGTAAACGGTGGAGTTATGAAGTTTAAAATCAATTGGCGTAAATACCGTTTTTGCGCAACGTGAGTCAATAAATAAAATTATCTAATCCAATCTTTGTTTTAATTTTTTAAATGCCTCTCGATAATACAATCACTTATAATAAGGAGTTATAAATGAGAAAATATTTTCTAGTAATAATGATATTTGTTTATATATCAATATGTTGTAATACCGGTTTAGCACAGACACAAACCACAATTCCTGTTACATTTGGCGCTCAATTCTTCGGAAATTATTCTTATTCGGTACAAGGAATTGACGGACAGGATTTCAATAAATTCGATATCGACCGTTTATACTTTACAGCGAAATCACAGCTATCGGAGAATTGGAAACTGCAAATGACGACGGATATTTTTAGAAATTCAGCAACGGGATCTTATTATTCCGGATTGGCAATTAGATTAAAATTCGGGTTTGTTGATTATACCCCAATACCTGAATTATCAATAAAAGCAGGCATGATTCCGGGTCCATGGAATAGTTTGGTAGAAGCATTCTGGAAATACCGGGGAGTTGCACAAACAGCAAATGATAAATATAGTTACGTACAAACAGCAGATCTAGGCGCTTCAGTTGCTTATACATTGCCAGATAATTACGGTGAGATTGCCGGTTACGTGTTAAATGGCGATGGCTATACTGCCCCGGAATCCAATCAATTTAAGGATGTCATATTACGTGCTTCTTTAATGCCGTTCCCCGGTAGTTCTGTTTTTAAAACTTTAACTTTAGGCGGATATACATATTTAGGTAAAAGTACAGGTATTACGGGATTAAAAAAGCAAAGATATGGCGGATTATTAGGCTGGTCTTATGATATTGTCACGATGGGTACCGAATACGATTCAAGAACCGATGGTACAATAGACGCTCCTGATGTTAATGGTGATGTTCTTTCTTTATTTACTGAATTAAAAATTCCTGTTGCATCTCTTCAGTCAAAGTTATCTGTAATTTTCCGTTATGATATTGCAGACCCAAATAAAGATAAAGACAACGATAAGACTTATTACTTTATTGCAGGATTAGTATGGAAAGCTACCGATAAAGTATCAATTGTACTCGACAGGCAAATTATGACAGGAGATAGTGCTACAATGAAAACCAGCGCTGGGGGAGTAACGGACAGAGATGAAAAATGGTTTATCCATACAATCATTACTTTCTAGAAAAAGAGCAAGAATTCGTTAGCTAACGGAGAGCAAGAGCAGGAATAAGAGCAAGAATTAGAACAAGAGCGGGAGTAAGAGCAAGAATAAGATTAAGATTAGGATTAAGATTATGAAGAAGAAGTGCAAGAGTAAGATTAGGATTAAGAGTAAGATTATGAGTAAGAGTGAGATTATGAAGAAGAAGAGGCTGCCTTGATGAGACAGCCCCATTTATACTATTCAAAACAATTATTTGGCGCGGGACGGTAGGGATAATATTCCGGTTCCCATTGAGCTTTTTTAATTACCTGTTCATATTCATTGTTAGTTAACAGACGTCCCAATCCTGAATCGCGGGCTTCAACTGCAACTGCTTTAGCTACTGATGCAGAAACCATTCTAATGTCATTTAATTCCGGTAAAAGCATATTTTTATTAAGCTGGTCAATATTTACCAATTCGCTTAAGGCTTTACTTGCCATTAAAAACATTTTTGTAGTAACTCTAGTTGAACGGCTTACTAACGCTCCCAAACCAACACCCGGGAACATAAACATATTGTTACATTGAGAAGCATAAACTTTCTTGCCGTTAAATTCAACCTGTGGAAAAGGACTACCAGTTGCAACCAGCGCTTTTCCGTTCGTAGCAATAACAGCTTCTTCAAGCGTACACTCAGATTTTGAGGTTGGGTTGGATAAGGCAAATATAACCGGCTGTTCAACATTTTTTGCCATTTGTTTTAGGATGTCCTGATTAAACAATCCATTAGTTGCAGTAACTCCAATTAGAACGGTAGCTTTAGAATTTTTAATAACATCCAAAAGGGAAATTTTATTTGGGGATTCCAGTTTCCAGTTCGAAATCGAAGAACGGCTTTGAGTAAACCGTTTTTGAGTGTCTGTTAAACCTTCTAAATCGTCAATTAAAAGCCCGGGCACATCAAAAGCAAAAAGTCTGCTCTTTGCCTCTTCATCAGAGAGACCCTCTTCTTTTAACATATTGAAAATGTTGGTTGAAATTCCTGTACCAGCCTGCCCCATACCGACTACAACAAAACGCTGATCTTTAAATTGCTGCTTTTTAATTTTCATGGCTGTCAATAAAGCAGCAAGGGATACTGAACCTGTTCCTTGAATATCATCATTAAAAGAAAGAATTCTTTCGTGATATCTTTCTAAAAGTTTGAAAGCTTTATGCTTGGCAAAATCTTCCCATTGAAGAAGCGCATTCGGAAAGTTGCGTTTAACTCCCAGTACAAAACGCTCAACAAATTCATCATATTCTTTGCCTTCGAGGCGTTTTTCCTTATAACCAAGATATAAAGGGTCATCTATCAATTTTTGATTATTAGTTCCAACATCCAGACAAATAGGCAGACAACTAGCCGGGTGAAGACCGCCAGCAGCAACGTAAAGATTTATTTTTCCAACCGGAATGCCCATACCATCTGAACCTAAATCTCCCAGTCCGAGGATTCTTTCTCCGTCTGTAACAACTATTAGATAAACATTAGGCAAAGAAACTTCTTTAAAAATTTTATCAATATTTCCAATATTTTGCGGACTGATATATATTCCTCGGTCATCCCGTGAAATATGGCTTAACATCAAACATGCTTTACCAACAGTAGGAGTATAAACTATAGGAAGCATTTCGCTAAGATTGTTGCACAGCAAATTATAAAATAACGTTTCATTCCTGTTAAGCAAAGATTGAAGGAAAATATATTTTTCAATATCATCCTCTTTACGGCTGAACATTTCATAACTTCTTTGACGTTGTGCGTTGATATTAGAAATTGATGATCTTAATAATCCGGATAATCCTAAGCTCATTCGTTCTTCTTCAGTAAATGCGGAAGCTTTATTAAGAAACGGGTCATGAATTAACTCTTGCCCCCGAAGGCAAACCTCCAAATAATTTTCACTTGTTAAGGGGTCAGTTTTCATCAGAAAGGTTTTCATTAAGTAATCTCCAAAAATTAGTATTACAAAATTATGGAGAATCCCGTTGATAACAATGAACTGAAATAACGATGTATTTTTTATATTACAAATAAATTGTAAAGATTAATCCAAAATATTACATTCAAATGAGTTGAGATAATCTGCAAAGGAACAAAAATATTTTTATTTATATTAATGTTAAGAATAAAATTTACTAATACATCTTTTATGAAATATAAAGCTCTGTGCATATTTTTTTATTTTGTTATTACAAGCATCCTATTTGCCCAGAATGGGGTTGTAGCCAGTTATTATCCCGATGGAATTGTAAGGTCGGAAATATCATACGCTAATGACGTACTTGAAGGAAGCGCAGTTACTTACTACCCCAATGGAAATTTAATGAGTAAAAAGAATTATAGTAACGGCATTATTGAAGGATGGGTAATAGAATATTACCAAACAGGTCTTATAAAAGAAGAATACTCAGTGAATTATGGAGTAAAAGATGGAAATTATAAAAGCTATTATGAAAATGGCGGGTTGAAAGAAATAATTACATTCGTTAAAGGGTTGGCAATAAAGAAAACCGCTTTTGATTTTGATCCTGATTACAAAGCCTCTCCGGAGGCATACCTTGAAGGAAATAAGCAGCAGGATATTGCACATTCAGAAGGCAAAGAAATTAGATGTGATGCGGAAATTTGTCCTGCACCTATTGGCGGAATGAAAGCAATTCAAGACATTCTTGTTTATCCAGAACATGCACTTCGATATGGATTGGAAGGGACTGTTACTTTATCCGCAACAATAAGTGCAAACGGGAACGTGTTAAAAACCCAAATATTAAAAGGACTTGGTTTGGGATGTGATGAAGCAGCTCAAGATGCTGTAATGAAAATAAAATTCCTTCCCGGAAGAACTGCAGGAAAAGCTGTTGAATCAATACTAACAATAGATGTTAATTTCAAGATCTTTGATAGAAATCCTGCGGGTAAGTAGATTTGAAATTATTTATAAAAAAAAATTATTCTGCACCTAAGATTCTCTTAAATTCATATTCCAATTCTTTACCGTGGTTTTTTCCGTACCATAAATGTAACTGCTCGATGAATTTATCGTGAGTCATTCCTTCATTCTTTAATTTTGTTACCAACTCCTGTGCAGGTTTGGGTCTTGGTCCCCATTGAAATAATTCATTCCCGGATTCATCAAAAGCAACCAGCTTGGGAATACTTCTTGTACCATTAGTTAAGTATAGGTCAATTATATCCGGATTTGAGTCGCGAAGAACAATTCTCAGGCTTATTTTAGCACTTAATTTGCCAATTTCCGCTATAAATGGCAGATTCTGCGCTGAATCTCCGCACCAATTTTCTGTAATTACCATCCATAATTGGTTCAGAGTAATATTTTCAATAGCTTCTTTCAACTGCGGATCCACTGAATATGTTTTATGTATTCTTGTGCTTCTTTGAAAGTTAAGTTTAGAGTACTCTAAATATTTCCTGGCTTCCTCCTGTAAACTATCCGGATCAGTATTCTCAACTTTTTCCTTGAACAGCTTAAAGTATTCATCATACGTTAAACCATTATGTGGTCTCTTATCTAAATAGAATTGCTGAATCATATTTTGATTTCCTTATTAAATGAATTGTTAAAACATCTTTTTTTGTATTCAAAACTGAATAGAGTGTCTTATCTAATGAACATTTTCGTAAATAATTGAATTTTTTTAAATTAATTTTGTACTATTAAGTGGCACACTCCTTGAATGTACTATACTGAAATTAAATTGAGGTGCGATATGAAAAAGACGATTTTAATAACAGCCGCTCTTTTAATAATTATCTGTTTAAGATTAGATGCAAAACCTGACGAAGGGGTTTCATTTGATTTCTTTTATAATTCTCTGCGTCCTTACGGCGAGTGGGTTCATCTTGATAATAACTTAGATGTTTGGCGTCCGAATGGAATAAACAGCCACTGGCGCCCTTATACCTTAGGAAGATGGAATTGGACAGATAACGGATGGTATTGGGATTCTGATGAACCTTTTGGATGGGCTACCTACCATTATGGACGCTGGTACAATGATGACAATTATGGATGGATTTGGGTTCCTGATTACGAATGGGCTCCCAGCTGGGTTGAATGGCGTTATGATGACGACTATATCGGTTGGGCGCCGCTTCCGCCGTATGCATCTTTTAACAATAATTTTGGAATTAGATTTTCGATAGACTGGCATTCACGATACAATTATTGGAATTTTGTTAGTTATAACCGCTTTAGCGATCACAGGATGAATAACTTTTTACTTGATGAAAGACGCGTTGAAAGAATTTTTGGACGCACCAAGTACAGAACAAATTATTATTCCGATAGGGACAGAATTGTAAACGGTGGAATAGACCGTTCATTTATTGAGCGTAAAGCAGGTTATAGAATTGCACAAAGAGATATTTCCCGTGTAGATAATTTTAAGGACTTTGAACGTTCCCGTTCCAATAGGGGAGACCGTATAATAGATTACCGTCCTTCTGATCGTGAGATTGAGAATAGCAGAACTGCAGGGCGCATTGATATTAAACGCGGTGAAAGCAGAAGTTCCTTGAACAGGGATAAAATTGAAGTTTTCCGTGACAGGCAAAGAGATAATAATGCAGGGGTTGAAAGAACTACTCCTTCCAGACGTGATGAAGTAAGAGCAAATACTGAAAGAGTACAGACAAGAAGAGAGGATCTGCGTCAGCCTAATACATCTACAAATAGAGACAGCCGCAGCAGGGAAACATTAAGACAGAATAATAATCAAAGAAATAGCGGACAGAATTACAACCGCCCGGATAGAAGTAGTGAAAGAAAAGTTCAGACTGAACGTTCCGTACAGCCAAGACAAGAAGCGCGCGCACAAAATAATAGCAGACCATCACAACCACAGCGTGTTGAAAGACCGCAGCAGCGTACAGAGAGAGCAATAAGACCAAGTTCCGGATCGGAGAGAAAAGCTGAAAAAGAAAATAACAAGTCGGATGAGAGAAGAAGGTAATCACAGCTCCCCCTCCTTTTTTTAAGGAGGGGGGAATAAAAGGGGGTGGTCTAAAATAAAAAACCCCGTCGGTTTGCGGGGTTAATCAAAAAATATTTCTAATCTTTATCTAACTTTAATCTTTTTTTCTTTTACCAATTTTGCAATGTGGGAAGTCCCATTTTTAGCAACAGTTCTTAAAGCAGCTGCCGAAACTTTAACTGTAACGAATTTATTTAGTTCTTTAACCCAGATTCTCTTTTTCTGAAGATTTGGCAGAAATCTTCTATTGGTTTTGTTATGCGCATGTGATATGCTGCTGCCACTCACTGGACCGATTCCTGATAACTGACATCTTCTCGCCATTTTTAATTACCTCTTTAATTCATATTTAATGGCGAAAAATAGTAAAAATACATTAACTAAAAAAATATTTTCATTAAAAAAAGGCGGTTTTAAACCGCCTTTTCTAAAAAATCGGTTATTTAACCCGCATTCCAAGTTCACGGTCTAAAAAGAACAAGGAAGATTTGTTATCGCCAATATGCTTAAACTTGTTAGCTATCTGGACAGCATTTGCAACTTCTTCTACCTGCTCGTTAACAAAGTAATTCAGCATCAGGTTAGTGGCATAGTCATTTTCCTGAATAGCGAGCGTTACCAGCTTATTAATACAGTCAGTTATAAAAAGTTCATGTTTATGGGCTTCTTCAAATGCTTCTTGAGGTGATTTCCATTCTGCTTTTGGTTTCTCAATAGCGGCAAGAGTAACTTTTCCATCAACATCATTAATGTATTTGAAAAACTTCATTGCATGCCCATATTCTTCACCGGACTGAACTTTCATCCAGGCAGCAAAGCCGCTCCAATTTTCAGCTTCAAAATAAGCTGCCATTGAAAGGTAAAGGTAAGAAGAAAATAATTCTGCATTGATCTGGTCGTTCAATGCTTTTTGCATTTTATCTGATATCATTATAACCTCACTTGATTGATAGATTTATATACTAAAATTAACATAAAATTATCTATTTGCGGCTAATTATTCAAATTCTTATCTAAACAATGTTAATTAATACTTTTATTCAAAAATCCGGTGTGTTATAAATGAAATTTATCTGGAGGGCTGTTAAATTTTGCCTTAATCTGTTCCTGCTATACACGGCATTTTCAATTTTTGTAATTCTATTTTTTAGATTTATTGACCCGCCTGTTACCGCATTTATATACGCAAAATCCAATCCATTATTGGGTTTGTTCTCAACAAGCGATATAATTCAAAAATCAGTTAAGATACAACACGTTTCCAAATATGCAGCGCTTGCAGTTGTAGCATCCGAAGATCAAAAATTTTTCGAGCATTTTGGTTTTGATTTTGATCAAATTGAAAAAGCTATGAAAGAAAATGAGATGAAAAAAAATCAAAATAAAAAAAGAGTCCGCGGCGCAAGCACTGTTTCCATGCAGTTAGCAAGAAATATGTTCTTATCTCCCGGCAAAAATATGATCCGCAAAGGCATCGAAGCATATTACACATTGCTGCTTGAATTGTTATGGAGTAAACAAAGAATAATTGAGACTTACCTCAACGTTGCTGAAATGGGGAAGGGAGTATATGGTATTGAGGCTGCTTCGAATTTATATTATGGCAAGCCCTCATTAAAATTAAACGCTGCGGAGGCGGCTACTATAATAGCAATTTTGCCTAATCCTACTGAACGGGATCCGCGTAAGCCAGGTAAGTATTTAATTATAAGGCGGGATGGAATTTTAGATCAGATGGATGCAATTGGCGGTATTGATATTCTTTATGAAGATATCAGATATTAAGGTTAACCGGTTTATTTTTTTTCTGCTGGCTTACTAATATATTCCAAACACATTGATAGGATCTTTTCAGCATCCGAATTTTTTAAAATCGGGTAATTGTATTTGAATTGCCCGTTATCAGATTTATGTTCATAAGTATAATGTTTTATAACATTATTTTTGCTGTCATAATATACGATTTGAAGAATGCTGTACCTGATTAACTGTTTATTTATTAAATAATAAGTTTTTACTTTATAAATTTTACCGTCAACTTCTTCCATTGTCATAGGCGAATTAAATTCCTGAAGCGCCCAGACGTAAATTTCATCACCGGTAAAGCTTGATAAACCGGATACATTAATAAATATAGAGCCCTCTTTTTCTATGCTTACAGGCACCCAATTTTCTGAAATTGTCTGTGCCGCTAATAAATTTTGGAAAAGCAATAATAAAATTATCAAATATGTTTTATTCATAATTATATTATCCCTTGAAAGAATCTGTATCTATAAATTATAAAAAGTTTTATGATTTTTACTATCATTATTTTAATAATCCAAAATTTATGATAAACATATATCCGGTATCAAAGATAATACATAAGTGAACTTTTAGTTAGTTTTATTTATTATCATATATAAATAAAATTAGTTTATCAAATATGGACTAAAAAGGATTATAGTTAATGGATACAAAATATGATGTAATAGTAATAGGAAGCGGACCAGGTGGGGAAGGCGCTGCAATGACGTGTTCCAAGGAAGGGAAAAAAGTTGCGGTCTGCGAAGAATTTTCTTTAGTGGGCGGAAACAATACTCACAAAGGAACAATTCCAAGCAAAGCTTTGAGACATGCAAGCCAGATTCTTTATGATACAAACAGGTTTGAAAATACAAGTTACCAGGAGCTGCTTAAGCAGACGGAATTAGTTATCCACAGCCAGGTTGAATTAAGGCATGGGTTCTACACGCGCAATATGGTTGATCTATTAATTGGGCGGGCAAGGTTTATTGATGCTAATACAATTGAAGTCTTAGAATCAACAGGTCTAAAGAAAAAGTATGCAGCAGATTCATTTATTATTGCAACGGGTTCACGCCCATATCACCCGCCTGATGTTGATTTCACACATCCCAGGATAATTGACAGTGATAAACTCCTAAAAATTCAGGATAATCCAAGAACGCTTACAATTTATGGCGCCGGTGTTATTGGATGCGAGTACGCGTCTATTTTTAGGGGGCTAAATGTAAAGGTTAATCTTATAAACACCCGCGGTCAGCTGTTGTCTTTTCTTGATGATGAAATTATTGATGCCCTTGCATATCACCTGAGAGAAAATGGCGTGCTGCTGCGTCACAGTGAAGAATATGAGAAAGTTGTTCCGGATGACGATGGTGTTACAATTTACCTGAAATCTAATAAAGAAATAAGAAGTGATTACTTGCTTTGGGCACAAGGCAGAACCGGCAACACTCAGAATATGGGACTTGAAGAATTAGGAATCAAACCCAATTCGAGGGGATCTATACCGGTAAGTGAGTGCTATCAATCTTCAGTTCCAAACATTTATGCTGTGGGTGATGTTATCGGTTATCCAAGCCTTGCCAGCGCGGCTTATGACCAGGGAAGATTTGCAGCGAGAAATTTAATTTGCGGTGAATGTACAACTTTAAAGCTTCCGGATATACCAACGGGCATCTATACTATTCCGGAAATAAGTTCAGTTGGTTTGAATGAAAGAGAATTAACAGAGCAAAAAATCCCTTATGAAGTCGGACATTCATTTTTCCGCCACCTTGCAAGAGCGCAAATAACCGGCAGAACAGTCGGAATGCTTAAAATTCTTTTCCACCGTGAAAATTTAAAAATATTAGGCATCCATTGCTTTGGATATGAAGCTTCGGAGATTGTTCATATCGGGCAGGCTATAATGTCCCAGGAAGGTGAAGGAAACAGTTTGATGTATTTTATTAACAGTACATTCAATTATCCTACAATGGCAGAGGCATACCGAGTTGCTGCTTTAAATGGTTTTAACAGAATTCAGGCGATTAGGAAGACTGCTAATAATAAGGGGTAAATATTTTTATCAAAAATATAAGATAGTATTCCAAATGACATTGGAATACTTTTCAGAAAAAAAATAATTCGATAGAATTTCAGCGTTAATTATTAAATTTGAACACTAAAAAATCTTAAAAGGACGAAAAAAATTTAATGGGTAGAATTTTTGAAACCAGAAAGCACGTAATGTTTGCCCGCTATGCGCGCATGTCAAAAGCTTTTAATAGAATTAGAAAAGAGATTGAAATTGCTGTAAAAGCCGGAGGCGGAGATCCTAAAGGTAATTCAAAACTTAGAATTGCTATGCAGAATGCTAAAAGTGTTAACATGCCCAAGGATAAAATTGAAACGGCTATTAAAAGGGCTTTATCAAAGGATACTTCAGGATACGTCGAAATTGTCTATGAAGGTTATGGACCTCATGGTGTTGCAGTGATTGTTGAATGTGCAACTGATAACCCTACAAGAACGGTTGCTAATGTACGCCACGGTTTTAAAAGTCATGAAGGCTCATTGGGCACTACGGGTTCAATCTCGTTTATGTTTGAAAGAAAAGCTCTACTAAAGACACCCAAGCCTTCCGGTGTAGATATGGATAACCTGGAATTGGAATTGATCGATGCCGGTCTTGATGAATTATCTCACGATGATGAATCTATTTATATCTATGCACCTTTCCAGGAATTTGGTTCAATGCAGAAAGCACTTGAGGAGAAGGGAATGGAAATAGTTGCGACAGAATTTCAATACATTCCAACAAATTATAAAGAACTGAATGACGAGCAGAAAAAAGAAGTAAATGAACTGATTGAAGCCCTTAATGAAGATGATGACGTTCAGTCAGTTTATCACAATATGCAGCTGTAAATAATTTTATTAAGATGCAGCGTTTTTCTCTTTTACTTTAATAATAAATTAATACTTCAATTCAACATGTCTGAAACAGGCAGAAGAATAAATTGAAAAAAACATTTCTTTGTTTTTTAATAATATCTATTTTCTTTTGCGGCATTTTACCGGCGCAAGAAATAAACATTATGGCCGGCAAAGTGGATGTGACCAATTATTCAATAAATCTTAAAATTAACGATAATGATTATTCAATAAACGGAACAACCGGAATTGAATTTAAAACACTTGCTGATATTAACGAGCTAAAATTTAACTTTCAGAAACTGGACGTTTTGAATTGTTTGCTTGATGGGCAGAATACTCCATTTAATTATGATAATAATCTGATTACTATTAATACATCAGTAAGTCTTCCAACTGGCTTAACCCATAATATTTCAATTAACTATTCAGGCAGACCTAAAGACGGGTTAATAATTAAAAAAAATAAATATGGAAATTTCTGTGCATTTAGTGATAACTGGGCTAACAGGGCGCGCAACTGGTTCCCGTCAGTCGATCATCCGTCGGATAAAGCTACAGTTTCATTTAATGTTACGGTACCAAATAAATACCGGGTTATAGCTAACGGGGCACTTGTTAAAACAGCAGTAACTGGTGATGAAATAACCTTTACATATAAAATGGATGTTCTAACTCCAACTTATTGCATGGTAATTGGAGTTTGTAAATTTTCTGTTGCTGAAACAAAAACTGCATCCGGCATTCCAATATATTCCTACACCTATCCTGAAGACAGCCTGAATGCAGTAAAAGGATTTCAGAAAGCGGCAGATATTGTAAATTATTATGAATCAGTAATTGGTCCTTATCCATTTACAAAATTAGCGCTTGTAGAATCATCAACAATTTTTGGCGGAATGGAGAACAGCAGTGCAATATTTTTCCCTGAAAATAGTCGTGCCTTTACAGATAAAGGAAATGATGAAGAAACTGTGGCTCATGAAATTGCNNCAGATGCTTTATTACGAAAAATGTGAAGGTACCGAAAAGTTTAATGAGCTGGTTAAGAATACAAGAACTAATTATTTAAACCATGCCGGCGGTGTGCCTGTAATAAATAGACATTACAAAAATCTGTTCAGTTTATTGAACGCAGAGAATTACCAGAAAGGCGCTCTATTTCTGCACGCATTAAGAAAAAATATTGGGGATGATGCTTTCTTCAAGGGGATAAAAGAATATTATCAAAAGTTTAAACACTCTAACGTAACAACCGGTGGTTTTAAGGGGGTGATGCAAGATGTGTCAAATAAAAACTTAACTGTTTTATTCGACGAATGGCTTAATAATACCGGTCTGCCGGCGGAATAGTTAATTCATTATCTGATTCTTATATTCTTTTGGACTTATACCTACTTCTTTTTTGAACAGGCGAGAAAAGTAAGGAGGATTCTCAAAACCAAGGCGGTAAGCAATTTCAGAAATGCTGTGCTCACCCTCAATAATCATATTTTTTGCTTCGGAGATTACATAGAGATGAATTAATTCT
Source organism: Melioribacter sp. (assembly GCA_003155655.1). Lineage (GTDB taxonomy): Bacteria > Bacteroidota > Ignavibacteria > Ignavibacteriales > Melioribacteraceae > Fen-1258. The sequence goes on from PMDS01000044.1 coordinate 31,189, forward strand.
AAAGCAGTTTTGCCCGTTTCCTGTTTTAATAGATCACTTAAATATTTTGGAGAGAGATTAAGCTGTAAAGCCATATAGTTTACTGTGGGCAATCCTTTTTCTCCAGCGTCTCCTTTTTCCGGGAATCCATCCCTTTGGGAAAAATACTTATCCAGGCACTCATTGAATTTTGTAATCGTAATACCTGATAGAGGTTTTCGATCAATGAACTGTCTTTTATAAAAACGCCGGGCATATTTCAAAATAGAGTCCAGATGAGAAAGAATTATGGATTTGCTGAACTCATCAGGATTATTATGATACTCTGTTTCCATCTTATGAAACAACGACCACATTATTTCTTCTTCTCTTGGTGAGAGATGAAGAGCTTCACTGGTTTCATAATCGAAGAAATCATATTTCTTTATTTCGTTGAACAAAGGATGTCCTATTAAATAGTCTTCATGAACATGGATTGAAAATCCTTTGTCTTTCAATTTAACATCCTGCACAGTAAGTACTTGTCTAGGTTTCATAAAAAACATAGAACCCATATCATGATCGTACTTAGTCTTTCCGTACAAGAAGACTCCTGATTTTAATTTCTTAAGGCAAATTATATAGAAGTCACATGTTATTTCTTTATTCTTAAGGGCATTGGAAGAGTTTTCGATTTCGTTAAGACTGAACAATGGATTTTCGGGAGGTGGAAAACCGTCCGCTTGATCTAATTCACTTATGGTTTTAAAATGTATCATATGCAGAAATTACCCGACTTAATTTTATATTGCAACCAATTGAAAATCAGTTGCAGCTCTGGTTAAGTAAATCACATTTTCATTTTTTTAATGAAGCCATGTCAATAACAAAACGATATTTGACATCACCTTTTTCCAATCTTTCAAAAGCTTCGTTGACTTGTTGGATATTAATTAATTCAATATCTGCTGCAATATTGTGTTTTGCACAGAAATCGAGCATCTCCTGAGTTTCTGCAATTCCGCCAATGTTAGAACCTGAAAAACTATGGCGTCCCGAAACAACACTGAAAGCACTTACTTCGAGAGGTTCCGGTGGTAGTCCTACTAATACCACACTACCATCGTGTTTTAAAAGATTAAGGTAAGTATTAACATCGTGTTTTGCTGAAACAGTATCAATAATAAAATTTATTTTGCGTACATACTTCTTCATTTGTTCAGACTCGGTTGATAAAACCGCCTCATCTGCACCGAGACGTTTAGCGTCTTCTACTTTAGAAGGAGATGTTGTGAACACAACCACATGAGCTCCCATGGCTTTGGCTATTTTAATCGCCAAGTGCCCCAAACCGCCGATACCTAAAATTCCAACCATTTTGCCGGGACCGGCCTGCCAGTGTCTCAAAGGAGAATACACAGTAATACCGGCACAAAGTAAAGGTGCAGCCGAGGCCAAATCGAGAGTTTCAGGAACATGTAGCATATATTTCTCATTGCAAACATAAGTTTGTGAAAAGCCACCCAATGTAGCACCACCTAAATACTTATCCGGACTATTGAATGAAAAGGTTACTCCTACATCACAAAATTGCTCTATATCATTCTCGCAGCTCTCACACTTTCCACAGGAATCTATTATACAACCAATTGCAGCAAGCTCTCCAATTTTGAACTTATTAACATGTTCGCCAACCCTGGTTACTTTGCCCACAATCTCATGACCGGGAACAATGGGAAACATTGTATGTCCAAAATCATTTTTGATCTGATGCAAATCAGAATGACAAATACCACAATATAATATCTCCATTTCTACATCGTGTGGTAAGAGTGCCCTACGTTTAATATTTAATGAATGTAAAGGTACATCAGTTGCTTCTGTTCCGTAAGCTTTAACAGTTTTTGCTTCCATAGTTTAAATTCCCTTTATTCTGTTATTACTTCATTTAAACATTTTATTGCATTCAATGTTCTGGGATAACCAATGTAAGGCAACAATTGTGTTGTAACATTGAGTAATGTTTCTTTATTATTACCCACGTTAATATTACCCTGGATATGCCCCTTGATCTGTGATTCAGTTCCGCCCATGCTAATTAACATTGAATATGTCAACAACTCTCTGGTTTTAATATCCAATCCATTTCTAGTATAGAAATCACCAAAACAATTTGCAGATAAATACTTTTGAATATGAAGCTGATTTTTCGGAGATGCCTCATACATCTTATCAATTATTTCTCCGAAAATTAATTTTTGTATTGCTAATCCCTTTTCAAATCGAGTTTCAGGTGTCGTAGTAGATTGACCTTCTAGTGGAAGTTTAATATCTCTCTCTGTGAATATTTGGTTTGCAGCATAAATAAAATCTACTACTTTAGAGATCCCGACGTAAGGAACTGACTGGTATAAAATCTCTTTAACCTCGATAGGTGAGACACCAACATTTAGTGCTGCATTAACGAATATTCCATATTCACCCAGGGCTTGAGAAGCAATTGTAGAAGCTAGAATCATCATCAATCTTGTTTTGGTGTCAAGATTGCCGTATCTAATTACCTCATCGAAAGCAAAGTTGTCAAACACTTCAATTAATTCAGGGTCAGTTTCTTTGGCTTTTGAAATGTAATCCGGCCATAGTTCCTCGTGATTTTTTATTGCGTTATCTGTCAGTCTTATTTTTATATTTTGGTTCGGTTCAGATGTGTTCATTTTATGATTTCAACTCGATTATTTATTATCAAATATTTAATTAAGAATTCGGTTTGTTGATTCCTAAATTTTGTCGCACATAATTATCAGGTGAATTAATAACTTCAGAAATAAATGCAGCGATACTTTTTCTTGAGATTACACTTCCTTTTTCCGGTTCACCTTTTTTCGTTAATTCGTATTTAATTTCATCGTCATTTGTAAACCATGCGGGCCGCAAAATGGTATAATCCAAATCTGAGTTTTCAATAATATCTGCTGCAACTCTGTATTGTTTTAAAATAGATCTCACAGGTTCATTATAAATTTCAATGGAAGAAATAAAGATCAGCTTTTTAACATTTGTTTCACCCATCGCAGTAACTATGTTTTTCACCATTAATCCTAAATCACCGGCAAGGTTTCCATAAACAATATCCTGCCCTTTAATTGCTTCCCTCAATGTTATGTAATTTAGAACATCACCTTCTATGATTGAGCAATCGGAAACATCAAGGGTTTTTAACTTACGTCTGTCTCTTAAAAACAAAGTTAGATGAACATCTGGTTCCAATTTAAGTTTCTCGATTACATGCCTTGCCAAGCTTCCACTTGCTCCTAAGATGATTACCTTTTTCATTCTTTTATCCTTATTCAATTATGATTTATTCAATAGCCATGTATTTTATCTATCGATCATTTTCTGTGCACTAGCCGAATACCGGTCACCTGTAATCGTAATATTAGAGGCGGTTTCTTTAATCTCTTTTAATACATCAGAAGAAAGTTCCACGTTTGCTCCGCCAATGTTTTCCTCAAGACGATGAAGTTTCGTGGTGCCGGGGATTGGTACAATCCAGGGTTTCTGCTCCAGAAGCCAGGCGAGAGCAATTTGAGCGGGTGTAACATTTTTACTTTGTGCTATTTTACCAAGCAGGTCCACCAATGCTTGATTTGCTTTTCTATTTTCAGGTGTAAAGCGGGGGACAGTGTTACGGAAATCATTTTTATCAAACGTTGTAGTTTCATCAATTTTGCCCGTTAAGAAACCCTTACCAAGAGGGCTAAATGGAACGAATCCAATTCCAAGCTCTTCCAATGTTGGAATTATTTCAGTTTCGGGTTCCCGCCAAAATAAAGAATACTCGCTCTGAAGTGCTGTCACTGGTTGAACTGCGTGTGCACGGCGGATTGTATTAACTCCAGCTTCAGAAAGGCCAAAGTGTTTGACTTTTCCTTCTTTAATAAGATCTTTTACAGCACCGGCTACTTCTTCTATCGGAACATTCGGATCAACCCGATGCTGATAAAATAGATCTATTACGTCTGTCTTCAATCTTTTTAATGATGCTTCGGCAACTTCTTTAATATGTTCAGGTTTGCTATTAAGACCTGTCCATTGCTCTTTGCCGGTCGGATCAAGATTAAATCCAAATTTTGTAGCAATCGCAACCTTATTCCTAAAAGGTAGGAGTGCTTCTCCAACTAATTCTTCGTTTATGAATGGGCCATAGACTTCCGCAGTATCAAAAAAAGTAACACCTTGTTCAACAGCCGATCTAATAAGAGAAATCATTTCTTTTTTATCTGCCGCTGGACCATAACCGTAGCTCATTCCCATACAGCCTAGTCCGATAGCAGAAACTTCAAGATTGCTGTTTCCAAGTTTTCGCTTTTGCATAATCTATCCCTTTAATTTATTTATCTAAGAAGTTATAAAATTAATGGTTCTAATTTAAGATAGAAATATTGGTGGAACGTATACAAAAAGCGGAATTACGGATACATTTTCCATCCTACGCTCCTATGGAGCTTCGGATGGTAAACTATCCTGTGCTCCTATAGTCTGTTTCCATTAGATATGAAAAAAAAAGAGCAGTTAACCCCTAGCAATTTCAAAATTATTAGTCCATTTTATAATGGAATGAATTCTTGAATATCGACCGGCAAATTATGCTATTTCTTTTTCTTTGCTATCCGGGCAATGTTTAAAGCTATAGCAACAGCTTGCTTCTGGGGTTTACCGGCCTTCATTTCTGTTTCAATGTTTTTGCTTATTGTCTTTTTTGAATAACCTTTTTTAAGCGGCATAGCGTATCCTTGCATTTAAGAATTAATTAAGTTGTTATTAGTCAAATTTTTTTTCGCATTACAAATAATGATTATGTTCTGAAAACGCTATTATCATACTTCTTAAGATTAATATGTCAAAACTCGGCATCTTCAAATATTTGCTAAGTTTTTCAGATCATGAGCATTACTTATATATAGGTTTTTTCCCTTGATAAGTTTTGGAAATTCATAATACAAAATTACCGCCTGATTTTACTTTTGGCGGATTAAAATAAATAATAGAGACAACACCACTTTTTAATAATTACTTTCATTTTTTTATGACTGAGTATTTAGTTAACAATGTTCCCTGCTTATTAACACTTTCACAACTTAATAATTGCAAATTGATATCAAGTTTTTCTTCAATTACAAAATTACCTCCCACACCAAATATTTTAGGTTCGATTGTCAGCCATAATTCATCAACTAATTGTTCTTTTAAAAATGAAGTGGCAATATGCGCTCCTCCAACCAAAAACATATATTCATAACCTTGATTTGCAAATTGTAAAGTCAATTCAATTGGAGAATCATTTCTAAATTCAAGCTGACCCAAGGTTTCATAATTTATATATTTAGAGGGTTCTCTTGTCATGATAACCAGAAGATGATTTGAGGCCGGCTTAATTGGATCAGCATTAAAAGTATTGCTCCCCATAATAAAAAGCCGGGCACTGTTCCATATTTTATTAAAATAATCCTGATCTTTTAGGGATGACCAGGACTGAACATGGGGATCACCCCATTTCGTTACTTTCCCATCTAATGTTGACACAAAAACAAGAATGGTTTTCATTTTGTTTATTCTTATTGTTATTAATAGGATTAACTATTACTCCATTTGTCAATAATTATTTTTTTGTCAACTTTGCATGTTCTTTATTCTATCCGCATTAAAGAGTTTAAGGTTGAGAAATGAGATTAGTTATGCATTACCCGCCGAGTGTTTGATCCTGCTTTTTAAACCAGCTAAGAGCCTGCTCAAAATGTTGTGGATCAAAATCTGGCCAATACTCATCCCTAACATAGAAATCCGCATAAACCGATTGCACAGGAAGAAAACCGCTTAATCTGCGTCCTCCTCCCCAGCGTACAATTAAATCCAAACGCGAAACTTCACTTGAACGCAGGCCGCCGTTTTTAAGACCGGCAAGATCCCATTCCCATCCATAGTTAACCAGCAGATTAACTTTCATTCCGGCACCCTGACGTTGACGGAATTCTTTTAATACCCTTGGGAATTGCGTCGAGGTTTCATCGCCAACAACAAGAAGAGCCGCTCCCCGGCGTGCAATCTCGAAAGCGAATGCAACAGTGGCTTCAATAAATGCCTGTTTCTGAATGGAAGGCCTCTTTGTGTTGTCCTGGGTAAAGCAATAGATGGAAGTTTCATTGATCCCGCATTCTTTACATTTTTCGTAGAGCATCAACCCGGG
>PMDS01000044.1:37424-37562 GCA_003155655.1 Melioribacter sp.
GCGGAGATTTTCTGGTTGAATAAAAAATTATTCACTCCGAGTGAGTCCTCCGAAGTAATATTACCATTCACGGTTTCGGAAGCGGATGTTTTATTGGAACTTTTCAACTGTATCATTAATCCGGCAAACTAACTATTA
>PMDS01000054.1 GCA_003155655.1 Melioribacter sp.
CGCTCTTGTCCTACTCTACGATTAATGGTATTTCAAGTAGGCCGCAGTACACCATGGCGGACTTAAAACACACCCCTTATATTCCCCTCTCTAGCTTGCCTGCCTTTGGCAGGAGGGGAAGAAGCGGAGCGACTGAGCTTGCCCCGCTTTTTTTGCGGGGGGTGTGTAAGTTTATTTAATGTAAAGATTCCTGATTACCGAAGTATAATAGATGTTGTTCTTATTGATACCGATTATAATGGTAAAGTTTTTAATATTATTCTTTCAGATGTTCCGGAAAAGAAAAACGATTTAGTTGAAGGCACTTATAAAGTAATAATTCCAAAAGCCAAAACAACCATTGCAGTAAAAATTATTGATAAGCTTGGTGAAGAGTTACTAATTACAAAAACTATTTAAAAACGAGCTGACTAGAGGCTGGTTATGAAAAAGGAATTAATTTTACAACTGCGGGCATCTTTCGAAGAGGCAGCTTATGAAGAAAATGGAATAGAATACTGGCTTGCCCGCGATCTTCAAGAATTACTTGGTTACAGCGATTGGCGAAATTTTCTGAATGTTGTCAATAAAGCTAAAGAGTCATGTAAAAATGCTCAAATTGACCCGAATTATCATTTCGTTGACGTCAACAAAATGATAAATTTGCCCAAAAATGCGGTTAGAGAAGTCGAAGATATAATGCTAACTCGTTACGCTTGCTATCTAATAGCTCAAAACGGTAACCCCCAAAAAGAACAAATAGCATTTGCCCAAAGCTACTTTGCCCTGCAAACCCGAAAACAAGAACTTCTGGAAGAGCGGATTGAACTTATTGAAAGAATTGCAGCAAGAGAAAAGTTGATAGCAACCAAAACAGAATTGTCTAAAATTATTTACGAACGCGGTGTAGATAATGAAGGTTTTGGAAGAATTAGAAGTAAGGGTGACAAGGCATTGTTCGGTGGATTCTCCACACTTCAAATCAAAAAGAAACTCAACATTCCGGAGAATCGTCCTTTAGCGGATTTCTTACCTACAATAACAATTAAAGCCAAAGACCTTGCAACAGAAATAACCAATTTTAATGTGAAGAAGAATGATTTGTTTGGTGAAGATCATATTGTATCAGAGCATATAAAAAACAACTAGGATGTTCGCGATCTTTTAGCGAAGAGCGATATTAAACCTGAAGAGTTACCGCCGGAAGTTGACATTAAAAAACTGCAGAGAAAAGTAAAATCCGAAGATAAAAATATTTTAATGGATGCTAAAAAAATAAAAGGAAAAGAATAACCGTACATTTCTTGAAAATAGAATAGAGTATAACACGGCGGTCATGTTTAGAGGCTGTGTGAAAATAGGGGGTTAAGAGAATTATAATTTCGTTTTTAAAAAGAAATCGAAACATTTTTTCAAAAAATCTTAATTATCACACACTCTCTTTACCCGGCGGTCATGGCCTATGCCTTGACCGTTATTAAAGTGCTTTATAAAGGAATGGTTTACAGCCCGAGTCCGTTAGCCAACGGATTGAGATAACTGTCAGGTTCCCATTTTATTTCTTGCATTTCAAGTCTAAAAGCTTTTAGCTTGAATCTAATAGCTAATTTTCCGTCCCCCGTCTCCCGTCTCCCGTTTCCCGTCTAGCATCTAACTACAAGATACTAAATACTAGATACTAAATTATAACGTGGAACATATTTTAAATTATATTGTATTAAATTTGTTCAATTATTCCGCTTCACCATTAAAGCCGCACACTTACTATTAGGAGATAAAAATGAAAGGGTCAATTATTGCAGTTTTATGTTTATTCTTATCCTCACTCGCTTTCTCACAAGATATTAATTCCGCAAAAGATTTACTTCAAAAAAATAATTTGAAGGAAGCTAAATCAGTACTTGAAAAATTAATAAGCAACGATAAAAATAATGCCGATGCTCATTTTTATCTGGGACAAACATTAGTACGTATGAAAGAATATTCAGATGCTTCCGATGAATTTGAAGAAGCTGTTAAGATTAATTATAATAATGCTGAATATCATTTCTGGCTTGCACAAGCTTACGGTATGGATGCGCAAACTTCAAGTATCTTTACTCAAATGAGACTTGCTCCAAAAATAAAAGATGAATATTTGAAAACAGTCCAGATCAATCCCAAACATATTGGCGGCAGAGTTGGGCTTATCAATTATTACATGGTAGCGCCTGGAATAATGGGTGGCAGTATGGAAAAAGCTTACCAGGAAGCAAATACCCTTATTGGTATTGATGAAAAGCAAGGGCACTACCTGCTTGGAGCAGTGTATAATAAAGATAAAAACTTTACAAAGGCAGAAGAAGAATTCAAATTTCTCGAAAGTAAATATGGCAACTTGAAAGATTTTTATGGCTTTTATAATATTTACGGATATCTTTTATTGAATAACTCAAGAGTTGATGAAGCAATTCAGAAATTCAAAAAACAAGTAGAGCTTGCACCTGGTAATTCAAACGCTTATGATAGTCTTGGTGACGGTTATCTGGCAGCCGGTAATAAAACCGAAGCAATAACAGCCTTCAAAAAAGCTCTTGAACTGAATCCAAATTTTGAAGCGCCAAAAAAGAAATTGAAAGATTTAGGTAACTGATTGTAAAGACGAGGCATGCCTCGTCTATTTAACTTTTGTAAATGAAAAAGTTATCCGGGCAACTTGGAAATTCTTGACGCAACTTCATCTTTGTGTCTCTGTGCCTTCGTGGTGAGTATTTAGGTTTCCTTAAGAGATATGGTAATTGCCGGTAGGCTGGTTTAAAACATTTAATTTTAAAAGTGTACGATATACTTGGAAGAGAGATAGCAACTATGGTTAATGAAGATAAAATTAGAGGGTCTTTTAATTCTCAATTCTCCATTCTAAATTCTCAATTATCAATCGAGCGCAAACGCTGCATTGGTCTTTCCATCGGCGCACTTTGGTTGGTTGTTGTTAGCGCCGCTTTTGTGATATGGTCTCTTATTGCAATTGGCACTTCATGGGCATTACAAACTCTCTTCGTTCTAGTTGTTATTATAGTGGCGCTGCTTGTGATCAGCATTATTGTAATTCGCAGAGCAGTACACTTGCCGAAGGATCAGCAAAAGTCAGAGAAAAAAAATCTTCGCAACCGGTTTATCTTTATTGTAATCCTGGAAGTGATTGCATGCGCAATTGTAAATATTACAGCCACAATTTTGAAACAACCCGAAATTATACCTTCACTGGTTCTAATTGTTGTGGGACTCCACTTTTTACCCCTTGCGCATATTTTTAAAGTCCCGCGTTATTATATCACTGGGTTAATTTTTTGTGCTGCTCCAATAGCAACACTTACCTGGATTCCAAAAGAATATGTAATCGGACAGGTAATTGCATGGTATGTAATCCCAAGCTTTGGCTGCGGCTTTGCAGCTATATTAACAGCCGCTGCCGGTCTCCGCGAAGCATGGAATGCAATTGCTAAATCCAAAAAACTTTAGAATTTAATAAACCTACGAGCCTGCCGGCAGGGTTATTTAAAAACCTCAGAGGTTGAAGATTATCTGTTTTCCGTCTAGCTTCTGGTCTCTCGCATCTTACCGAAGAGTAAATTTATCCACCTTGAAAGAGTTAATCTTGTAGCTCATTGCTTGCAGCTAAAAGCTACCTTTTAATCTCCCTTCCCCCAAGCTGATCAACAATAGCCTTAGCAATTGGATTATCTGAAGAAGTATTTCCAATATCAGGGGACGGCTGGTTTGCAGAAGTACTTTGCTTTTTGCGGGTACTTTTTTTATCGCGGCTGACGTTCAACTCTATTTTTTTGCCGAACACTTCCTTTGTCTTTTTATCAAGATATGGTTTTTGCTCGTTTATTATATCTCCATCCTCCGGGTGCTCAACTTCAAGATGTAGTTGATTCTCTGTAAGTTCAAATGGGCTGGAATTAGATAACACCGAAGCAAAAAATAATTTCTCTGTTTTAACCTGCTCAATAAAATCATTCCACTTGGAAATAATTTCTTCAAATCCGGAAGAATCTTGCAAAGATGGCGCCACAAATGATTTTACTTCAGGAATTACTACTTCCTCTTTTACAGCAGGTCTTACATTTGAAATAGGAGCATTGATTTTCTTTGTAGGGCTGTAGTGTGATGAAGAATCAAATACTGTTTTAGCTTTAACTTCTCTTTCAGGTCTTTCTACCTGCGAAAGCAGGCTAGCAATAGTTGAAGATTTTTCCAAACCTATTAAATGTGAAAGCGAAATCTCTATCTTGAGTTTTTGACTTGATGATGATTTTAGCTCCCACTGAACTTTGTTCAAGAAAGCAAGAATTCTCAGCAGGTCTCCTTCAGAGAATTTATCGGAATATTCAAGATACCTTTTCTTGTAAACCTCGGCAGATTCAATCAGGTCGTCATTTTTGCGTATAACTACTGTAAGAATATTTCTAAAATGTTCAATTAAACCGTTTATAAAATCAATGTAATTCCAGCCGTTCTCATAGATCTTTTGTGTAACATCAAATGCAGATGCAAAATTTTTATTAAGAATTGATTCCGAAATTGTAAAATATATTTCATCATCAATCAGGTTAAGCATTTTTGTTAAAGTCGCGTAATCAACTTCATTCCCGCTGAATGAAATTACCTGGTCAAACAAACTTTGTGCATCGCGCAGCGCACCGTCTGCTTTTTTTGAGATTAAGGATAAAGCTATATCATCAATTTGTATCTTTTCAGCTTCTGCAATTTCCTTTAACAGTTTTTTCATCACTGCCATTTCAATCCTGCGGAAATCAAAACGCTGGCAGCGCGAAATTATTGTAAGGGGCACTTTATGAATGTCGGTTGTGGCAAATATGAAAACTGTATGCTCAGGCGGTTCTTCTAAGGTTTTTAATAGTGCATTGAATGATTCTGTTGTAAGCATATGCACTTCATCTATTATGTATACCTTGTACAATCCTTTTGTGGGTGCATATTTTACGGACTCCCTTAAGGTCCGTATTTCTTCTATCCTTCTGTTTGAAGCGCCATCGATTTCTATTATATCAAGCGATTGTGAGTTTGCAAATGAAAGACACATCGCGCACTCATTACATGGCTCCCCATTTTTAGGATTAGTGCAATTTAAAACTTTTGCCAATATGCGCGCGGTTGTTGTTTTTCCCACGCCCCTCGGACCGGCAAATAAATATGCGTGTGCAATTCTATTATTTACAACTGCATTTTTTAAAGTTGTAGTAATATGTTCCTGTCCTACTACATCTTCAAATGTCTGGGGGCGCCACTTACGCGCAGTTACTATGTATCTTATTTGTTCTGTCATAATACTAAATTATCAAATGAAAGTTTATTTGTTAAAGTATTGCATAATTCTTCTAAAAATGTCTTATCAACATTATTAAATGCAGAAAGCTGGTAACTGTCTAAATCTAAAACACCAAAGCATTTATTGTCTTTGATTAAGGGAACTACAATTTCAGAACGCGAACCGGTATCGCATGCAATATGTCCGGGGAACTTTTCAACGTCTTCTACTATAATTGTTTCTTTAAGCGCCGCCGATCTGCCGCATACTCCTTTACCTGGTTCAATAACAGTACAGGCAACCTTCCCCTGGAATGGTCCAAGAAAAAGTTTGCCGCCTTTTAAAAGATAAAATCCCGCCCAGCTGATTTTATCGAACGAATATTTAAGTGCCGATGCCGCATTTGCAAGATTTGATATTAAAGGAATATCAGTATCAATCAAACTCTCTATTTGAGGAAGCAGCTCATTATAAATCTTACTATCTGCTGAATTTTTATTAATAACTCACCTTACGCATAATTTAATTTATAATCACGACTTTTAAGTTGCTGAATAGATAAAGAAACAAGTTTTTGGGCTTTTCCCGAAGGGATGGCTATGCCAAGCCAATAGGAACATAATTTCTTTATTAGCTTAAATCTTCATCTATTTTATTTGGGCTTAAGCCCGTTTCTTTTTGTTGTCTCTAATCTCCACCGTAAAGAGCCTGTGTTAAAATAGGGGGTTAAGAGAATTTTAGTTTCGTTTTTAAAAAGAAATCGAAACATTTTTTCAAAAAATCTTAATTATCACACACTCTCTAAACGATGGAGTTATGAAGTTATATTATTAACCACGTCCTTCAGGACGTGGAATCCAGCCAAGTAAAAATTCTGGGCTTTAGCCCAATTCTTTGTTTAATAGAAACTTAATTTCGTTATTCGCTTACATGTTCATTATGAACTCGAAAATATGAAAGCTTGCTTTGCTATAAAGTTTCAAAATCAATTGGTGTAAATATAATATTTGCGTAACGTAAGTTAATAATAAGCGTTTCCACTTTATTTCTTTTTTCTTTTCTTAATGCTTATTTTCTTTTTTTTATCATTTCCAAAGACATATGGAAGTGCTTCCTTAATTGTCTGGATAGGAATTATTTTCATCCCTTCCTTTACTTCAGGTTTTATCTCGCTCAAATCCTTTTCATTTTCTTTTGGAATAAGAACTATTTTTATTCCGTTGCGTCTTGCGGCAAGAAGTTTTTCATTCAAGCCTCCGATTGGTAAAACCTTTCCTCTTAATGTAATTTCACCCGTCATTGCAACATCATTATGTGCAGGTTTATTGCTGAGTGCCGAATACATTGCCAATGCAAGTGTAATACCGGCGCTTGGTCCGTCTTTTGGTATTGCACCCTCGGGCAGGTGTATGTGAATTTCTTTTCCCTTATAAAAATTTATATCAAGACTAAAATCTTTTGCGTTCGAACGCAGGTAACTTAATGCAGCTTGGGCTGATTCCTTCATAACGTTTCCGATCTGTCCTGTTAGAGTTAGTTTTTCAGGACCGGTCATAATTGTAGCGTCTACCTGCAAAATTTCACCGCCAACACTTGTCCATGCTAAACCTGTAACGCTTCCAACTCGTAATTCCTTATCAGCTTTTTGAGACCTGAATCTTGGAACTCCAAGAAATTGCTCTACAAGCTGAGCATCAATAACAAATTTCTTTTTGGATGCTTTCTTTTTATCTCCGTTTGAAGAATGTGATACAACGATTTCTCTTGCTGTTTTTCTTAGGACTGAAGCAATTTCACGTTCAAGATTTCTTACACCTGCTTCACGTGTAAAATCCATTGTAATTTTATTTATTGCTTCATCAGTAAAGTCAATGTTGAATTTTTCTAATCCGTGAGCTTTAATTTGTTTTGGTATTATATGCCTCTTTGCTATCTGAAGTTTCTCATAGTCCAGATATCCCGGCAGTTCAATTATTTCCATTCTATCCTGAAGCGGAAGGGGAATGTTATAGCGCACGTTTGCTGTTGTTATAAACATTACCTGCGATAGGTCATAATCAATGTCAAGATAATGATCATTAAAAGTATGGTTTTGTTCCGGGTCTAATACTTCAAGCATTGCCGATGATGGATCTCCGCGGAAATCCATACTCATTTTATCTATCTCATCCAGCAGCATTACGGGATTAACAGTTTTTGCCCGCTTCATTGACTGGATTATTTTACCGGGCATCGAACCGATGTAGGTTCTTCTGTGCCCGCGTATTTCAGCTTCATCCCTTACACCACCTAATGATATGCGTACAATATTTCTTCCTATTGCACGTGCAATTGACTTTCCAAGCGATGTCTTGCCAACTCCGGGAGGTCCTACAAAACATAAAATTTGACCGCGCATGTTTTTTACAAGATTCAGTACTGCTATGTGTTCAACAATCCTTTCTTTGGGCTTATCTAGTCCAAAATGATCTTCATCTAATATTTTTCTTACATTCTTAATAGCAAGATTGTCTTTAGTCTTTGCATGCCATGGTACATCAACAAGCCAGTCAAGATAGTTTCTTATTACAGTTGATTCGGGAGAGCTTGGCGGTGTCTTTTTAAGTTTATTGAATTCTTCAATGGCTTTTTCATAAACGGCTTTTGGCATTTTTGCCTGGTCTATTCGTTCCTTCAGCTTTATAAATTCCGGAGAGGCTTCATCATCGTCTCCTAGCTCATCCTGTAAAATTCTTATCTGCTCCTGTATAATAAATTTTCTTTGAGTCTTTGCAATATTATCCTGTACTTTTCCTTCTATTTCTTTTTCAATTTTTAAAATTTCTATTTCGGAATTAAGCAGGCGGATTACTTCGTATAGCTGCTCTTTAAGTGAAAATTTTTGTAGAATTTTCTGCTTTACGTCAATTTGCTGGTTCACATTGGCTGCCACGTAAAACAGCTTACGGTCCGGTTCATCAATATTATCAAATGCGTTTAGTGCTTCCGGTGGAATTGATTTATTTATCTTTACATATTCTTTAAACAACGTGGACATTTGCCGTATTAACGCATTCATTTCGCGCTTGTCTTCATTTTTGGGAGTTATAACTTCAATTTCAGCTTCATAAAAGTTTGCGCGCTCTGTGTATGCAATTATCCTGCCCTGGATAATTCCATCTACGAGTATTTTTAATAAGCCGTTTGGAAGTTTTAATATCTGTATTATTTTTGCTATTGTTCCTTCAGTATAAATATCTTCTTTTGAAGGCTCTTCAATGTTTGATCTTTTTTGAGCTGCCAGAAAAATATATTTGGAACCTTCTAGAGCAAAATTTGCGGCGCGTATTGACTGCTCGCGGCCTATTAGTACCGGAAATATCATATATGGGAAAATCACGTTCTCCCGCAAAGGTAAAACTGGAAGGATGCTGGGAATACTTTCAATACCTGAAATATCTTCACTTACTTTTTTTATAATCTTTTCCATCAAATTTTTAGAACTCCACTGTTGATTTGCTTACAAAATATACCAATAAATCACAGGGCTATCAAGAAAGGCTGTATTCGGTTCGGATTTGTCTTTTCTATACTTGAAATAAAACTTGCACCTTTAAGCCGTTTTGGCTTTCAAATTTCAATTCACCCTCAATTTGCTTTGTTAATAGTTTTACCAGCTTTAATCCAAGACTGTCATTTGTTTGAATATCAAATTCTTCCGGTAGTCCGGGTCCGTTATCCTGAACAGTAAGGATTACTTCCTTGTTGTTTCGTGTAAGATCGATTTGCAGTTTTCCATCTTGTACATTTTTAAATGCATATTTCAATGCATTACTTACAAGCTCATTTAATATTAACGCTAATGCCTCAGCCCTCTTTGAATCAATACTTAAAGTATTAAAATTTGTGGCAAGTTTTATTTCAGAATTTCCAACATTGTATAGATTAAAAAGTGTCTCTGTTAACCCTTCGAGATAACTATGTAAATCAATTTTTTCAAAATCAGGTGATTTATAAAGATGCTGGTATATTGACGACATTGTTGTGATTCTTGAAAGTGCATCGGAAAATATTGAACGGGATTTTTCATCTTCCAGTCCTTCTTGCGCAATGCTTAAAAGTCCTGATAATACATTTAAATTATTTTTTATTCTATGCTGCAGCTCTTTAAGCATTAATTCTTTTTGATGTGCTGCATTCTTTAATTCAGTTTCATTTATTTTTTGCTGGGTTATATCCTTATTGGAAGTTAAATAAAACTTCTCATTGTTGATCTCAATTATTTTTACTGAAAGCAGCCCTATAAATATGGAACCGTTTTTTCTCCGCCATTCGGTTTCCATTTCTACTACTTGCTCATTTAGGAGTGCATTTGTCATATTTTTAATTTCGTCATCATTCACCCAAAGGTTTAAATCATCTTTTGCAGCAGTTCTTCCTTTAACTTCCTCTGAGGTATATCCGAATAAATTTGTAAACGCAGGATTAATTTCTGCAAATTTTCTTGTTTCAAGGTAATTAATGCTCATTGCTTCCGGGTTTTGGTAGAATATTTTCGAAAATCTTTCTTCGGAATTTTTAAGTGCCTCTTCAACCATTTTTCTTTCAGTTATATTCTTTGAACTGCACATTACAGATAAAATTGTTTTGTCTTCCTTTAAAATTGGCTGGATTGTAGTAACGTAAAAATCTGTCCCTTTTGCAGTTGCAACTTTTACTTCTATAACTTTTGCTTGTCCTGTTCTAATGACTTCCCTTACCGCAGTAAATCGTTGTTCGGCTTCCTGAATAGGAAATACATCCCATATCTTTTTATTTATTATGTCCCGTAATTCTCTGTTAACACCTTTGGCAAATGCCAAATTGACATAATAATATGTTCCGTCAGCCCCTATTATAAAAATTGGATCTACCGATTCATCTAGTAGTATTCTGTATTTGGCTTCACTTTCCTGAAGGGCTGCCACCATTTCTTTTCGCTCGGTAATATCCCTTGCAGCGGCATAGATAAAATCGCCAACTGGGCGCGATCGCCATTCAATCCATCTGTAGGATCCATCCTTGCATCTGTACCTGTTTTCAAAATTTAAAACTTCTTTCTGCTCAGATAGTTCGCCTAAAACGTGTAACGTTTTTGGAAGGTCATCAGGGTGAACGTAATCTAAAAACCTTGCACCCTCTAGCTCTCCAAGCGAATATCCAAGACTCTCTTCCCATGATTTATTTAGTTGTATAAAATACCCGTTAGTATCTGCAATGCAGAATAGGTCAAGTGCAATCGAAAAAAATTCATTGTACTGTGGCTTTATATTTTCCGTATTCGATTTATTTTTTTTATCCATTTTGTAACTTCTGTTTTATTACTTCAATAAATTTTTTAAAATTGCAGAACAATCGGACTTTCTTCTTATAACCAATATGCTGTTAGTAAATAACATCTTATATTAAGATATTTCAATATTAAACTGTTTATATTAAACCTATAGAGTTATTAAATTCATTTATATGAATATTAATGATTTATTCTCGAAATAAATTCCGAATAATTGAACCCTGTGTTTTAAGCTATATGGTTAATTTAGTATTATTGCAAAAAAGAATGATACTTGAAGTCTTAATATATTTTAATTTTGTAAATATGACAAATTTTGTCATATTTACTTTTGGTTTTAATAATTAGGCAAAACCGTGCAGCTTACGCTAACAGGTGAATACGCAATCCGGGCAATGATTTATATTGTTTCGGTAGATGAAAATGCAATTTGTACAATCTCCGAAATCTCTTCTTTCAATAAAATCCCGGAAAATTTTTTGAGAAAAATAATTCCTCAATTGGCTAATGCCGGTTTAATTAAGTCCCAAAGAGGGAGTGGCGGTGGTATCAAGTTGGGAAAATCATCTTATCAAATAACACCTCTTGAAATTATAATTGCTGTTGAAGGGGAAATGGCGCTTAACAAATGTCTTATTGATAAAAAATTTTGTTCGAATGAAAGATGGTGTACTGTTCACACTCTGTGGTGTGATGCTCAAAAAAATTTAAAATTAATATTATCTAGTAAATCAATAGCACAGCTGGCTAAAGAAAGTAAAGAAAGAAAGAATATGTTAAATCATTAGCTATTGACGTACAATTATAAATTAAATCATTTTTATTAATTAACAGGAGAATAATATTTATGGATCCAGTTCTTCTTGCCCGGTTTCAGTTTGCAATGACAGTCGGCTTTCATTTTTTATTTCCGCCGTTAACAATTGGACTTTCCTGGATGCTTGTAATTATCGAAGCGCTTGGTTGGAAAAAGAAAAATGAATTTTACACCGCTGCCGGTAAGTATTTTAGTAAGATGCTGGGATTGATCTTCGCCGTCGGTGTTGCTACCGGTGTTGTAATGGAATTCCAGTTCGGTACTAACTGGGCGGAATATTCAAAATTTGTTGGAGATATCTTTGGCGCGCCTCTTGCCGCCGAAGGTGTGTTTGCATTTTTTCTTGAGTCTACTTTTCTTGGTCTGTACATTTTTGGAAGGGAAAAAATTTCAAAGGGTGTTCACTGGTTCTCTTGTTTAATGGTGGCTGTCGGTGCAACTATTTCTGCTTTCTGGATTATTGTTGCAAACTCATGGCAGCAAACTCCTGCCGGGTATATTGTTCAAAACGGAAGAGCGGAACTTACTGATTTTTGGGCTGCTGTATTTAATCCTTCAACTGTAATTAGATTTCTTCATACAATGGATGCAGCTTTAATTGCCGGCGCTTTTCTGGTTGCAGGTGTTTCTGCATACCAGATACTTAAGAACAAACAAGCCGTCATTGCAAAAAAATCTCTCCATGTTGCTGTTATTTTTGGCTTAATAGTTTCACTGCTGGAAGTATTTCCGTTTGGTCACGAACATGGCAGGCAGGTTGCACAAACACAACCAGAAAAGTTTGCCGCTATTCAGGGTCTTTACACATCGCAGACTGGCGCGCCTGTTGCACTGTTTGCTGTTCCCCTGGACCATCCGCCAACGCTTAAAGCTCCTATTGAAATTCCCGGATTATTAAGCTGGCTTGCTTTTGGTGATGTTAATGCAAAAATACAGGGGATAAATGAATTCAAACAGGATGAAGTTCCTCCTCTGTTTTTAACTTTTGTCTCCTACCATAACATGGTTATACTGGGAATGTATTTCATTTTAATTATGCTTATTGCTGTTTATTTGTTGTATAAAAAGAAATTATTCGAAAATAAAAAAATATTGAAATTATTTGTCTGGTCAATTCCGCTTCCTTTAATTGCCTGCCAGCTTGGATGGATTGCTGCCGAAGTTGGACGCCAGCCCTGGATTGTTTACCATCTTATGAAAACTAAAGATGCTGTTTCTATTACTGTTGGCGCCGGTGAAATTCTCTTTTCAATTATTCTCTTTGGTATAATCTATATAATGCTCGGTTCAATTTTTATTTATCTCCTTGTTAGAAAAATTAAACAAGGACCAGATTCAGTTACAGGAAAGGAGGCATTGTCATGATAGATCTTAATATTACCTGGTTCCTGCTTATAGGAATTTTAATTATTGGATATGCAATTCTTGATGGATTTGATCTAGGCGTTGGTGTAATTCAGCTTTTTACAAAAGATGAAAATGAAAAACGCGTAAACATAAATGCAATTGGTCCGGTATGGGATGGTAACGAAGTGTGGTTATTAACCGGGGGCGGTGCATTGTTTGCCGCATTTCCGGCTGTGTACGCAACAGTTTTCAGCGGATTCTATCTGGCATTTATGCTTCTGCTTACTGCGCTGATCTTCCGTGCGGTATCTTTTGAATTCAGAAAATATTCCAATGATCCTAAGAATAAAAAATTATGGGATCTGGCATTCGGACTGGGAAGTTTATTGCCGTCCATTCTATATGGAGTTGCAATAGGAAATATATTGCGCGGCTTGCCAATTCAATTAACTGATGGTAAAATTATTTCATCTATTACTTTTTTAGGACTGTTAAATCCATATTCAATTCTTATTGGTGTATTAAGCCTTGTAATGTTTACAATGCATGGCGCAGTTTATATGACAATGAAAAGCAGTGGTAATCAGCAGGAAAACATGGTCGGTTTAATCAATAAATTATGGATTGCGTTTGTTGTTTTATACTTAGCAGCAACACTTGCAACATTTTTTTCAGCGCCATATTTATTTAACAGTATTCTCGGAAATCCTCTGTTTTGGGTTTTAATAGTGTTGTTGTTTGTCGCGATTATTTATATACCGGTTGGACTTAAATCAAAAAAATTCGGCTTAACTTTCTTATCATCCTCCGTAATGATTGCAGCTATGATACTTCTTATGGCGCTCAGCTTATTCCCAAGACTGGTTCCATCTAATATTAATTTAGATTACAGTCTAACAATTTATAATGCATCATCCACACCAAGAACATTAACAACAATGCTTATAATTGCGTTGATCGGAATGCCGTTTGTAGTCGGCTATAGTATTTTCATCTACCGTGTATTTAAAGGTAAAGTAGTAATTAATCACGATAGTTACTGAGTTTTATGAGAGTCATATATCTTGTAGGAGACGGGTCTCCCGTCCCAAACTCAATTAGCAATTCACGTTGCACCCCCGACAAATCCGTTAGTAAACGGACGTCGGGACAAGCTGTGGCGAACTTAAAAAGCACCCATTTGATGGATTAAAATTCTATTTGCGAAGTTTCGTTGTTGTTTTACGGGATTTATTTTTAATTAGTTCGATAAAATTCACAGTAGGTAAAACGTATTTACCATTAATAGAATTACCTGTTAATTCTCCTATAATTCCACGAGAGGTAGAGTAAGACATAGCTAAACCGTTAGGAACAAGTAATTTATCAATTTCTGAACGCGGTGTATTTGCAGAAAATTCAAAAATAGACAATAGTTTTAGAGAGATTCTATAACGAGAATTTGTAAATGCTTTTGTAGATTTATTAATATTTAGGATGAGCTCAATCAAAAAAGATTGCTCTTTCCCTTTAGTCAATACATTAAAATCAATATCTAAATTATCAATACTATTACTAGGGGATTGTTTAAACGCCGGATTAGATTCAACGCTTATTTTATCAACAGCATAATTTTTATACTGCAGTTGCGAGGTTACAATTTTCGCCATTAGATACCTCATCAATTACGATTGGTTTTTTGTATTGAGAAAAGTTTATCAAATTTAATCTACCAGCATATTCTTTTGGAACGATTTTAATATCAAGATCGCACTTTAAGGAAATAGCTATTTCGACCATCTTTTTTATGGTCATATTTTCGCTTCCGTTTATCAATTTGGAAACATACGGTAAAGAACATTTTAATTCTTTAGCTAAATCAGCACGGGTCATTTTACGGTGTTCAAGCAATTCTAAAATTTTCTCGGAAATTTTCAATTGGAGAACTTCAGCTTTATATGTTGGCGTGTTTTCTAAAGCACCGATTTGGTTTTTGAACCATTCTTGAGCTTTCATGGAACACCTTAGATTATTAAGAAGTAATTTTAGCAAAAATTATTTTTGCTTTTTTTAATTCTATTTTCGGGATTTTCCCTTTTTTCTTTAATACACCATGCGTTAAAACGATAGTTCTCTTAGCTGCATTGGGAAGAAAAAAGCACAGGATGCGACACTGTTTGGATTTGAATGCAAAAATAGGTTTCTCTTCAAGCTTGAATTTTTCTTCATTTCTAATTTCACCAAATTCCGAGAAACGTTCTAATAATGGAAAAATTTTTGCTTTTTCGTATTCAGGCAGCTTATCAATAAAAGAAACGGTTAAAGCAATTCCACGATCATCTTTATAGACAAAAATATCTGCCTTTTACCCGGAATTAATATTTCAATACTGTTATTCAAAATTAACCTATAGGTTAATGTTTGTCAAGGGGAAAAATGAATCCAATACTCAATTGTTTATTTACAATTATAAAACTCTGAAGGGGAAGTTTGCCACAAAATAAGAGTATTACGTATTATTTATTTTTCTTATGATATAACTTCTTAATAATTATGTGTAATATCAAATATGTTAATATACTCGGCTTTTCCGGTACGCCACGGTACACGGATAATTAGCTATTAGCTGCAAGCCATAAGCTTCAAGCAAAAAAATGCCAAAGGCTGGTAAACTTAAAAAGAGAGACCATGCTTACAAAGCCCCCGAATCAGCCATGCCAAATAATATTGAAGCTTTCAAAAAAATATTTGCAAGAAAAAAATTACTTTGGTATCAGGTATACCCACCCAGCAAAATGGCGGGTAAATAAGCTGTAAAATATTTTACCTTTACAAGTTCATTGACATATTGGCCATTCAAGAAATTCCTAAAAGAATTGGAAAAAACGATGCAAAAAAGTGCAAAAATTGGAAGAAAATGAAAACAATTTTAAGAAGTAAGGAGACAGAAGTAAATCCGTCGAGGCTGATCTAGTCTCTTGCGTATTAATTCTAACATTGACGGAGACTGATAACTGATAACCGATAACGTAGTCATGACTCAATTCTTCATTCTCAATTTTCCCGTCTCCCGTCTTCCGTCTTCCGTTTCACGCCTGTCCGCCCCAAGCATGGTTTACCGAACATTCAAAAATCAAAAACAAACTTTTTTAACTGAATAAACGTTAATTAAATGTTTGGTATTTTAACCCTAACAATTTTTGATCTTACGGAGAATAAATGATTGATAAAGTAATTCAGATCTCAAAAGAAGCTGGTGAAGTAATACGCGAAGCATTTGGTAAAAGTTTTTTAATCGAAACTAAAGGCAGTGAGACAAATTTAGTTACCGAGATTGATAAAAAATCTGAAAAGATAATTATAAATTTTGTTAACAAAAAATTTCCAGGGCATGCAGTTCTTGCAGAAGAAAGCGGCGCGCATAAAACCTCGTCGGAATTTTTATGGGTGATCGACCCGATCGACGGCACAACAAATTTTGCACATGGACTGCCCATTTTTGCAGTCTCAATCGGCGTGCAAAAGAATAATGAAACAATTTGCGGAGTTGTTTATGATGTTATGAACAATATAGTTTATTCAAGCGAAAAGGGAAGCGGCTCTTTTGGCAATAACAAAAAATTGAATGTTAGTACAAATGATGATCTTGCCAAAAGTGTTCTTGTAACCGGGTTCCCGTATAATATTTCTGAAAACCCGGATTATGCAATTGAAAGATTTAATGCATTTTTACTAACTTCCCGCGCCATAAGAAGACTTGGGTCTGCATCGCTGGATATGTGCTATGTTGCTTCCGGTGTGTTTGACGGCTTTTGGGAAGTTTATCTTCACCCGTGGGATGTATGTGCGGCTAAATTAATTGTTGAAGAAGCCGGTGGTATTGTTACTGACTTTGCAGGCAATAAAATTGATATATATGCTAAACAATTTTTAGCAACTAATAAATTCGTGCAGAATAAAATGATTGAGATATTAAAGATTGATTAGTCTTCTATTTAAAAATTGTTTCACCGATAAATTGCTGCTGTTCGCCGATTTTTGATTTAGCAATATTCCACCTTTACCATATTTTAACGTTTGAAAATAAAAAATACTTTTATTGATTTTTATGAATATAACAGATTAGATTATGTTTAAGCTTGTTTGCAACTTCTTTTATTATTAATCGTCAAAATTTTAACTAATAAAAATTATTCGGAAAAATAGTGGAAACAAAAAACGCAGACTTATCATCGTTAAGAATTGACAGAACAAAGTTAGTTGACCCTGATAAAAAAGGCAGGATGTTTAAAACTATTGTAACACCAATTATAATTGTTCTGCTGTTAATTGCAATTTACCTTGGATGGAAATCTGTTACTAATCCTGCAATTGAAATCAAACTATCCACAGCAACTTTACAATCACCCGCGCAATCTAATGCTGTACTTGCTGCAAATGGTTACGTTGTTGCTCAAAGAAAAGCAGCTGTTGCTTCTAAGGGTACTGGGCGCCTTGTTTATCTTGGTGTTGTTGAAGGTGACAAGGTGCAAAAAGACCAGGTGATTGCACGCATTGATGACAGCGATATTAAAGCTCAGCTCGATCAGGCTAAAGCCAATCAAAAATTAACTGAAACAGAATCGAATGATGCTTCTAACACTTATCAGCGGCAAAAAGATTTATATAAATCCGGTGCTGCTTCTAAAATGGAACTCGATGCTGCAGAATGGCGCTATAATAAGCTGATTGCCTCAATTGATGTTGCAAAGGCATTGGTAGAGCAGGCTGAAGTTGCTATGGAAAATACTTTAATCCGCGCCCCATTCAACGGAACTGTATTGACTAAGAACGCCGATGTTGGTGAAGTTGTTGCCCCGCTCGGAGCTGGCGCTAACGCTAAAGCCGCTGTTGTTTTATTGGCTGATATGACTTCGCTTCAAGCGGAAATTGATGTTTCAGAATCCAATATTGAAAAAATTTCTGTTGATCAGGATTGTGAAATTCGTCTTGATGCTTATCCCGATCTTGCTTATCCTGGTTATGTGGCAAAAATTGTTCCTACTGCTGATAGATCAAAAGCTACTGTTACGGTTAAAGTAGGCTTTAAATCTTATGATCAGAGGGTTCTTCCCGAAATGAGCGCTAAGGTGGTTTTCTTAAATGAAAAATCTAAAAACGAAAACATAGAGGACACTAAACAATTTTTAGTTGTTCCGATGGGTTCTGTTGTGAACAGAAATAACTTAAAAGTTGTTTACATTGTTAAAGATGAAAGAGCAGTTGAAATTCCTGTTAAAACCGGTAGAGAATTGGGCACCTATATTGAGATTATTTCAGGTTTATCAAATGGAGAAAAAGTAATTCACCCGGTTGATGACAAAATACAGGATGGTGTTAAAGTTAGAACAAAATAATTTTTTATCTTAAAACTTATGAAATAAAATTTGTGTATAAAAAATATAGAAGTTAAGAGGAGTTAAAATGGCAGCTATTATTCAAGTAAAAAATGTTGCAAAATCTTATTGGAGAAACAGTTTGGAAATTCCTGTCCTTCATGGAATAACTTTAGACGTTGAGGAAGGAGAATTCATGGCTCTTATGGGACCATCCGGTTCCGGCAAAACAACTTTGTTAAATCTAATCGCTGGTATCGACCGCCCGTCTAGCGGTAAATTATCTGTTGCTGGAACTGACATCGCAAAATTAAACGAATCTGCTCTTGCTAAATGGCGTTCCGCAAATGTTGGTTTTATTTTTCAATTTTATAATTTAATTCCGGTTTTAACTGCTTACGAAAATGTTGAACTTCCTCTATTATTAGCTAAACTTTCAAGAGCTGAAAGAAAAAAGCATGTTGAAAATGTGCTTAATATAGTTGGACTTGGAGACAGGATTTATCACTATCCGAAGCAGCTCTCAGGCGGGCAGGAACAGCGGGTTGCAATTGCTCGCGCTATTGTAACTGATCCGGCAATTCTTGTTGCTGATGAACCCACGGGTGATCTTGATAAAAATTCAGCTCAGGAAATCCTTACCCTTATGGGAAGATTAAATAAAGAATTTAAAAAGACTATCGTAATGGTTACTCACGATCAGCATGCTGCAGAAAGGGCTACCAGGCTGCTTCATCTGGATAAAGGTGATCTTTCTGCTAACGGCAAGAATTGAGGAGGATGCAATTATGAAAGTTCTTAAATTAATTTTTAAAAATTCATTAAGACACAAACTCAGAACATCTTTAACAATTCTTGGTATTGCAATTGCAGTTATTGCATTTGGTTTATTAAGAACTGTTGTAACAATTTGGGATTCTAGTGTTGATGCTGCCGGAGCCGACCGTTTAATTACACGCCAATCGGTGTCATTTATTTTTCCGCTCCCGCTTGCCTATAAAACCAAAATAGAAGCTGTCCCGGGTGTTAAAGCTGTTTGCAGTGCTGCTTGGTTTGGTGGTACTTATATTGATAAAAGTAATTTCTTTGCTAGACAAGCTGCTGATGATAATGTTTTTGACGTATACCCGGAATTACTTTTAACACCTAAGGATTTTGATACTTATAAGAAAACTAGGAATGGCTGTATTGTTGGAGCGTCTATTGCTGAACAGTTTAAGTTCAAAATGGGTGATATAATAGTCCTTGACGGTGATATATTTCCGGGAAGATGGGAATTTGTTGTTTGCGGAATTTATCAGCCGAAGAATAAGAACACTGATGGAACTCAGATGTTCTTTCACTATGACTATTTAAATGAAAAAATTAAACAGACTTCTCCGGGAAGAGGTGACCAGGCTTTCTGGTACATTGTTCAAATTAATGATCCAAATAAATCTGCGCAAATTTCTGAACAGATTGATGCAATTTTCAAAAATTCTACTGCTGAAACAAAAACAGAAACTGAAAGAGCATTTACCCAGGGTTTTGTTGCTGCTTCGGGGGCTATCATTTCTGCTATGAATTTTATGTCTTACGCAATCATTGGAATTATCATGCTCGTTCTTGCTAATACTATGATTATGTCTGCACGCGAAAGAACTAGAGAGTATGCCGTATTTAAAACTCTTGGTTTTTCTGCACTCCATCTCACCGGACTGATATTAGGTGAATCAATGGTTATTTCCTGCGTTGGTGGTGGAATAGGGCTTGCTTTATTATATCCGATTGTTGCTGGGTTTGAACAGGTTATGCCGAAAGGATTTTTCCCGTTCTTCTTTATCGAACCAATAACTGCTATTCTTGCGGTTAGCTCGGCTGTTTTAATTGGTTTTCTTGCGGCTGTTTTCCCGATTCAACGGGCGCTTAGTACAAAAATTGTTGACGGATTTAGATTTGTTGGTTAGTAATTATGTTTGTTGTTATTAACCCACGGATTTATCCGTGGGTTAATAAAGTTGATAAAAAATTGTAACCGTTTTAACGGTTTACAAACAAATTAACATAAAAGGTCTTTAGAATTTAGAGATAAACAAAAATTTAGGTAGACACATGAAAGTACCATTGAAATATGTAACAAGAAGTATCAAAACTAGAAAACTTACAACAGCAATTACTGTTACCGGTATTGCACTTGTAGTTTTTGTTTTTGCTGCAGTGCTGATGATGGCTTATGGCGTTCAGAAAACATTGATCGCAACAGGTTTTCCTGATAACGTTTTGGTAGCCCGTAAATCTTCAAATGGTGAGATCTCAAGCATAATTACCGGGGATACTCGCGACGTAATAAAAACTTTACCCTTTATTGCAAAAGATGACGCCGGTAAGCTGATTATTTCTGAAGAGCCCGTTGTTGTAATTAATCTTGAAATTAAAAATGGCGGTATGAGCAATGTTACTGTTCGGGGTGTTTCGCAAGAGGTTACTGCTCTTAGAAAACAGGTGAAAATTAAAGAAGGCAGGATGTTTAATCCGGCTCTGCGCGAGTTGATTGTTGGACAGGCAATTTCCAAAAAATTTCTTGATGCGCAAATTGGTAGTAAAATTAAATTTGCCGGAGATAATTGGACAATCGTCGGTTTGTTTGATTCAAACGGCAGCGGCTTTGATTCTGAACTTTGGGGCGATTCAGACCAATTATTAAATGCTTTCCACCGTGGAAATTCTGTATCTACTATTACGTTCAGATTAAATAATGCTAATGATTTTGAAAAATGCAGGATTGCTTTTGAATCTGACCGCAGGTTAAATCAATTTGAGCCGAAAATTGAACAGAAATTTTTCGAGGAACAGTCTGAATTTCTTGCAACTTTTATTCGCGTTCTTGGAATATTTATAACTGTTATATTCAGCATAGGTGCTGTTATTGGTGCTATGATTACTATGTATTCCGCAGTTGCCAACAGAACTGTTGAAATTGGAACCATGCGCTCTCTTGGGTTCAGCAGAAGAAGTGTGCTCGCTGCATTTTTAACTGAGTCATTATTCATCTCAATTATTGGTGCATTGATTGGTTTATTCTTTGCTTCATTCCTGCAGTTCTTTTCAATTTCAACATTAAATTATAGTTCTTTTGCAGAATTATCTTTCTCATTTGCACTTTCACCAAGAATTGTAATCTCAACTCTGATCTTTGCAATAATTATGGGTTTCGTCGGCGGATTTTTACCATCTGTTCGTGCAGCAAGACTCAATATCGTCAGCGCTCTAAGAGGCGGATAGGCTCAAAATTGTTTTAATTAAGGGAATGTCTTTGTTAGTAGTAGAAAATATCTTGCAAAATTAACTGACAATATTATAATATTTCAAAAATAGTAATAACATTTTTATTGACTAATAAACAAACAGATTTTGTATATTGTTCGTAAGTTTGTACTGATAAATTCTATAAAAATGAGTATTGAGTTCCATGTTCTAAAAAAAAATTAAGCTTTTTCGGCAAAATGTTTATCGAAAAAGTAAGTTTACAAAACCTTTTGGTGAAAAAATGTCAAAGCTAGTTAAATCTTCTAATATTGTACTCAATTTAGAAGTTCAATTATATAAGGAAGATAAATATTTTATTGCGTTTTGCCCGGCTTTGAATCTTTCAGCTTATGGAAATACAGAGGTTAAAGCAAAAAAAGCTTTTGAAATTGAAATGAACATTTTTATTGAAGAGACTCACAAAAAGGGAACTTTTGAAAAATATTTGCTCCAACAAGGCTGGCAGTTGAAACTATTACCTGAACCACGCTATCAACAACCCCCGCTTCAAAAATATAAAAAACCATCTTCGGCAGCGACTTATACTGATGTATTTAATACGAAAGTTTCTATTCCTTGTTGCTAATATATGGGCATCAAGACAATACCATTATCTAAATGGAAGAGATACTTAAAATCACTTGGATTAAAAAATAAAAGGTCTAAATCATCTCACGAAATTTGGGACTTCGATGAACCTCAAAAGTTATTACGCCCGCTTACAGTAGATCTTAATTGTAAAGATGTTCCAATTACTCACATTCACACAAGTTTAAAAACACTTGGTATAAGCAAACAAGATTTTGAAAACGAAATTAATAACCTATAAAAATATTTATTCATCTTCATTAAATGGTATTTGATAAGTCTCTCCATATTTAGGCGTTGATCTTTCATCAAAAATTCTTCTTACCACGATTGCCCCAATAATCTATTAAAACTAGATCCAAAGTTCTTTTGCCTGAAGATGCTTTTAGTCCTCCTATAACTTGCCAAATTTGAGCCGTAAATGCATTGAACCTTATCTCAACATTTAAATTAGCATGATGTCTATGTTTAAATAAGAATTTATATTAATAATGTTCGTATACATTGCCAAGTAAAGAGTAGAAAATAGACGGTCCTCGTTTATCAAGTATAGCAGATGAAGACATTAGTTGGGGATGAACCAAACGTGTTGAAATTGAAAGTCTTGAAAAAGTTGATTTTTCTTCAGCTAAAAAATTTTGTAGAAGAATGACTTTTAACGAATGGGAAAAATCTCTTATCTAATTTGAGATAATCAATAATTATCATTGAATACTAGCGGATTAGGCATTTGTTATGTGGAAGAATTCCCTTCCTTGATAGATATTAATGATAATGTTTTCTTTACTTTTATTTTTACATATTCTGATTCTTCAATCTTTAATCGATTATCTAGTGTTGTTCTAAGTCGTATAAGAAGTTCACCATCAATTATTTCTTTATCTAATAAAAAGTCATTTAATTTATTACAGATAAATCCTCTTACAACCGGGTTATCATTTTTAATCAACTCCTTTATACTATTTGAAGCATCACTCCAAATAGCTCGGTCAGAATTATATAACCTCATAATATTCTGCCTAACTTCGTCTAAAATCTTTGTGTCTTTATACCACTCGATATCAGCGGTAAGAGTATGCATTTTTTCATTGGCAGAAATGATACTATCATTCATTTTATTTATTAAAGTTTCTAAATTTTTCATAGTTTCTGCAATAGTCTGTAATTTTATTTTATTCAAATCAGCTTCTTGCACGATTGCATTTATTTTATATTTTGCTTCATTTATTTCATTTATAGAAGTTGTAATACCACGAGTTGCTTTTAATAGCAATGACAATCCGCCAATACCTTCAGCGGTTAAGAGAAAAAACGCGGCACCAACAAGCCATAATACAGTCTCTGTTGTAGATTTAATATTTTCTACTGTTGATTTTGAATTTAGGAGAACTTCATTGTAAGTATTTAAAAGTTCTCGTTGTGTGACATAGTTTACAGTTGAATCATGCTTGTTTTGCTGATCTTTTTCTGGAGCTTGCGAAGAAATATTTACAAAAAATATCAGTATAAAAAAAGAGGTATGGATTAAGAAATAAATTTTGTTCATTAGATTACTCTATCATATTATTTATGTATTATTTTATTTATTAAATCTAACAACTCACTTGGCCTGACAGGTTTATGAAGTATATGCGGGATTAAACCTCTGTTTTCTTCTTCCTTGGTTATATATGAAACTATTGAGTTATCAACTATAACTGTGACAAAAATAATTGGTGTATTTATATGTAATTTATCTCGAATTAATTTATGAAGTACTAATCCAGACCTACCATTTTGGATTTCAATAGCCTCTATCGGTTTTTCTCCAAGAAGTATATCCAAAATAATCACATTATAACTATCAGGTGCTTTACTCAATATTTCATAACCAATTTCAGCAGTGCTTGCAGTTCTTACTTTATAACCAGCATCTCTGAGCATATTAATTTGATTCATTGAATAATCCAACTGATTTTCTATCCATAATACATTATTATTATTATTTGTCATTGTTGTTTTCCTCTTCATCTATTAAAGGTATAACTATATCAAAAATAGTTTCATACAAATCATTTTGTTTTTTTGAGGGATATGCTAAAATATTCCCATTATGAAGTCTTAAGATTTCATGACTTATTGATAAACCAATTCCGGAACCATTTATTCCACTCTCTTTTGCAGCTTTTGTACGAAATTTGCGATTAAAAATATTTTTTTCTTCACCATGTAATAAAGGAATTTTGCCGTTGTTTTTGATACGTATATGCAGATTAGCATCTTGTTTGAGACCGCATACAATAACTGATGTCCCAGGTGAAGCATATTTAACAGCATTATCTAATACGTTCCTCGTTGCTTGTTTAAATAAATTAATATCTACTTTGATTCTTTTATTATACTGAGTAAAGGTATCTGCAAGCACTTTAGGACCAATGATATTATTTGTATTTGCCTGACCTTGTTTATCTCTTGCACACGCAATTAATAAACCAATAATATCTACATCTTTTGATAATACTACTGTTTTCATCTCTTCATCAGCAATCCATGCGAAATTTTTTGCTACATTTGAAGCATTTATTGACATCCATTCAATAGATTCTAAACAATTTTTTAGATCGGTAAAATATTTTGGATCAATTTTATTTTTATCATTTTCCCAATTTTCTAATTTGGACTTAAGATCACTATTCCATCGTTCTGAATAACCTAAAATCCCATTTAATGGTTGTACTACTTCATGTACAACATCCTGCAACCACTCACCCTGTAAATTCTTTAATCTTCTTTCTTCTTCAAACAATTTGAAATTACTATATGCCATTGATATTTGTCCTAAAAATGGTTCTAGTATATTTAATTCCTGTGTTATAGGAAGATTTGATTGGTTATCAATAGAATCATTCAAATAAAGTGCAAAAATACCTTTATCCTCATTTAGATGAAACGGCCAAACAGCTATTTTATTAGGGGATTTAGAATATAAGTCTATTATATTAATACTAATTGAATTATCAATTAAATCAAACTCCTTTAATGTAGGATGGTTCGTATCAAATAAATGTTTATCACCATTAAAAGATTTGTCTAATAAAGATTTTGGTAAATTATAACATGATTTTAAAATAACTTCGTTATTATCCAATATAAATATAACTGCATAATCAGCTTTGAATTGTAATGAAATCCGTTTTAAAATATAATTTAACTTACCCCAAAATTTTTTTTCAGATTTTGAAATTTCATTCAATGAAATAAAAGCAGTTCTTACTGCATTACTTTCCTTTTCACGATATTCCAATTTTTTCCTATTTACTATTAATTCAAGTTTTTCTCCCCACTGGTTCGATAAATATTTTGTAAGTTTCGTGAGATTATCTTTAATGCTTTGTACTTCAGTTTTTTTTATTGAGACAGCATTATTCCAATATTCTTTTAAACTAATATTTAATTTCTCCTCGGTCTTAGTTAAACATAAATGGGCTTTTTTGATGTCTTCATCATCCAAAGGTCTCCGTTGACCGCAAAAAACTGTTGCAAAACATTTTCCATTAATAATTATAGGAGCTGCAATGTCAATAAGACCTGCATGGCAAATATAATCAATAGGTCCATTTTTAATTAGAGCTTCTTCAGCCGCGAGTTGATCACAATTTAAACATAATTCTTCACCTTCAGGATTTTCTCTTATTGTCTGACAAAAGTTTGAAAATACATATCTGGGATGAAAAATATATTTCCTTTTATTATACATTAATATATCGTAGGTTCCTTCCCATCCTTTGAAAAAACCGTCAAGAACAGGTTTGAATAAATCAATATCCCCTATAAGACTTGATAATTCACCCTCCAGATTGAACATATAACTAATTCCTCTTTATTGAAATGTGCATAAAAGTGTTGTCTAATATACCTTCAAGAAATATTTTAATTAATTTTTAATATTTACTATTATATTGGAAATAACTTGCATGCGTCTTCTTTTCTTTATTGATAATTATGTTTTATTGATAAGTGGTTCTCATCACTATTATGTTATAAATATACTTAATAAGAAAAGTGCAGTATTTATTGTCTTCTCAATAGAATCAAAAAGAAAATAATCAACAAGAAAGGAATAAAAAAATAAAACCCATTATTCACATCAATTAATAAAAATATAACTCACTAATTCCTAAGAATTAAATTATTCAAGATATCTATAGCTAGATAATTAAAATTAATAAGATTGTCAACTCCCATTTCCAAATCAACGTTTAGTGTTTTGCCGTAACGATTAAATATAAAGGAACAATTTCAATAGTTTCACCGATTGGAATTAGGCAACCAAGTTTTATTTTGTTTTAATTAAGGAAATATTCCATATTAGTTTTAAGCCAAATTCTACCATTTATCCCAAATGTAGTTTTCGGCGTGAAATCAATATCTGACAGCAAGTCCTAATATAATCGCTAAATTTAGCCTAAATTTTAATTTGCAGCATCAGCCTCAATTTCCTATTTTTGCAAGCCAAATGCCAAAAAAAATAATAATAGCAATAGACGGTCCCGCCGGTTCTGGTAAAAGTACTGCTGCTAAAAACATTGCACAAAAGCTTGGCTTTACGTATTTAGATACTGGTGCTATGTATCGGGCAATTACTTTTATCGCTCTTAGGAACGGTATTTCTGATAATATTCCTGCTGTTATAAGTCTTGCTCAAAGCATCGATCTTAAATTAAAATTTGAGAATGGCATTACGCATGTTTTTTTAAATAATGAAGAAGTTACAGAGCAGATTCGCACTGCTGAAGTAAATGCAAAAGTTAGTGAGATAAGTAAGATCCCTGAAGTAAGAGAAGAACTTGTTAAAATTCAAAAAAGATTAGGCGCTGAAGGTCATGTTGTTGCTGAAGGCAGGGATGTTACCACTGTTGTTTTTCCATATGCTGATCTGAAAATCTATCTAACTGCTTCCATTGATACAAGGGCAAGAAGAAGATTAAAGGAATTCGAAGAGAAAAACATCCGGATTAGCTTTGAAGATGTTAAAGCGAATCTTGAAACTAGAGATAAAATAGACAGCAGCAGGGAAGTTTCCCCGCTAAAGAAAGCTGACGATGCAATTGAATATGATAATTCTGATGTTACGCCTGAACAGGATTTTGAATATTTACTTAAAAAAATAAAACAAGTTCTTTCACAAAAATAAAGTTGAGTACTGAATTTTAATCTAAAAGCTAATAGCTAAATGCTAAAAGCTAATAAATTTTGTCTTGAAGCTCATAGCTTGAAGCTCAAAGCTATCAGTTGCCATCACAAAAAACTAATGTATAACTAAACCAATGCTGCCTTGAATTCTTTTGATGGCAGGTAATTCGAAGCAGGGTATTACAAGTAGGAGAACAGATGTTCGCACTAGAAAATGATACTCCAAAAAAAGTATCTAAAGTAAAAAGAGAAAGATTCATCAATGAAGATGAATACACTCCGGAAGATCTTAAAGAACTTTCAAAACTTTACGCAGAATCTTTCCGCGATATTAAAGAAGGTGAAATTGTTTCTGGTAAAATTGTTGGCATCAATGCAGATAACGTTGTTGTTGATGTTGGCTTCAAATCAGATGGTACTATTTCAAAGACTGAATTCAACTCTACCGAAGAAATCAAAATTGGCGAATCAATTGATATTGTCATTGAAAGCGTTGAAGATGAAGATGGTAATTTAGTCTTATCTAAGAAAAGAGCTGACTTCCTCAAGATTTGGGGAAGAGTTATGGATGCTTTTGAAAATGAAAAAATCCTTCCTGGAAAAATTCTCAAACGTATTAAAGGTGGAATGGTTGTTGACTTAATGGGAATTGAAGCTTTCTTGCCGGGTTCACAAATTGATATCCGTCCTGTTAGAGATTTTGATGCTTTCGTTGGTCAAACGATGGATTTCAAAATTGTTAAGGTTAATATTCCTACCGAGAATATTGTTGTATCGCATAAAGTTCTTATTGAAGAAACTATTTCAGATCAGCGTAAAGAAATTCTTGATAAACTTGAGAAAGGTCAAATTCTTGAAGGTACTGTAAAAGCTATTACCGATTTTGGTGTCTTTATTGATCTTGGCGGAGTTGATGGTCTTGTTCACATTACTGATCTAAGCTGGGGTAGAATTAATCATCCTAGTGAAGTTGTTAAACTCGATGAGAAAATTAAAGTTGTTGTTACTGATTTCGAAATGGAACGCAAAAGAATTTCTCTTAGCTTAAAACAGCTTTTGCCGCATCCTTGGGAAAAAATTGAAGATAAATATAAAATTGGTGATAAAGTCGCCGGACGAGTTGTTTCTCTTACCGATTACGGCGCTTTTATTGAAATTGAAAAAGGTATCGAAGGCTTAATTCACATTTCCGAAATGAGCTGGACTCAGCATATTAGCCATCCTTCACAGTTTGTTTCTATGGGACAGGTTGTTGAAGCTATTATTCTTAGTCTTGATAAAGATGATAAGAAAATTTCTCTT
The DNA here is from genome assembly GCA_003155655.1 of Melioribacter sp. Taxonomy (GTDB): domain Bacteria; phylum Bacteroidota; class Ignavibacteria; order Ignavibacteriales; family Melioribacteraceae; genus Fen-1258. The sequence goes on from PMDS01000054.1 coordinate 28,473, forward strand.
GGAATGAAACAGCTTACTCCGGATCCATGGTCTGATCTTTTGAAAAAGTATCCTGTCGGGTCACAACATCAGGGTATTGCCCGCAACCTGACAAACTTTGGTGTTTTTGTTGAACTTGAACCTGGTATTGATGGCTTGGTTCACATTAGTGATCTTTCCTGGACAAAGAAAATCCGCCACCCCGGTGAAGTTGTAAAGAAAGGTGACAAGATTGATATTGTTGTTCTTGGTGTTGATACCGATTCAAGAAAAATTTCTCTTGGACATAAACAGATTAACGAAAATCCTTGGGAAAATTTTGAAAAAGAATATGCCATTAGCAAGAAAGCCGATGGTAAAGTTGTCCGCATAATTGAAAAAGGATTGATTGCTGAACTTCCATTAGGAGTTGACGGGTTTATCCCTGCAACACAGCTTTCAACTGCTAAGATTAAAAATCTTTCTTTCTGCTTTCCAATTGGTACTAAACTCGAATTGAAAGTTGTTGAATTCGATAAGGAAAATAAAAAGATTGTTCTTAGCGCATTGGCTTCTATCAAAGAAAAATCTGATGAGGAAATTGCAAAATATATTGCCGACTTCAAGTTGGAAAAAGTATCTGTTGCCGATATTAAGCAGGCAGATGCCGGCAAGTTTGATTCATCTGATTTTAATCTTTATGAAGATAATAAACCAAGTGCTCCTTCTGCACCTGTTGAAGATAAGAAAGAAGAACCAACTGCATAAGCTATTAGCTGGCTGCTTTTAGTTGTGCTTAAAAATATTCAGGCTGTATTTAATCAAAAATGTTTTTAGATTGGATGCAGCCTGTTTTATTTATTGTTGTTGGTTGATTATTGTTAGTAGTTAGTTCTTATTTGTTTGTCAAAGGTGTATAGTGTTTTTTACAACAAACAACTAACCACCTGCTACTAACAAAAAAATAATTTTGATTCATAAATAAAATTGTTCAAAAATGTCCAAAGTTGCATTTTATACATTGGGATGTAAATTAAATTTTTCGGAAACATCCGCAATTGGCTCTCAGTTTTTAAAACGGGGTTTTGATATTGTCGATTATGACAAATCGGCCGACGTTTATGTTATTAATACCTGCACTGTTACTGATAACGCCGATAAGGAATGCAGACAGGTTGTAAGGCGTGCTTTAAGAAACAACCCGGATGCTTTTGTTGTGGTTACTGGTTGCTATGCCCAGTTACGTCCGGAGGAGATTGCAAAAATTGAAGGTGTTGATGCTGTTCTTGGAACCAATGAAAAGTTTAATCTCTTTTCTTATCTTGAAAATTTTGAAAAGAAAAATTTATCATGTATCTATGTTTCACCAACGGAAGACCTTATTTCATTTTCCCCTTCTTTTTCAGGCGACGCTGATGCACGCACTCGCGCTTTTTTCAAAGTGCAGGATGGATGTGATTATAAATGCACTTTTTGCACAATTCCATTAGCCCGCGGTAAAAGCAGAAGTGCAAGACCGGAAGAGGTTGTTGATGAATTCAAAGAATTATTGNNCCGAATTTATTAACCGGCGGTATTATTGATCTTGTAGCAAATGATGAAAGAATGTGCAATCATTTTCATATTCCGCTTCAGAGCGGCAGTCAAAATGTTCTGAAAATGATGCAAAGACGTTATAAAAAAGAAGACTATGAAAAATTAATTTTCAAAGTGTCTAAGCAAATTGAAGATGTGGGTATTGGTGTTGATGTTATTGTAGGATTTCCGGGTGAAACTGAAGAAGATTTTTTGGAAACTTATAATTTCCTTCGCGATTTGCCTGTTTCTTATCTTCACGTTTTCACTTATTCTGAACGGCCAAATACGAAAGCATTTGAAATGAATAACCAGGTTGATATGACTGAACGCAAAAAACGCAATAATATGCTGCGGATTCTTAGTGAAAAAAAACGCCTGCAGTTTTACAGGAAAATGAATGGAAAAAATCTAAAAGTGCTTTTTGAGCATGAAAATCACGGTGGGTTCATGAAAGGATTTTCTTCAAATTATGTTAGAATAAAAGCCCTTTATAATTCCCAAATTATTAATAAATTTGTTACTGTAAAAATAACGGAGGTTGATGATAACATTTGTACAGCAGAGAATTTATCAAATAATGAATTATTAAAATTATCAGCGGGATGAAAATGAAAAAATTAATTTCTCTTGTTGTACTTATTTCATCATTATCTTTTGCGCAAATCGGACAGAGTACAAGTCTGGCTGAGTTAAAGCAGCAGTTAAAGCTTAACAATACTCAGTCTTCCCCAAACATTCAATCATCGGTATATAGCGCTCAAAATTTAAATCCCAATTCGCAATTGCCTGAATTAAGCAATCAGAAAAAAAGTGCTGTGCTCGCAATTTTGTATTCTGTTGTTCTTCCCGGAATGGGCGAACTTTATTCCGGCAGATATGACTCCGGAAAATATTTTACAATTGCCGATGGGGTCCTTTGGGGTGTCCTTACAGGACTTGATATTTATGGTGTCTGGCAGCAGAACAACTACAAATCATATGCTGAATCAAAAGCGGGTGTCAGTCTTGATGGCAAAGATTCTGACTATTTTGCTAATGTTGGTAATTACAATAACATTAATGATTATAATGCATCCATGGATTTGAATGGTAACTTTAATAAAGTTTATGATGTTGCAAAATATTATTGGAAATGGGCTGATGATGGTCAGCGTAGAGATTATCGGGGTATGTGGTCTTCCAGTGAGAATTCATTTAACAATATTAGATTTGTTGCCGGGGCATTAATATTAAACCGGGTAATTAGTGCTATCAATGCAGTTAGATTTGTAAATGCATATAACAAAAATTTGCAGCAAGAAGTTAGCTGGAATGTTTCTGTTGGTATACAAAATCAGCAGACTTTGCCGCCTTCGTTAACTTTTAATTTTGTTAAAATTTTCTAAGTGTCTTTGTGGCATCCCGTTGAGTTTCTTAAAAGGTTACGGGATTAGCCGCAATGGCACTAAGTCACAAAGAAAAACTTTTATAACCCCTTCTCTTTGTAAGAAAAGAGGCAGCCTGCCTGCCATCTTGCATTTGGGCGAAGTTCATTTTTTTATCTTTTAGCTTTCTATAATTGTCATACATTCTCTTTTTTTTATAATTTTCAAGCAAAAAAAAATTAATCTCTCTTGAATAACTATAAACTTATCGTTCAATATGATGGAACAAATTATGCCGGCTGGCAGATGCAGCAAAATGCTGTATCTGTTCAGCAAAAGTTAATTGAAGCAATTGAAACTATTACTAAAGAAAAAGTAAATTTAATTGGTTCCGGAAGAACTGATTCCGGTGTTCATGCTTTAGGTCAGGTCGCTAATTTTAGAATTGATAAGGAATTGGACATCTTCAAATTTCAGTATTCTCTTAATTCATTATTGCCGAATGATATTTCGGTGGTTAAAGTCGATAAAGTTAATGAATCATTCCATGCACGTTTTGATGCAAAAAGCAGGAGTTATTTGTATTTATTCAGCCGTAATAAATCCCCATTTTACAATAAATATTCATATCAATTCTATTCAATTGAAAAATTTAATTTTGAATATCTTAATGGAATCTCAAAAATTATCCTGGGGGAACACGACTTCACTTCGTTTTCAAAAAAGAATGTTGAACTTAATGATAAAAACTGTATTGTTTCGGGAATACACTGGAAAAAAGGAAAAGAACTTTCCTACTTTTATATTACCGCTAATCGGTTTTTGCACGGTATGGTTCGTACAATTATCGGCACTTTGCTATTTGCAGCAAATAATAACCTTGATGAAAAATATTTGAGTGATGTTTTCGAACAAAAAAATAGAAAAGAAGCTGAAGAATCTGTCCCTGCAAAAGGTTTATTCCTATTTAAAGTGAGGTATTAAGTGATCAACTTATTAAATAAAGTATCAATTATAACTGGTGGTTCAAGAGGTATTGGTGAAGCATGTGTAAAGCTGTTTGCTAAAGCAAATTCATCTGTTGCTTTCACTTTTAAGAATGCTAAAACAAGAGCGGAGAATATTGAAAAAGAAATTGGAAATAAAACTAAAGCATATCGCGTTGATATGGAATCAGAAACTGAAATAAATAGCTTCATTTCGCAAGTTGAAAAGGATTTTGGCAGAATAGACGTTCTTGTTCACAACGCAGGTATTTGGAACGACGGCACTTTGGAAAATATGACTCTGGATCATTGGAATGAATTAATGAGGGTTAATCTTACCTCTACTTTTCTTTTGTGTAAAGCTGCCGCACCTGTTATGAAAAAAAATAATTTTGGAAGAATTATCCTGATTACATCAACTGCAGGACAAAGAGGAGAAGCGTTTCACTCTCACTATGCAGCTTCAAAAGGCGGAATGATTAGTTTTACTAAATCTCTTGCTGTAGAACTCGCTCCTTTTAATATTACGGTTAATTCTGTTGCACCCGGATGGGTTGATACTGAATTAAATGACCAGGTCTTTGCAGATGCTGAATATAAAGAATCAATTAGAAAGGGAATTCCGCTCGGTAAAATTGCCACTGCTGAAGAAATTGCCGGTCCGGCGTTGTTCCTCGCTTCTGAACTTGCTAACCATATCAACGGTGAAATTCTTAATGTAAACGGCGGCAGTGTGCTCTGCGGGTGATGATGGACATTTTTAATATTGTTTCTATTGTTTTATATTTGAATGAATCCTCTCTAATTAAAATAAAGTAATAAATAATTAATGGAATTTTTTGCAAATCTTCATCCGCTTGTTGTTCATTTTCCTGTTGCGTTTTTTATTCTTTATTTTTTATTTGAAACAGCGGGAATTATTTTAGGAAAAGATTTTTTATTAAAGTCTGCATTCATTGTTTTAACGTTGGGTGTTGTTTTTGCCGTCTGTGCTGTATTGACAGGCAACCAGGCATTAGCTGCTGCTAAAATAATACATGGTAAAGATTTTGCATTGAATCAATTAATTGAAACGCATGAGCAGTATGCTACCATAACTTTGTGGTACTTTTTTGCTGTATTGATTTTTAGAACTTACATTGTTATTAAGAAAAAATTTAATACCGGTATTAAGTTTTTATTTATTGTTCTTGGGTTGATTGGATGCTATTTGATTTATGAAACGGGAACTCACGGCGGAAATCTGGTTTTTCAAAATGGAGTTGGTACACAACTGTTTGGCAAATAATTTAATAGAAAGCAATGAAAAAATTTTTAATAATTTTGTTTATACTTAGTACACAACTATTTGCCCAATTAAAATTTGGTGAGACAAAAGGTTTGTTTTTCTCTGTTGAGGTTGGGCCTCGCTTTCCAATTTTCGATTTTGCAGATATGCAGGGCATTGGCATTGGTGTAGATGCTACTTTTTCATATACAGATAACCTGGTTCTTCCTGTATTTATTTATACTACAATTGGATATCAATTTTATCCCGGCCGGCAGGATCTTTATAGTTCTTCTAATTATTCTTCATTTTCTAGTAATGTAATTATTGTTGCCCCGGGTGTGCGCTATTATTTTAAACCGGTATTGGAAAATGTTGTGTTATTAATGCCCATCGTAGATGTTGGGGCAGAGTATGCTTATTTTGAAAGGCTTCACCAATACAAACTTGGCAGCGGCTTGCAAGATCACATTGAAGATATTAGTAAATTTGGCTTTCACGTTGGCGCCGGCTTCTCAATGTTTATTCTTGATGTTATTACTTACTACAACTATTTGCCGGATAACCAGTACATTTCGTTTAACTTGAGAGCAACAATACCTATCTTTATTAAATTTTAGCTGGTTTAATATTTTTAAAGGAATAAAGTGGATTACAAAAATATTTTGTTTGCGATAAAAGAGGGGATTGGGCTTGTAACAATTAATCGCCCGGATAAACTAAATTCGTTAAATGATATTACTCTCGATGAATTAAAAGATTGTTTTCAATTAATCAAATTGAATAAAGATATAAATGTTATCATTATAACAGGTGCTGGTGAAAAAGCCTTTGTTGCTGGTGCCGATATTTCCGAATTAAATAAATTTGATAAATCAAATGGCAGGGCATTTTCTCAAAAAGGTCAGGAAGTTTTCAACCTGATAGAAAAATTGGAAAAACCGGTAATTGCTGCCATCAAAGGGTTTGCGCTCGGTGGTGGCTGTGAGCTTGCTCTGGCATGCCATATTCGGCTTGCCGGGGGTAATGCTAAGTTTGGTCAGCCCGAAGTTAATCTTGGAATTATTCCCGGTTATGGCGGAACTCAAAGATTAACCAGGTTAATAAATTCAGGACGTGCAGCAGAATTGATCTTAACCGGGGACATTATCGATGCCAATGAAGCTTTGAGGATTGGTCTTGTCAATAAAGTTTATCCTGATGAAGAATTGATGAAAAAGGCATTTGAACTTGCAGAGATTATCTCTTCAAAAGCGCAAATTGCTGTTCAATTGGCTCTAAAATCTATTGTTAGTTGTAATGAAATTTCTGAAACTGACGGGCTTCTTTTAGAATCTGCTCTTTTTGGTAATTGCTGCGGGACTAAAGATTTTAAAGAAGGCACTTCTGCTTTCATAGAAAAAAGAAAACCTGATTTTAAAAATGAATAAATCCGGCTTTATTGAAAATTTTCTTAACGTTACTTCAGGTTGAAGTTTTCAAAAGGCCCTCAAAATTCTTGTGACTAGTCAGAAAAGAAAATTATTTTTGTATTTATTATGCTGCGCAGTTGTTCTGCTCATCATTAATGTCACTATCGATTTTTTTAGTAAACCTAAAAAAGTTTCCGTAATCCATGAGCTTTCTGTTAGCCAGGTTGAATCAGCATTTTTTAAGGTACTGGATAGTTATGGAATTGAACCAAATTGGATTACTCAGAAAAAATATAAAAGTACGGAAGATGATTCTGTTAAGAAGCAATATGAAGTTAAAATTCCTGCCGATATGCCAGTCCCGCTTATTATTAAAGAAATTAATAAAATAATTGAAAAAGATATTACTGGTTTTGTTTCCGAAGAAAAAATATTTTTTGGAACGACCGAAATTAGAATATATACAAATGAAATTCTTAAGCTTAAAGCCACTCTGATTCCGGATAAGGATATTGTTCGCAGCAGGAATGATTTATCATTTATTCTTTCGGATGCTTTTAATCTCAGCCTGTCAGGGTTCAATAGTTTTCTAAGAGTCCATTTCCCAATTGCCTGTACTGTGATACCTAGTAAGGAAAATGTGGCTAAAACCGACTCACTAAAAAACTATACTAAAGATTTTGTGATGATTCTTAATGATGATATTAACGACTCAAATATGAAGATGAAGCAGGAATACCAGAAGAAATTACTGAGCGGTTCTATAAAAAATATTGTAAGCGCCTTTAAAAATGCAAAAGCTTTTATTGTTGACGTAAAATCTAAACTCTTCAACTCGTCTATTTATAACTTTGTACGCGATGAATTCAAACATAACTCAATAACCCTTTATCCGCAGTCGGAATTTATTAATCTTACCGGTAAGGATGATTCGGAACTGTACTCAAAGTTTAACTTTTTCTGTAACGATACTTCCGGTAAAAATCAAAAAATATTTATCTGTACTCTAAGCGATTTTCAAAAACTTCAGAACCAAATTGAACAATTCAGAAAAAAGGGGAATAAAATTGTTCCACTTGCAAAAACTTACCTGGTTACAAAACCGAAGGAAGGCAAGGTAAGTAATTAAATTTATTGATAATTTTTATCTCAATTCAAAATAAACTCTATCCTCTCAAGTTTGCCGTCTATGTTTGTCCTTGGATATATTCCAAAAATCTTGCAAAGCAGGGGATAAATATCCACATTCCATAACGTCCCGGTGCGGTATCCCTTTTTAAAATCCGGTCCCGTTGCAAGAAATATTCCATGCATGTCTAATTGATTGTTATCATACCCGTGGTTTCCCTTTTGCTTATCCAGCCATTCTCCAGCTTTATTTGTTATTAAAGTCCAGCCGGGATCTGCAATTACTACAACTGGTGAAATAAATGGGCTATCTGAAAAATGAAAATATTGCGGTACTTCATCACGAAGGTAGACTTTATAATGATTTTCATTCTTTTTCAAACTTGCATAAACTGAATTAATTTTATTCTTTGGAGCATCAATTAGCTGTACTGGTCCGTCATCATATATCTTACATGATGGATCATCAATTATTTTTTCTGTGTTTATTATCCTTTGGTTGGAAACATCTGTCATCCCATGGTCTGATAGGATAATCACATCAACGCTGTCCCTCATTTTTATTTCATCAAGTTTCTTGAAAAGATATCCTGCAATTCCATCCAGTCTTTTTATTGCATCATTTAATTGAGGTGAATTGGGTCCAAAATCGTGTCCTTGTGTATCAGTCTCGTGAAAATATGCTGTTATAAAATGTGGTCTCTTATTTTGAGGTAATTTTAACCAGTTTATTACTCCATCTACGCGCGTTTCATAGGGACGTGTGTGAACGTATTTTTCATTATAAGTTGGTCGCCTATAAGAAAGTAATATCTCTGAGCCAGGCCAAAAATAACTTGCGCTAATTATTCCCTGACGTTCGGCTGTCTCCCAAAATGCTTCACCAAGATACCATCTGCCCTCCCTTGTTGTATTTGTATCACTCATCTTGTAAGTTATCTTACCCCATGGATCTCTGAAATTATTGAGTATAATCCCATGGTGTGATGGATACATTCCGGTAATAATAGAAATATGATTTGGGAATGTTTTTGATGGGAATGTTGGACGCAATGATAGTGCAGATACTCCATCTTCCCTTATTTTTTCTAAATTTGGTGAAATGTTTCTGCTAAGATAATCCCAGCGGAATCCGTCAAAAGAAACCAATATTACGTAAGGTTTCTGCGCATTAATGTCAATTGCAAATAAAATAAATAGACAAAAAATCGGTAAGAATTTTTTCATTTTAAAATTCCTTAGAATTTAGACAGGTAAATATACAAAAACGAATTTCTTCCATTAAATACCATTTTAAGGAAGATATATGTTAATTGATGAAATTACAATTTAAGACCTACCATATACTAATATTATTTAAAAATTAAAAATGGTTATCCTCTTTTGACATTAATCTTATTTTCATATCTTCCATATGTAAAAATCTCCTTTAATAATTATTAATGTTGCTCAAGGGCAATAACAGACCGCACTGTCTTATGATATTAAATTTATTAAAGTTGTTGAATATAAGATTAGCAAATCTGATTCAATCTAAACACCTGTCTTTTTTAATTTATAATTCACAAACCTTATGAGGAGTAAAGTATGAGAAAAGTTAAACAATTGTTCTCTTTCTTCTTGTTTGCAGTTGTTATGTTTAGCTTCCAGTCAATCAGTGCCCAAACTACCGCAGCCATAAATGGTACTGTGGTTGACCAAAATGGGAATCCATTGCCTGGCGCTAACGTAATTGCTGTACATCAGCCTTCAGGTACTCAGTTTGGAACTACTTCACGTACAGACGGCAAATATAATTTGGTAAACTTACGTGTTGGTGGTCCTTACAAAGTTACTGTTTCTTTTGTTGGCTATACACAACAAGTTGAAGATGGTATTAATCTTGAGTTAAGCCAGAATTTAAAACTTAATTTTAAGCTTCCGGAACAGGCAGTTCAATTAACTGGTGTAACTGTTACTGCTGAAAAAAGTGCTATTCTTTCACAAGCGAGAACAGGTGCAGCTCAAAACGTTTCATTGAAACAAATTGAAGAAATTCCTACTCTCAATAGAAATTTTAGCAGTTTTGCTAAATTATCTCCATTGTTCTCTGGAACTTCTATGCAGGTTGCAGGCAGATCAAGCAGGTTTAATAATATTCAAATAGACGGAACAGCATATAATGATCTTTTCGGATTGGCAGCATCTGGTCAACCGGGAGGGCAGGCTAATGCTAATCCAATTAGCTTTGATGCTATCCGTGAATTTCAAGTTGTTATAGCTCCTTATGACGTAAAGTTAGCAGGTTTTACTGGTGCTGGTATTAATGCAATAACCCGGTCTGGTACAAACAAATTTGAAGGTTCAGCATTTTTCTATGGAAGAAATCAAAGTTTTACAGGTCAAACTAATCCCAATACAGGAGTTGCAGCACCATATGCAAATTTCACTAATACTCAATTGGGATTCAGAGTTGGTGGCCCAATTGTAAAAGATAAACTTTTCTTCTTTGTTAATGGTGAAATGACTACATATAACCGCCCAATTTCTAACGTTTCTTTACAAACCGGTTATGGAGTTGCTTCGGCAGATTCATTATCGAAATTAGTCAATCGGTATAAGAATGATCTTATTGCAAAAGGATTTGATCCGGGCAACGCTGGCGATTTTACGGCAGAAAATCCAAGTAAAAAATTATTGATAAAGTTAGATTATAACCTTTCAGAAAATCACCAATTAACTTTAAGAAATAATTATGTTGATGCATACCAGGATATTCTTGCTGGTAGAACCACAGGAAATATGAGTTTTGATTCTTACAATTACAGGATGAATAGTACTACCAATTCAACTGCATTATTGTTGAATAGTCATTTCGGCAATAATATGTCCAATGAGTTAATTCTTGATTATACTACTATTAGGGAACATAGATCAGCAACTGGTCCAAGTACTCCTCAAGTTGTTGTAAAAGAATTGGGCACTACATTCTGGATGTATGCAGGGCTTGATCAGTATTCCGGTGCTAATAAACTTGATCAGGATGTAATTGAGGTTACTGATAATTTTTCATTTTATACCGGCAACCATGTTATCACTGCCGGAACACATAATGAATTTTTTAAGTTTACAAATTTGTATATAAGAAATTTCTATGGTTATTATGTATATAATAGCTTGGCAGATTTCGAAAATAATTTACCGGCTTCTTATTCAAGAACTTATGCACGGTTTGGTGATCCTCAAACCGGAGCGCCGGCTGCAAGTTTTAACGTTGCTCAATTTAGTTTTTACCTTCAAGATGAATGGACTGTATTACCTCAATTGAAAATCACATACGGTTTAAGAGTTGACATTCCTACTTTGCCAACTGGTCCTGCACAAAACGACTCTGTTGTTAAATATTTGAATATAAGCACAAATAATGTCCCAAGCGGAAACCTCTTATGGTCTCCTCGTGTTGGTTTTAACTGGGATGTTGCCGGTGACAGATCAACTCAACTTAGAGGCGGAATTGGTATTTTCTCTGGCCGTGTTCCTTATGTTTGGATTTCAAATGAATATGGTAATAACGGAATGTTAACCGCTCAAGCAGATCTTGCAAAAGCTAGAACCCTTTTGCCGTTTATTGCTGATCCTACTAAACAATATTATACTGGTGATCCAAGACTTACAAAAGGTGAGTTTGGTACTGGTCCTGCAAACATCAGTTCGGAAATCGATCTTGCTGATCCAAATTTGAAAATGCCTCAGCTTATGAAATTTAACGCTGCTGTTGATCAGGAATTACCTTTGGGATTTATTGGTACTGCAGAATTTATGTATTCAAAAACTATGAACGATATGTTATACAGAAAACTTAATCTCGGTTCAATAATTGGTTATGTTAGGTTACCAAACGGAGATTGGGAAGGAACTAATAAGAGACCTATTTATGGCGGAGAAAATCTTTATAACAATAATGTTAAAGACGTTCTTCAAGTATACAATACAAGCGATGGATACCAGGCTAACCTATCATTCCAGATTCAACGTAACGTAGCAAGAGGTCTTTCACTTAGTGCCGCTTATAATTACCAGCAGGCTCAGGACCGCAATAGTGTAACTTCTTCTCAGGCGCAATCACAGATGTCATACCTTGCTGTTGCCGGCGATCCAAATTCACCGCCTCTTGCAACTAGCGATTGGGAAATTACTCATAGAGTATTCCTTTCAGCTTCTTTTACTTGGGAATTCTTTAATAAAGCTCCAACTACAATATCTATGTTCTACAATGGTCAATCCGGAAGAAAATTCTCTTTCTGTGCTAGTGGTGGTAGTACTACAGGTACAAGCACATCAGATTTAAATGGTGATAATTACGGTGGAAATGATTTGTTTTACATTCCAAGAAATAACAATGAAATTCTTCTAGGATCAATCACCAATAGCCAATATGTACCTGCTTCAGCACAAAGTTACTCCGATCTTGATGCATTTATAAATAATGACCCATACTTGAGTACACACCGCGGTCAGATTGCAGAAAGAAACGGTTCTACAGCACCTTGGCAGTATTATTTGGATATGCACATTTCTCAAGATATTCCTGATCTTTGGGGATTAGGTGCTTTCCAGGTTGTATTGGATATAAGCAATGTCCTCAACTTGATTAATTCTGATTGGGGTAAAGTGAATGATGTTTCTAGTGGAAACGATACTTATAATATTGTTTCATACAAAGGAAGAGTATCTTATAATGGATTTTCAAATGTTCCGGTTTATAGTTTCTCTAAACCTACAAATGGAACTGCTTATACCTATAGTGATTTATCATCTCGCTGGCAAATGCAGTTGGGTGTAAGATATAGTTTCTAATTCTATAATTACATAGTTGTTTTTTTAAGAAGCCTCGAATTACATCGGGGCTTCTTTTTTTGCCCCTGTTTTATAATAAAAAATATCAAAGAAGAATTTTATTTATAACAATATGTTAATTATTTATTAATTCAATAAAGGATATTTGATATTAATATAAAAAGTATTATTATCACGACCGAAGTTTTACTATACCATGCTTTAATCAAAATAATTAATTTATTATAAATCCTTCCGGGAGAAAACTATGAGAAAAACAATACTTTTGTTCTATTTCTTTGTTTTGGCAATTCTTTTATTTAGTTTTCAGTCAATTCATGCCCAGACTACCGCTGCTATAAACGGTACGGTAGTTGACCAAAATGGGAATCCATTGCCTGGCGCTAATATAATTGCAATTCACCAACCTTCAGGAACACAATTTGGTACAACCTCACGTCTTGATGGTAAATTTAATCTGGTAAGCTTGCGTGTTGGTGGTCCTTACAAAGTAACTGTGTCATTTGTAGGCTATACATCACAAGTGGAAGATGGTATTAACTTACAGTTAAGCCAGAATTTAAAACTTGATTTCAAACTTCCCGAACAGGCAGTTCAATTGACGGGCGTTACTGCTACTGCTGAAAAAGGGTCTGTTCTTTCACAACAAAGAACCGGAGCTGCACAGAACGTGTCATTGAAGCAAATTGAAGATATTCCTACTCTCAATAGAACATTTGCAAGTTTTGCAAAACTATCTCCAATGTTTAATGGAAACAGCTCAGCGCCTCAAGCGGCTGGAAGATCAAGCAGGTTCAACAATATTCAAATTGACGGTACGGCATATAACGATTTATTCGGATTAGCTTCATCAGGAACACCTGGCGGGCAAGCTGGTACAAACCCTATCAGTTTTGATGCTATTCGGGAATTTCAAATTGTTATTGCTCCTTATGATGTTAAATTAGCCGGATTTACGGGTGCAGGAATTAACGCAATCACAAGATCCGGTACAAACAAATTTGAAGGTTCAGTGTTTTTCTATGGAAAGCATCAAGGTTTGGTTGGGTTAACAAATCCTAATACTACCTTAAGCCAGGGTGTTTCAGATTTTACAAGTTCACAATATGGTTTCAGGTTAGGCGGCCCGATTATAAAAGATAAATTATTCTTCTTTGTCAATGGTGAAATGACAACGGATAATAGACCGGTTCCAACAGTGTCTTTACAAACCGGTCTTGGTGGTGTATCAGCAGATTCATTACAACGCTTAGTTAACAGATTTGCAACAGCGTTGCGTGCTAAAGGAATGGAACCTGGCAGTTCTGGTGATTTCACACGTAAAAGCCCAAGTACTAAATTTTTAATAAAACTTGACTATAACATTTCAGAGAATAATCAATTAACATTAAGAAATAATTATGTTGATGCTTACCAGGATAATTTAGCTGGAAGAAGCGCTACTGGAATGGCTTTTGATTCTTATAATTATCGTTTCAACAGTACAACAAATTCAACTGCTTTATTACTGAATAGTCATTTCGGCAACAGTATGTCAAATGAATTGATTGCTGGTTACACAACAATTAGAGAAAAAAGAACTCCAACTGGCGGTCTTACACCTTTAGTTACTGTGAAAGAATTGAATACTACTTTTACTATGATAGCAGGTTATGATAACTTCTCCGGTGCGAATGCACTTGACCAGAATATTATGGAATTTACTGATAACTTCTCTTACTATGCAGGTAACCACGTAATAACTGTTGGTACGCATAATGAGTTTTTTAAATTCACTAACACGTTCATTCGTAATATTTTGGGTAATTATTCATACAATAGTTTAGCCGATTTTAATGCTGATAAACCTTCGGCTTATACAAGAACTTATGCACGGTTCGGCGATCAACTTAGCCAGCCTGCTGCAAGTTTTAATGTTGCACAATTTGGATTCTACCTTCAGGATGAGTGGACTGTTATGCCTCAGTTGAAAATTACGTATGGTATTAGAGTTGATATCCCAACCTTACCAACTGGTCCGGCACAAAATGACTCTGTATCAAAATATTTTCCTGGAATCAACACAAATTCTGCCCCTTCCGGAAATATGTTATGGTCTCCGCGTGTTGGCTTTAACTGGGATGTTTCCGGTGATAGAACTACTCAGGTACGTGGTGGCGTTGGTATTTTCTCAGGTCGTGTTCCTTATGTTTGGATTTCAAATAATTACGGCAACTCCGGTATGTTAACACAGCAGATAGATCTTGCAAAAGGTGGAACAAATTTAGTATTTAGGTCAGACCCGAATAATCAATATACTGTTGGGTCAAGCCCGCTGCTTGGTGCTCCAAGCGTTAGATCGGAAATAGATTTAGCTGATCCAAATCTTAAAATGCCGCAGCTTTTAAAATTAAATGCTGCCGTTGATCAGGAGTTACCGTTAGGATTTATCGGCACTGCTGAGTTTCTATATTCAAAAACTGTTAATGATATAATCTATAGAAAACTTAACCTTAATCCTATAATTGGTTATATAAGACTGCCAAACGGTGACTTTGAAGGTACAAACAAGAGACCAATTTATGGCGGTGAAAATCTTTATAACAATAATTTTACAGATGTACTACAAGCTTATAATACTTCTGATGGTTATCAATATAATCTATCCTTCCAGGTTCAACGTAACGTGGCTAGAGGGCTTTCACTTAGTGCAGGTTACAATTATCAACAGGCGCAAGACCGCAATAGTGTAACTTCATCGCAGGCACAATCACAAATGTCGTTCTTAGCGGTTCCAGGAGATCCAAATTCACCGTCTTTAAGCACTAGTGATTATGAAATAACTCATAGAGTATTTTTATCAGCTGCATTTACATGGGAATTCTTCAAGAATGCTCCAACTACTGTATCAATATTCTATAATGGTCAATCGGGCAGAAAATTCTCATTCACTTCTCAAAGTGGTTCTATTTCTATCGGAACTTCAACAACAGATTTGAATGGTGACAACTATCCTGGAAATGATTTATTCTACATTCCAAGAAACAGCAGTGAAATTCTTATCGGTACAATTACAAATAGTCAATTTGTTCCTGCAACAGCTACGGGACAAACCTATGCCGATCTTGATGCATTCATTAACAACGATTCGTACTTAAGTACACATCGCGGTCAAATTGCTGAAAGAAATGGCGCTACTGCTCCATGGCAGTATTACGTTGATTTGCACATATCTCAAGATATTCCTAACCTCATGGGTCTGGGAGCATTCCAATTATATTTAGATATTCAGAATGTTCTTAATTTAATCAGCTCTGATTGGGGAAGAGTACAAGATGTAATTTCTGGCAATGATACCTTCAACGTAGTAAACTATCGTGGAAGAGTTTCTTATAATGGATTTTCTAACGTACCGGTTTATAGTTTCTCTAAGCCTACAAGTGGTACTGCTTACACTTATAGTGATCTAGCTTCACGCTGGCAGATGCAATTGGGCGCTAGATTTACATTCTAATTCTTTTTTTAGATAGGAATTATAAGAGTCCCGCAATGCGGGACTCTTTTTTTATTTGTAGTTGGTAAATTGTATCGGAAAATCGAGATCGGCTTCTTTGGTAAGTTTCATTATAGTTTGAAGGTCATCTATCTTTGTTGCCTGCACCCTAATTTGTTCATCTTGAATCTGGGAATTTACTTTTAACTTGCTGTCCTTTATCATTTTTGTTATTATTTTCGCGTTCTCTTTTGAAATTCCGCTCTGAAGATTGATTATTTGTTTAACTCTGCCGTGAGCAGTTTGCTCTGGCTCCAAAAATTTTAACGCCTTTATCGAAATTCCTCGTTTAATAAATTTTGTTTGTAAGATATCAATAGTCTGTTTACGGCTATAATCATCTTTTGTGTTGATAGTTATTAACTTTTCCTTTTTATTTAGTTCTAATTCAGTTTGTGAATCTTTTAAGTCATATCTTTGCTGTATCTCTTTAGAGGCTTGATTTATTGCATTATCAACTTCCTGGAAGTTGATTTCTGATACTATATCAAATGAATGATTTGTTGCCATTAATTTGGTCCCAATTAATTTATAAATAAATTTACGAAATTTTTATTGTTGCTGGCTCACTTTAATTTATAATCAATATTTTTTTGTATATGCTTAAAATTTTAAGCAGGCTAATCAAATATGTTTGATATTAATGAACAAATCCCTATATTCTTAGCAGGTTAGAAAATTTTTAAGTATCAATATATGAAAGCTGCCTATGTATTTTATTCCCTATCATTTAATTGAATGTGTGAAAAATCACAAATATTGACTTCCTCTATTCTTATATATAGACGCGGTTTAGTTTTATTTTTGCTTTTGTTCTTTACTTTAGTAAAAAATTCTTTTGCTAATGATTATTCTTTATTAAAACAGAGTTTGATAAAAGATCTGATTAGTAATGGATTTGAAAATATTCGGATTAAAGTTGATGATGATAAACTTATTCTTGCTTATGAAAACAGGGTATTCAGATTTGATATTGATGCTATTAAAGAAGTTCTTAAAATTGTTGCACCAAAGTTAGAGGATAAACAAATTCTTATTCTTATTCCTCAAAATCGAAAAGTTCCACTTGTTCTTTTTGAGGTGAAAGTTTCTGATTGCAAAGACTATTTATTTTCAAAAATATCCGGGAAAGAATTTGCTGAAAAACTAAATATTGATTTCTTAGTTGACAAAATTTGGAATGAAATTGAAAGGGAGACAGAATTTAATTCTTCCAATTTTAAGTTTGATATTACAATAAAACCTTCTGTTCAATTTCAATTTGGGCCATTTACGAAACCTGTAATGTATCAAGTGAATTTAGTCCCTGGTTTATATACATCCTTATGTAAAGGCGTATCATTGGATTATGAATGTATTTTGCCTCTTCATAATGATTTACTTCAAAGGGAAGATTCTGTCAGAACTGGATTTGCTGTAATTAACCAGGTATTCAGATTGCCGGGTTCTTTTTTTATCTCCTCTTCTCTTGGTCTTTTTCAAGGCGAGAGGTATGGCTTTGATCTTGAAGCTAAAAAATTTTACTCAAATGGAGATGTTAATTTTGGGTTTAACTTGGGCTGTACAAGTTTGGCTTATTTTGAAGGAACAAAGCTTTTTTATTCAAACCAATTTACTGTGACAGGTTCATTAAGTTCAGAAGTAAGATTACCTGAATATAATTTGACTTTAGGATTAGTGATTGGTAAATTTTTGATGGGAGATTCCAGCATTAGATTTGATATTTATAGAGAATTTGATGAAGTTCAAATTGGTTTTTTTGCTATAAAGTCTACAAATGGAATTTCAAATGGAGGATTTAATATCTCTATACCAATTTTTCCAGGCAAATATTGTAATCCATCAACTGTTAGATTTAGGCCTGCTGAGAATTTTGGATGGGGATATTTAGTTAAGTCAAATGGTGCTGATTTGATAGGACTAACTTATAATACTGGCAACAGAATAGATTATTTTATAAAACAATTAAATCCTGAATTTATTAAAAACAATTTTAATAAAAATTAACAAGTAAAGTTAATATATAAGAGAGGTATGAAATGAAACGTAGAAATACTTTTTCCTTATTTGAGATAGTGGCTTTTGTAGTTTTAATTGCTGGTGGAATTTTCATGTCTGGTTGTGAGAGTTCTAGAATTGGTCCGACTGTTCCGGCACCAAATCCAAGTTCTCCAACGCCGCCGCCATTATTATTGACGGGTAATGTTGTTGATTCAAAAACTAGTAGCATTATCTCTGGTGCTAGTGTGCAAATTTCAAGGCAAGATGGTACTTCTGTAGCAACTGTTGTAACTGACAACAGGGGTGTCTTTTCTTATGATATATCAACTGTCAATCAAGCGCTCCTAAAGGTTACTGCTACTGCTGCCGGATATGGTACAGCTTTCATGTATGATAAAATTGATCTCGTAAATCGTTCTTCTGTTGTTCTTAGCATTCCCCTTGATAAATTAACAACAACACCTGTAACTGTTACTAATTCTTCAGGAGGCAATGGAACAACTTCCAGCACTGAATCTAAAAATATTAATCAGCAGGTTACTATTACTGTTCCTGCAGGCAGTGTAGCTTCAAATACTACTTTACAGCTTAATCAAATACCGGTTAATAATGTTCCACCTCCGTCAAATGCTGCAAATACTACACAGGTAGGTGTTGCTAATCTTCAACCTGTTGGAATTACATTTGCAAAACCGGTTCTATTATCATTTCCTCTTCCTTATCAATTCAAACCGGGCGATCAAATTCCATTGAACATATTAGTTAATGGAACCTGGCAGAGTGCTAGTTTAAATGCTACAGTGGATAACACAGGATATCTTGCAAATGTTAATATTACTCAAACAAATGAATATTCTTTATTAGATAATTCAAAAATAACCGGTGGCGTTACTAGATCAATTGTTCCTTTCAATGATAAATCTTATTCTCCTCGATTATTGAAAGCAGCTGATATTTTAGACACAAGGGATGTAACTTTAACTACTCCTTCAACAACAATCTCTTTGCCTGTGTCATCAACCGTAACAGTATCTTATACTAATGTGCTGACTTCCACTCCTAGTGGAGAATGGTTATTCAATGTTTTGGCACAAACATATGGCGATGCATTTTTAGCTTTTTCTGGTCCGGGAACTCAAACTTCTTCAGCTACTGAAGTTTTAAACTGGCCTAGTGAAGCAAATCCAAATGCTTTGAATCAGTCAACTGGTACTGGTAATAAAAAGTATCCTAATGATTTCGGCAGCTGGAGCGTAGTATTTCACTTAGCAAGTACTACACTTAATTGGGCTAACGTAGTTATTACTTCTCCTTACTGGACTGCTACAATAATTGGTATAGCTGATGTTTGGAATATTACTGGTGCGGATTGGGTATGGACAGGACACGACCAAGGAGGAATATATCCATTCTAATTATTGAAAATTTTGTGCCGGGGTCGGAAGATTTTTTGTGACCCCGTAGAGCGGGACTCCCGACCTTGGTGCCAAAGGCGCCACGCGCTAAATTGATGGATCCTGTTCTGATAAATATCTAGCAATGCCTCTTTTTTTGATTTTAATTTCTAAAATAGAGGCTTCAGATTTTGAATCAAATTCTTTGAAGAAATATAATTCCAATGGAAAACCAAATTTTGTGGATTTGTTTTGACCTGAATTATGTTTATGTAGTCTTCTGGAAATATCGTTGGTATGTCCGACGTAGTACTTGTTTTTAAATTTACTAAATAATATATATGTAGTAAAAGAATTCATTTTAGTCAGGTTGGAGAGATTCTTTGTGACCCCGCAGAGCGGGACTCCCGAGCTTGGCGCCAAAGGCGCCACGCGCTAAATTGCTAAATGTAATATATGGAGTACAAAAAATCATTTTAGTCGGGGTGGGGAGATTCGAACTCCCGACCTCTTCGTCCCGAACGAAGCGCGCTAACCGGGCTGCGCTACACCCCGAAAATTTTCGCGGGTAAAGATAAAAGTTTTATTAGTGATATGAAAATATAGAAGTATTAATAAAATTCCTTTTATAAGGAGAAAACAAAATGAAAAAAATTTTAATCCTGATTGGTTTATTGCTTACAATTACTGTGGGGGTAATAGATGCACAACTGCTGACAGATAGTTGGACTGTTGGCGCAGGTTTTAGATACCCTCGTTTTGTTAGCTCTAATGTTACACCTCTTAATTCAAATTACGGCCTCTATCTTACTTTGCAAAGGAATTTTACAGAGCATGTTGGATTAAGACTTAAAACGGGTTTCTCTCATTTAGAAGATCAATATCTTAACCCGAATTCAAATGAATCTATTTCTTCAACAAATTTAATCTCTGGTGATCTGGATTTAATTTACTATTTGATTCCTTGTGAAACCATTTCTCCATATCTTTTTGGTGGCTTGGGTGGTTATTATAGAATGTTAAATAATCAGTACACAACTTCTTTGGATAATAATAAGTTTGGTGCTGAGTTAAATACCGGTGTCGGCTTTGAAGTAAATCTTACCGATGTTTTGAAATTATCTGCAGAATTTGGTTACCACGTTACTATGAATTCTGAATTAGACGGCGCTGATTTAAATACTGAGGCTTCTGGAAAGGATTCATATATGGGTATTAACTTAGGTGTTAGTTATTACCTTTCAAAAGGTGAACATTCGAAATATTGCCAGATGTATTCCGGTATTACACAAGAATTTAAGGACATGACGAATTACAGTAAAATAGAAGAAATGATTGTAAAGCATATTCCAAAGGAAGTAACTAAGGAAGTTGTTGTAGAAAAACCTGCAGGTGGCAGCTTCCCGGATCATTGGGTATTAGTTGGAGTCAATTTTGCTTTTAACAGTGCTGAGTTAACTCCAGAATCATATCCTATTCTTTACGATGCTGCAAAAACTCTTTTAAGAAATCCCGATTTAAACATTGAGATTCAAGGTCACACAGATAATATTGGATCTGCTTCCTACAATATGAAATTATCTCAAAAAAGAGCTGATGCAGTTAAATATTATCTTATGACTAAAATGGTTCCTGCCGGCAGGCTTACTGCTGTTGGATACGGTGAAAGCAATCCTGCTGTTGATAACAAAACTGCTCAAGGCAGAGCTACTAATAGAAGAATTGAATTTAAGGTAAAATAATTTTTTATAAGGTTATCCCGGTTTTGCCGGGTTAACTTTTTTATTTTTGTACTAACAAGAAATTAGCTAATTTTGTTATAGTAATTATCCTTTAACTTTATCCGGAGAGATAAACAAGGAATGCAAAGTAAAATAAAAATAGATAATTAAAATGGAGACCTCGAAGGCTTTTGCCAACGGGGATTTTTTTTATATGGACATAAAAGCTAAAATTATTGACGAAGAAGGTTTAAACAGAACTCTTACACGTCTTGCTCATGAGATTCTTGAGAAGAATAAAGGGGCAAAAAATTTAGTGCTTATTGGTATGCGTACTCGCGGTGAATTTATTGGAGAGAGAATAAAAGAAAAAATTAAAGAGATTGATAAATCAGAACCGAATTTCGGAGTTCTTGATATTACTCTTTACCGGGATGATTTTAGAACCCGTCTTAAACAACCGGAAATTTCCGTTACAAATATTACTGTAGATTTAAATGAGAAGGATATAATTCTTATTGATGACGTCCTTTATACCGGTAGAACTGTACGTGCAGCTCTTGATGCTTTAATGGATCTTGGCAGGCCAAACACTATTCAGTTCTGTGTTCTTGTTGACCGTGGACATAGGGAATTACCTATCAAAGCAGATTTTGTTGGGAAAAATATCCCTACATCTATCAACGAAGAAATTAGAGTGCGCATTAAGGAAACTGATGGGGAAGATGCAGTTTATTTAATTAATGCTCCAGGTAAAAATTAGAGGGTAAAATGTCTTTATCTAACAAACATTTATTAGGATTGCAGAATGTACCAAAAGAAGATATACAATTGATCCTTGATACTGCCCGGACATTTAGAGAAGTCCTGGAAAGACCTATTAAAAAAGTACCAACTTTGCAAGGCAAAACAATCGTAAATCTCTTTTATGAAAATTCTACACGCACAAGAATTTCTTTTGAACTTGCTCAGAAAAGACTTTCTGCCGACACTATAAATTTTTCCACTTCAACTAGCAGTGCTAAAAAAGGGGAAACATTTAAAGATACTGTAAGAAATATTGAAGCAATGAAAGTTGATATGATTGTCGTACGTCATCAATCGGCTGGGGTGCCGCAGTACTTAACTAGAATTTCTAATGCAAATATTATTAATGCTGGTGATGGTTTGCACGAACATCCTACGCAAGGTTTACTTGATATGTATTCAATCCACGAAAGACTGGGAAAATTAGAAGGATTAAATATTTGTATTGTCGGAGATATTGCCCACAGCCGCGTTGCACTTTCAAATATTTTTGGATTGAAAACAATGGGCGCTAATGTCTCTGTCTGCGGTCCCGCTACAATGATTCCGCTTGGGATTGAATCACTTGGAATTAAAATCTTTTCCAATGTTGATGATGCAATTGCTAAGAACGATGTTCTCAATGTACTTCGCATTCAGCTGGAAAGAAACGCCGGTACAAGAATTCCTTCTCTAAGAGAGTACCATAAGTATTTTGGAATTACGTCTGAAAGAATTGAAAAGAATAATAAAGAAATAGTAATCCTGCATCCAGGTCCCATTAACCGTGGTGTTGAATTATCCTCTGAAGTTGCTGATGGGCCTTATCAGGTTATTCTTGATCAGGTTACTAATGGTGTGGCTGTTAGAATGGCAGTTTTATATTTGCTTGGTACTATGCATTAATTTTAAGGTGAAAAAATGAAAATAATCTTAAAACAAGTTACTTTATTAAATCCTGAACAAAAACTGAATGAGAAAAACGATCTACTCATTGTAGATGGTATCATAAAAAAAATTGGAAATGTAAAGGAAGAAGATTTTAAAGAATCAAAAATTTTTGAGTTTGAAAATAAAATTTGTTCTCCCGGTTTTTTTGATATGCACGTTCATTTCCGCGAACCGGGGCGGGAGGATGAGGAAACTATTGAATCCGGAAGCAATGCTGCCGCAGCGGGTGGTTTTACCGGTGTTGCTTGTATGCCTAACACTAATCCTGATATTGATTCTGCAGAAATTGTAAGATTTATTAAAGAGAAAGCAAAAAATCATCTTGTAGATGTTTATCCTGTTGGGGCAGCAACTCTTGCACGCAAGGGAGAAGCCCTTTCGCCAATGTATGAACTCTTTGAAGCTGGAGCTGTTGCTTTTTCTGATGATGGTGTTGCAATAAAAAATTCTGGCGTTTTAAGAAATGCTTTGGAGTATTCTAGGCATTTTGGAACTCCTATTATTGAACATTGTGAAGATGAATCTTTTTCAGATGGTGCAATGAATGAGGGGCTAACTTCAACTATGCTTGGATTACAAGGCATTCCTAATGTTGCTGAAGATTTGATTGTAATGAGAGATATAATTATGTCGGAATTTATTGGCGGAAAAATCCACATTGCGCATATAAGTACAAAAGGCGCCGTTGAGATGGTCAGACAGGCAAAAAAGAGAGGAGCTAAAGTTACCGCCGAAACCACTCCTCATCATTTTACTTTAACAGATGATTCTGTAAAAACTTATGATACAAATTATAAAATGAGTCCTCCGCTGCGTTCTTCCGAAGACGTTGCTGCAATTATTGAAGGATTAAGTGATGGTACTATTGACTGTATTGCCAGCGACCACGCACCCCACGCAATAGAAGAAAAAGAAATGGAATTTATTTTTGCTCCTAACGGAATTCTTGGACTTGAAACCCAGCTTGGCTTAGTTCTTAGCGAATTATTTCATAAAAAACATTTAACTCTTCCGCAGGTTGTTGAAAAATTGGCGGTTAATCCGAGAAAAATATTGAATATCCGTATTCCTGATATTAAAGAAGGCGATGCTGCTAATCTTACTATATTTGATCCAAATTTAATCTGGACTGTAGATGTATCTAAATTTAAATCAAAAGCAAAAAATTCCCCCTTCGATAAACGTCTCATGAATGGTAAAGCTGTTGCAGTTATCAATAATTCCTGCATGTTTTTTGAGGATAAATTCTTCTCTATTTAATATTACTAACTCACAGTATGTATAATTTAATTTATTTTAACTCCGCCGTTCAGAGCCTGTGTGAAAATAGGGGGTTAAGAGAATTTTAGTTTTGTTTTTAAAAAGAAATCGAAACATTTTTTCAAAAAATCTTAATTATCACACACTCTCTTCACGGCGGAGGAAAAGCGCAACAACAAAAAAAGGGCTTTAGCCCAAGGTATGGCTAGGCCAAGCCCAATCCTTTGTTCAATGGACAGGTAATTTCGTTATTAGCCTACATCTTCATAATGAACTTAAAAATATGAAATCTTGCTTTGCTATGAAGTTTTAAAATCAATTGGTTTAAATACCGTTTTTACATAACGTGAGTTACTAAATAGTTCAGGGTTGTTCATTTATTAATACAGCCCTGAACTATATTTTCTTCACATTGTTCCCCTCAAAATATTTTTCTCTCAAAAATTGCGCTAAATCAAAAGATTATTGTCTTCTCGATCGAAGAAATTTTTGGCACTATCATTGAAATAATATTAACAGAATTTATTGGAGGTTGCTATGAAAAACAAAAGACTTGCTGTTTTATTAACTTTAATTATTTCATCGATGATTCTTTCAGGATGCCATCGATATCGGAATCAAGATGATTATAATGACTATCCGCCATCTGCGCCAAAAAATGTTTCAACTATCACAGGAGATAATAGGGTAGATATTTATTGGGATCCAAATCCCGAAAGAGATATAGCCGGTTACAATGTATATTTTGCTTACTCTTATAATGGCAAATATACTCTAATCGGGCATTCATCTGGTACTCACTTTATTGATTATGGCGCCAAGAACGGTATAACTAATTATTATGCAGTCACTGCCTTCAATTATGATGGTTTGGAAAGCGATTTAAGCAAAGATGTTGTCTACGATACACCTCGTCCCGAAGGCTTCGATCAGGCTATTTTTGATTATAATACATCGCCAAATAATTCAGGCTATGATTTCAGCGCTTATCTTGTTCTTCCATATAACGATCAAAATACGGATTTCTTTTTTGAAAAAGATATTAATAACGCCCAGTATTACATGAATGTTTGGAGTGATGCCGATATCCAGGATATGGGACCAACTAATAACATTTATGATATTAGTTACGCACCTCTTTCCGGATGGGTACCCCTGCTACAAGGCGAGAATGTAAAATACACTAAAGCCATTGTAGGGCATACCTATGTTATTTGGACATGGAATAATCATTTTGCTAAAGTCAGGGTAAAAAGCATTACTGGGCAAAGAATGGTATTCGATTGGGCATACCAGCTTGTTGAAGGAAATAAAGAATTAAAACGAGGAACAATTTCTAAAACAAGAAGTATAATAATTGAGAAAGTGATAAAAATAAAATAATTCCCGATATATACTTGCTCCTTTGTTAAAAAAGCATACCTTCGTGGTATGCTTTTTTATTTCTTTTATTTATTTTGGTATAGATTCTGAATAGAAAAAAATGAAATCAGGGAATTCGAAGAATAGAAATATTTTTTTTAGATATATCATCTTTTTCCAGATAGTTTGTGCTGCAGGATTATTCGCTCAGGAACTAAAAGGAAAAGACCCTTCCCAAATTTTTGCGAGAATTGAAGAAGGTATTGCTGATGGTTCCGTAGACAAATTTTCGTGCTATTTCAGTTCTAAAAACTATATTAGTCTCTCTAACGGAACAGCGGGGTATTACAGTTCAAATCAATCTTATTATGTTATTAAAGATTTTCTCAGCATCTGTGTCCCTTCTTCTTTCAAATTGACAAATATTGTTACTGAAACTAAATCGCCTTTTGCCTCTGGAACTATTAAATATACAAGTAAGGGAATTAGAAAGACTGCAACCGTTTTTATAACTCTGCAAATGGTTGATAACCAATTGTGCATTTCCCAAATTACAATCAATTAGAATGGTTAAAAAAATTTTAATAAGGAAAAATAGATACATCTTATTTTTTTCTTTTCTCTTATTAATAATCGCTGTCTCGGCGGTAATTTCGCCTATTCTTATCTCAAACGAAAAAAAAGACTGGGAATTAATACTTACCGATAAAATTGAGCAAACGGAAAATTTTATTAATCAGGCTTTTGAAAAGAGATATCTCTTACTTGAAGATACTTTTAAAAAATTGAAACGGGAAATAAAGAATCAAGCCTTACTTACAATTAATGATAAGAAAATATTATTTGAAAAATTATCCTATTATAATGATAGGAATTTATCGATACAGCTTTATGATGATTCTTTGAAACTTATCGCATGGAATGATAGGCAGATTTTAGAAAATGTTGGGATAATTAAGCTTAATGGATGGATTGGTCAGGCTTTTTTCAGCGGCGAAAAATTAATTACATATCTTTCTTTTACCGATACGCTTCAGATAAATAATGGAGAATATTTTCTCCTTTTAAGTTTACCCGTTGAAAAATCCTTCACACTTCCTTCGCACGAATATATATGGGAAAATCTGACAGATTCTTTGTCGCAGGCTTTATCCGTAGCTGTACAGATTGAGTATTCTCAATTTGCAAAACCTGGTAAAGACGGGCGTAAATATTCTTTTGCGCTGCTCAATAACTTTAACAATAAAATTGGTGTCACATCTTTTGATAAACCTTCAATTGACGCTTCTCTTAACCTGATTAAGAACGAAACTTGGATGCTTCAGTCTATTGTAATTATTATTGCGTTTCTGGGAATTGGATTATTTTGCAGTAGCTATTTATTTAAAATAAAAAGCAGGCCGCTCAAATTATTTATTGCACTGTTATACCTGGCTGCGCTGCGTATTTTATTTTTCTATTTCGAAATACCGTCATCGCTTATCAATAATTCTTTAACCGATGCTTCAAATTTTTCCTCTCAATTTGGTTACGGAATTGTAAGATCCCCTTTGGAATTTACAATTACTGTTTTGTTATTACTAGCAGGAATTCAGCTTTGTGATAAATACGCAGATGAATATTTTACTGGCTTGGATGATTCTAAAAAAGGATGGCTGAATTTCACGATAATATTTATCCCTGTTATTTTTCTTTTTTTATTGATATTAAGATCGCTTGGCGCATCTATACGCAGTGTTATTTTCGATTCAACTATACGCTACTTTAGGGAGTTTTCTATCTGGCCCGGGTCTTCTTCATTACTGATGTGTATCAATATTTTAATACTGGGTTATTGTGTTGTTTTATTTTCAATGATGTTAGCTAATCTTGTTTATAAATCAATTCCGCTCGGTATTAGAAATAAAAAATATTTATTTCTGTTGGCATTATTTATCATTATTCAGTTTATCGGCTGGCTCTTTGATGTTTTGCAGAGAGACCCGCAAGGAACACCGTTAATACGGTTCATTTTCATTTCAATATTATTTGTCCTGACCTTTTTTATTCTGGATAAAAGGAAAAAAACTGTTATTGGGTTTGTCAGTATTGCTTTTTCTGCCTCTTTAATTACAGTCAGTTATTTAACATACTACAATTCTGAAATTGAAAGGGAATCCCTCAAGACTACTGCTCAGGAAATAACAAGAACTGATGAAAGTCTTGTTGAGTTTATGGTTTATCAAACTCTTGCAAAAATAAAACAGGATGAAAATGTAATTTCTTCCTTTTTTGATGGTAGTGATCTCTCTTCCGACGCATTTGTTGCATGGTCAAATAGCATGTTGTACCGTGAGGGAATTCGTTCGGCCATTAATTTTTATGATTCAAAGAAAAACTTCGTTGGAGGCTTTCAATCTTCCGGACTGATTAACAACCTGGAAATAACCAGAATTTTAAATTCTCAGGTTGATAGTCTTAAAATAAAAAAGCAAGTGGATGTATATGGAGACCGGCTTATATACTACGGCTCGGCGCCTATTGGGTTGGATAATGAGATTGTTGGCTATGTAACTGTTACGGCAATTTATGACGAAGATTTTTTCAATTATCCCGAATTGCCAAAATTTCTTAGTCCGTCTCGGGCTGGTATATCTTCTGCGGTAAGTTTTGATAAATTAAAAATATTCGACTTTCATAATGGTGAACTTGTTCGGTCGTATGGCGATGTATCTCTCTCAGAGTCTGATGAGAATATTTTATTAAATGCATCATTTTCTTCTCACAATGAAGCATGGATGAATCTTGATTTGAATAATGAAAATCATCTGGTTTACTTACTTAAAGTCAATAATAATGGTAAGGATAAAATTATTGCTGTTGCCCTGGAAGGTAAAAATTTCTCCTGGAATCTTTCTGACTTTTTTAAGATTTTTTTCATTCACACCTTTATTATTCTTATTCTTCTGTTGATATATGCTTTATTCAAATTCAATCAAATTATTGCCTTAATATCTTCTTATAAATTCCGTCTTATTGGTGCTTTTCTGATTGTATCTTTAGTGCCGTTGTTGCTGGTTGCTATATATTTCAGAAACTTAACCGAATCAAAAAATAACGAGCTTGTTGAAAAGCGTTTAATTGAATTGTCTCAGCAGGTTGAGTCATATATAAATTACTATTGCACAACTTCCTCTATAAACGAACAAACTATTTATGAAAAAGCTACAAACGACCTCAATATTTCTTTCTCGTTATTCGACGGTAGATATTTTATCTATGGATCAAATAAAATTTATTCGGATATTGGACTGTTACCTCAGTTTTTAAGCGGATTTGTTTATAGTAAATGTGTCCTTGGGAAAAATCAAAATCTATTTATCAAAGAGCCTTTTGAGAATATTCCTGTCAATAATATTTATCATCAGGCTAAGATTGGAAGCAAAGAGTATATCATTCAGGTTTCAGACATGTTTAACAAGGTTACTGTTCCGCTATCTGATGTTGAGCTTGATATATTCTTATTCGGAATATTCTCACTTGCATTGATTTTGCTTATTGTGTTCAGCACCCTGCTTGCGGAGCAAATTTCTTCACCAATTAGAAAAATAACAAATGCTACTAAGTCTGTTGGAAGCGGTGATTTGAATGTGGAAGTAAACTATAATGCACGCGGAGAAATAAAGGAACTTGTGGATGGTTTTAATGGGATGGTTAAGAAAATTAAGCAAAGCCAGGCAGAAATTGCTGAAATGGAACGCGAAACTGCCTGGAAAGAAATGGCTAAGCAGGTAGCACACGAAATTAAAAATCCTTTAACACCTATGAAATTAAATGTGCAGCAATTAATTACTGCATACAAGGATAAATCAGCAAAGTTTGATTCTATTTTTGAAAAAGTTACATCAACTATTATTTCACAAATTGAAATTTTGAAAAACATCGCTTCAGAATTTTCTAACTTTGCAAGAATGCCCAGGTTAAATATTGAAAAAATTAACGCGGTTATGATTATTCGCAAGGCATTGGACCTTTTTGCTGAAGAAAAACTTGTCTTATTATTTGAATCTCAAAAAGACGAAATATTAATAGAAGCTGATAAAGATCAATTAGAAAGAACTATTGTAAATTTAGTGCGGAATTCTATTCAGGCTGATGCAAAGAATATATCAGTTTCCTTATGGGTGGATCAGGAAAGTTGTATAATAAGGGTTAAAGACGATGGTACAGGAATTAGCCGGGAATTAATACCGAAAGTATTTGATGAAAATTTTACAACTAAAAAACATGGTATGGGAATTGGTCTTAGCATTGCTAAAAAATTCATAGAAAGCATTGGAGGTAATATTTCACTGGAAAATTCATTAAATAATATGACAGTATTTTTAATAATAATTCCTTTATCTGAATGATGCCGGAATTAACTTCACATCAAAAAGAAGCGCTGGATATTGGAAATCATATTTCATTAACCGCGAATGCCGGTTCCGGCAAAACTTTTGTCCTGGCTAAAAGATTTGTTGAAATATTACTAACCGGGCAGGTGGAATTATCTAATGTTGTGGCAATAACATTCACCGACAAAGCTGCCGGAGAATTGAATAAAAAAATTGCCGGCGAAATTGAACAGCGGATTCTTTCTGAAACAAATAACGTTAAAAGGGGCAAACTTGAAAACGCCCGCAGTCAGCTTGTCTCTGCAAACATTTCTACAATACATTCATTTTGCATCAATATTTTAAAGGAATTTGCACCCGAGGCACAGATTGATGCAAACTTTATTCCAATTGATCAACAGGGAGCTGACGAGTTAAT
Source organism: Melioribacter sp. (assembly GCA_003155655.1). Taxonomy (GTDB): domain Bacteria; phylum Bacteroidota; class Ignavibacteria; order Ignavibacteriales; family Melioribacteraceae; genus Fen-1258. The sequence continues at coordinate 58,803 of PMDS01000054.1, forward strand.
TCAGCTTTGCATAGACGAATCAATTAATACGCTGATTAAAGAACCTGATTATGAAAAAGACTTAAAGTTTCTCATACGCTTCTTTGGCTCAAAGAAAAAATTTATTGAGGAGCTTCAAGATTCAATTCAAAAAAGAAGGATTATTCAGAAGGTGCAAGAATCCATATATAAAAATGACGACGATAATATTTTCAATTTTTACCAGTCGTCATTTGATAAAGGATTTCAGGAAATATTTACAATACAAATTAAGAGTTTATTCAGTTCGCTTAATAAAATTAATACTGCTGTACTCTCTAATGGAAAAAATAAAGAAATTGCCGGCTCAATTGAGGAGCAAAAACTAAAATTTGATCACAGGTCATCTTCATTCGAACAATTAAAATTATTAAAGAAAATTAGCGAGCTGATTTTAACAAATACGGGGGATGTTAGAAATCGGGGATACCTTAGTTTTAACAGGGATGATTGTGATAATGAGATTGAAGAGGTTCAGTCTATTTTCAAAAATCTTAAAATATTTTTTGATATTGATGATTCTCACAATTCTACTTTAGACTTAATCCATTTTGGAAAATCATTTCTAAGGATCTTTGATCATACTCTCAATTTATATTCAGCCAAAAAGAAACATAAAGGCTGCCTCGATTTTGAAGATATTCTTTTATTTACGCAGCAAATTATTAAACTGCCGGAAGTTCAATTATCATTAAAAGAAAAATTCAGCTATATAATGATTGATGAATATCAGGATACGAATGAATTGCAGTACGAAATATTCATGCCGATTCTTGATAATCTTCAAAGCGGGAATCTTTTTATTGTGGGTGACGAGAAACAAAGCATTTATATGTTTAGAAATGCAGAACTGGAAATCTTCAACAAAACAAAAAATGAAATTATTGCTGCCCAAAAAACAGGACGCTTGCTCAGTCTGCCCCACAGTTTTAGAATGGTGCCCCAATTAGTTGCATTCACAAATATTTTATTTACTAATTTGTTTAAGGATGCAAGTCCTGTATTTAACGAAGTTGAGTACAGCGATTTGATTTGTGCAAAAGGTGAAGACGAGAATGGGGCAATTGAAATTATTCTTGCCGGTCAGGATAATGCAATTGAGGAAAGTGAGCTGGTTGCAAGAAAAATTATTACGCTGATTAACAATCAAAATGTACTTCTTAAAGATATTGCTATATTATGCCGTAAGAGAAATTCATTTTATGAATTAGAAAAAGCCTTTGTTAAGCATCAAATTCCGTATTCAATAGTTGGGGGAAAAGGATTTTACCAGCGCCAGTCTGTTTATGATGTATATAATTATCTTTCATTTTTATTGAACAATGAAGATGATGCTGCCCTGGTTGGTGTTTTACGGTCTCCGTTTTTTAATTTATCGGATTTGCAGATTTACGAAATTACATGCTGTAATGGCAGTTCTTTTTTTGATAAACTCGAAAAATTATCTGAGCAGAAACCAAATTATATAAATGTCTTTTCCCGGCTTAATGAGAATATTAAAATTGCATTCAGTATGGAAATATACCTGCTTATAAGGAAAATATTGCTTGAAAGTAACTATTGGTCGGTAATTTCGGCAAAAAAAAATTCATCTCAGGAAATTGCTAATATTGAAAAGCTTTTATTGATTGCGCGTAGTTTCTCACAAAAGAGTTTTAAAAACCTTTATGATTTTACTACTTCTTTGCGCGAATCAATAAATAGTTTTGAAGATGAAGGACAGGCCCAGGTTGTTAGAGACGAAAATACTATCAAACTAATGACTATCCACCAGGCTAAAGGACTTGAATTCAAGGTTGTTTTTCTTTACGGATGTGATCAATCCGCCAAAGATAATTATGTCAGGTCAAAATCTCTTGATATTGATAAAATATTCGGTCTGCTGGCAAAAATTCCGCAAAGAAATAACTATTTCTATAAATATTCTTCATCACCAATTATTGCATTACATAATTATATAATTAAGAAAAAAGCATCTGCTGAAAACCAAAGGCTTTTATACGTCGCTGTTACACGCGCAATTAATCAATTATATATTAGCGGAACTATGCGGCAAAAATACAGCAAGGATTCTTTTCTTAATTCAATTTCAGATGGTCTGAATCTTGATTTAACGGCAGATGATAACCAATTATCAGCCGTTGTTGAATTTATCAAACTGGAAAAGAATGAATACAGGTTTTACGAAAAGACTTTTACATTTTCAGTTCCGGTAACTAAAAATATTGAAGAGAGCGGCAGTCTGAATATCGGCGCTGATAATATAAATGTTATTAAAAACATTTTAATACGCAGAATTGATGACGTTCCCGAGAATGAAATTATATCTGCCACAAAAATTTCTATGTTTTCTCAGTGCCCTGTAAAATATGAACTGACTTATGTATTGGGCTATTCAACTGTATATAAATTACTAAAAGATGATATTAACGATTATGAATTTAATTCTAATGAGGATGATGAGCTTAGAAAATATGCCCAATTACGGGGTAAATTAATTCACTCGGCATTGAAGGAGAAAGTTGAAATTGAAAATCTAAGCTGGTTTATTACAAGAAAACTTGTTGCTGAGAATATTTTTGAAACTGAAGATAAAAAAACAAAATTAATCAATTCTGTTGTTGATGATATTAAGCAATTTTATCTGTCAAAAGTATATACTGAAATTTCTGCATCCCAAAATTCCAGGGATGAATTTGAAGTTTATTGTGCCGAAGGGAAACACTTTCTCTATGGAATAATTGATAAACTCATTTATGAAAATGACAAACTTATCATTATTGATTACAAAACTGATAATATAAATACCGGCCAGTTAAAACAAAGGAGAATTGATTATTTGCCGCAGCTTAAATTTTATGCTTATATTCTTTCGAAATTATATAAAGAGTATAATAAATTTCAGCTTGAACTGATCTTTTTGAAGCATCCTGATGATATTGTGCCGGTCGAATTTGGCAGGGATGACCTTAATATTTTTGGTGCGGAACTCAATAAAGCTATTGATAAAATATATGCAAATCACTTTATTCCTAATCTTAATCATTGTCCTAAGTGCCACTTTGCACTTGAAGGAAATAAATGCGTAAAGAATTTTACATAAATATAAGTAAGAAATTTTCAGTCCTCGTTTTAATCTTCTTGCTAAGCGCTTGCTCGCGGACTACAATTATTACTTATAACATTCCTTTGTATGAATACCCTTCAGATTGGAAAGACATTGCTGTTAGGGAAAAGACAATCGCAGAATATTCAAAATATTTAATTGGGCGAAAGATTTTTTTGGACCCCGGGCATGGCGGAGATGACAGGAAAAACAAGAATAAAAAAGGAGACGTAATAGAAGCAGATGTCAACCTGCACGTTGCTCTTTATCTTAAAAAAAATCTGGAGGCATCCGGAGCAAAGGTAAATATTTCAAGAATGAAGGATACTACTATTGCTCTTGCCGACCGTTCCGTACTTGCCAATAATAGCGGCGCTGAAATATTCGTTAGTATTCATCACAATGCCCCGGCTAAAACTGAAGACGATTATACTAACTATACAGCCGCTTATTATCATGCTGGAGAAAATAATTATGAGTTTGAGCCTTGCAGCCATGATATTGCAAAGTACATAGAGCGGGATCTTTCCTACGTTATGAGAAATCCTATCGGGCTTGGCTCATTCGACGGCACATATTCTGATTATAATATTTACCCGGGTGAAGGATTTTCCGTTTTGCGGAAAACTATTATTCCGGCAGTGTTGATCGAGTGCGGCTTTCATACTAATCATCTGGAGGAAACCCGTTTGAATAATGACGAGTTCAACCAGATTCAAGCCTGGGGAATATTCAGAGGTCTGGCAAAATATTTCAAAGCCGGCAAACCTGAAATAAGTTTTATTCAGGATAGTTCTAAAGTCGGGAATAATTCATTAAAAATATCCTTTGCATTGAAAGATTCCACCGGGATAAATCCTAAAAGCATTCAGGTTTTTATTAACAAGGAAGAAAAAGGTTTTATGTTCGATAATGCTTCAAATGTTTTATCTGTGAATGTAAATGATGTTAAACCGGGTGAATATATCATAAGAGTTATAGCCGCTAATAAAAATGGAAATCACTCTTTCCCGTACTATAAAAAAATTCTGGTGAGTGATTCATTCTCACCGGAACTTGAAAATTAACCCCATTTGAAAAATCTGTTTAGATAAAAAATTCCTTTGAAAAATTTTGTATGTTTGCATACAATTGAACTTAAGTTAATTTCTTATTCAAGCTGAGGTGAAGATGAAAATATATTCCAGGAAAGAATTAAATGATTATTTTCTTTCTCTTACTTATGATGATATTAGTTTAATTCCTACTGAAATTTCACGTGTTAAAAGCAGGAATGATGTAAATATTAAATCGGCTTTTCTTGGAATTGAATTAGGTGTCCCGGTTGTTTCAAGTCCTATGGATACCGTTACGGGGATTACAATGGCAAAAGAACTTTCTGCTTCAGGATGTATTGGAATTGTAAATAGATTTGACTCGTCGTTGAACGAACTGTTTTCTGATGGAAAAGTTGTAGAGGGTATTCAGGCGGTTTCTGTAAGCTTAACTGCCGATGATGAATTACTGGAAAAACTTGCCGCCAATAAATTGATTATCTGTATTGATACTGCAAATGCAAATAATGCTCACGTATTAAAAAAATGCGAAGAGATAAAAAAGAAATATAAAGTGAAAGTGATTGTTGGAAATATTGCACACGGCGGAACATTAAAACAGCTGGTTGATGCAGGCGCAGACGCAGTCAGGATTGGAATTGGCGGCGGCAGTGTGTGTACTACTTCGGTGCAGACAGGTATTGGTATAGGACAGGTTTCCTCGGTTCTTGATTCATATTTTGCGCGTGAAGAACAGAAATTAAAAATTGAATTGATTGCCGATGGCGGAATAAAAAGTCCCGGCGATGTAGCCAAAGCCTTATCTGCCGGGGCTGACGTTGTAATGCTGGGCAGAATGCTTGCCGGAACAAAAGAAACACCCGGTGAAGTAATAAAATATAGCGATCAGCTCTGGAAGAAATACCGCGGCTCAGCTTCATTTGGAGTTAAAATGAAGGGCGAATTCATTGAAGGTGAAGAAACAATGGTACCGTACAAAGGAACAGTAAAGAGCGTTGTTAACGCAATTTCCGATGGATTAAAAAGTTCAATGAGCTATTTGAATTGTGAATCATTGAAAGATCTAAAGGTTAAAAATTCATTTGCAGTACTAAGCACAAGTTCTTATTTAGAAAGACTCCCAAGAAAATAATCAAAAATTAAAGAAATCCCCTCCTTTTCAAGGAGGGGAACACAAGGGGTGGTTTTATGAAGTTGTTTAACAAGAAAACTTTATTGACTCGTAGAAAAGACTTACGCAATAACCCCACAGACCCCGAAAAACTCCTCTGGTATCAACTCCGAAATAGTCAACTCGATGGCAGAAAATTTAGAAGACAGGAAAGCATTGGGCATTACATCGTGGATTTCTATTGCCCTTCTGAAAAGCTTGTTGTTGAATTAGATGGGGAAGGGCATTTTGATGATGACCAAATAAAATACGATTTAGCAAGAACAAAATATTTAGAAGTTCTTGGGCTAAGAGTAATAAGATTCAAAAACGGTGAAGTTTTATTTGATACGGATTCAGTTGTGAAGAAAATTCAAAAATGCCTTCGAACCACCCCATCACGCTTAAAGCGTGACACCCCTCCTTAAAAAAAGGAGGGGATTTTTTTAAACTTCGAAAGGAGGGGACTTTTTGTAATCTAAATTTTCCTCCTCTTCAACCTCAGCGAATTTGATACCACCGATACCGAACTCAAAGACATCGCAAGCGCGCCTATCATTGGATTCAAAAGTCCAAGTGCCGCAAGGGGAATTCCAATTGTATTGTATATAAACGCCCAAAATAAATTTTGCTTGATAGTCCTTATTGTGTACCTGGAAAGCCTGATTGCTTTTGCAACATTCATCAGGTTTCCATTTACCAAAGTGATTTGAGCAGTTTCAATTGCAACGTCGGTTCCTGTTCCAATTGCAATTCCAACGTCAGCCTGTGCAAGAGCTGGGGAGTCGTTAATGCCGTCGCCAACCATGGCAACAATTTCACCATTCCCCTGGTATTCTTTTACGATATTTGCTTTTTCATCAGGCATTACCTCTGCCTTGTAATTTTTGATCCCAACTTTACCGGCAATTGCCTCCGCAGTTATTTTGTTATCACCGGTAATCATAACAGTCTTAATATTCATTCCGTTAAGTTCATCAACAGCTTTTTGAGAAGTTGATTTAACTTTATCTTCAATAGAAATCAATCCTTTAATCTCGTTGTCTACGGCGATGTATATTGTTGTTCTTCCGTCCTTTGTAAGAGTATCAAATTTGTTCTGGATGGACTCGGTTTTAACTGAATATTCTTTCATTAAATTTAGATTGCCCGCTAGTAAAATATGTTCTTTAACCATACCGGTTAAGCCAAATCCCGATAAATTTTGGAACGAATCCGGCTGAACCAAATCAATATTTTTCGAATTTGCATAATCTATAACTGCTTTTGCAAGCGGATGCTCTGATTTTGATTCAAGCGAAGCGGCAAGCAGCAGAATCTCTTCTTCGGAAATATTAAAAGTTATTACTTCAGAAACATTTGGACGGCCTTCTGTAATTGTGCCCGTCTTATCAAAAATTATAGTCGAAATTTTCTGGGCTACTTCAAGACTTTCACCATTGCGGATCAAAATTCCATTTGATGCGCCGAGTCCCGTTCCTACAATAATTGCTGTTGGTGTGGCAAGACCAAGTGCGCAAGGGCAAGCAATTATCAAAACCGCTACAAAATTTACAAGGGCTATGTTAAAGGAATGAGCATCTCCAAAAATGATCCATCCTGCAAATGTTACAACAGCAATTAAAATTACAATTGGAACAAAAATGCCTGCAATTTTATCAACCAATTTTTGAATTGGGGGTTTTGATGCCTGCGCTTGTTCCACTAATTTAATTATTTGCGAAAGTACTGTGTTACCGCCAATCTCGGTTACCCTGAAATTGAATGTTCCGTTTTTATTTATTGTACCGCCAATAACATTGGAGCCTTCCGTTTTTTCAACCGGGATGCTTTCACCCGTAATCATTGATTCATCTACAACCGAAGCGCCCCATGTTATAATTCCGTCAGACGGTATTTTTTCACCGGGTTTAATTATTACAATGTGCCCAACCTGCAGCTCGGAAATTTTAATTTCAGTCTCTTTCTGTCCGGCTAATATTCTTGCAGTTTTGGGCTTCAGTTCGATCAATTTTTTAATAGCGGAATTTGTTTTTCTTTTAGCATTATGCTCAAGAATTTTTCCCATCAAGATTAATGTTATTATTACACAGGCAGTTTCAAAATAGACATGCGGTAATTCTCCATGAATTGAAATAGCCTGCGGAAACAGGGCAGCCGCTGCGCTGTACACGTATGCAGTACCTGTTCCAATTGCTACCAACGAATTCATCTCGGCAGAAAGATGCTTCAGATTTGTCCAGAATATTTTATAGAATCTTTTTCCGCTTATAAAAATTACAGGCGTGGTAAGTATTAATAATATTTTGTGTGTGTTGTCACCGGAAAAAGGCCAGACAGACTGGAAAAAAGAATAACCCGTTAGCATGCTGATAAAAAATACAGGGATGGTTAAAATAACTGCTAACCGGAAGTCTTTTTTTATCTGATTAAAATACTCGTCGTTTTCTTCAATCCGGGTATCTTCATCAGTTTTGGTTTTATTAGAGCTGTCAGAATCAAGTTTTAATTTGTAGCCGTAATCTTCAACTGCGGCGGCAATGGGGGATAAATCCAGGTTTGCATCGTCAGTGTCAAAAGTAATGCGCTCTGTTGCAAGATTAACATTTACGTTTTTCACTCCGTCAAACTTGCTTACAATTTTTTCAACCCGTGTTACGCAGCTTGCGCAGGTCATCCCTTCAACGGGCAAATTATAATTTTTCATTTATTATTTCACAATTGCATAACCGGCATCTGTAATAGCATGTTCAATTGAATCCTGCTTTACCTTTATCTCATCAAATTTAATTTTTGCTGATCCTATCTGTACGTCGGTAGAATCCAGTTCTAGTTTTGACAATTCTTTTTTAACTGCCATTACGCAATGCATACAGCTCATCCCATTTATCTTATAATTTACTTCTTTCATCATTTCTCCAATTGTTTAGTTAAAACTACAAAAAATTAGTATAACTATTAATTAGATGCCTGGGAATAAAAAATGGTTCAGGAATGTATGCCTGCCGGAAGGTAAGTTCGGAAATTACTATTGGCTTAAAATATTTTTGCTCTTGTTCACATTGCTTGCCTGGCATGTGAAGCATTAAGAGAAACTAGATCTGTATTTTCAACGTCGCTGTAATAATTTAATACATTCAACTCGGAAAGCCCTGTGCTTCTTGATGCACGTTTTAAGGCCGGTTCCGGTGGATTATTTCTAACCTTGGTATTTCTAAATTTTTCAGACTCGTTCATTATTTCAATACGGGTTTGAAAGCGCATCTTCTCTCTATTTTCAGTTAAACTGCGTGGTCTTTGATTTTTATCTTCAATGTTTTGTGTGTTTAAGTATTGTCCCTGGCTGCCGGATTCTCTTCTTTCGTTACGTGAATTATCTCTTGGATTTTGATATTGTTCCTGTGCCTTGTTTTGAACTGGTCTTTTTGCAGTCTGAATAACCGGCTGCACTTGTACCTGTCTGTGTACCTGGTTGTTTGATTTTACATAAACCGGCTGCACAACCGGCACCGGACTGTATCTAATAAAATCAACTTCTCTTTTGGGAAGTTTTCCTCTTGATTTTGCCTTGTATGAAAGATAGGAAAATAGAATTACAATAAAGAGCAGCGCTGTAAATATTAACAGGCTTGTGTAGATTATAGGAACGAGTGTCATGGTAGTGCCTTTCAAATATGCTTAATCTAAAACAAACAATATACCAGAAGAAAAATGCGTATTTGACCTGTTTTCGCTATTTTTTGAGTGAGAATCTTCCGCATTTTGTATTAAAATGGGACTGAATTAACTAAATGAGATGATTTATATAAGATTAAAATCGCCTTAAAAAGGAATAATTTGTTTTTGACCTGCTTTTTAATGATTTTTGCACCTCAATAATCCGTAACTTAGTTAAAAATTTGAGGTTAGAGATGACCAAAGCAGATATTATTGATAGGATTGCTAACGGTACAGGGCTTACTAAAATTGATTGCGAAGCCGTTGTGGATGGCTTATTCAAGACTATTATTGATTACCTTGCCGAAGGCAAAGGTATTGAAATCAGAGGCTTTGGCAGCTATAAAGTAAAAAAGAAAAAAGCCAGGTATGCCAGAAATCCGCGTTCCGGTGAAAAGGTTTATGTGGGCGACCATTTTGTTCCGACATTCAAATTTTCTAAGGATTTCAAAACTGCGGTTGATGCCGGTATGAAAGAATCTGTTGTAGGAGAATAATATTTTTTGAATAAAAATCTTGATAGAGAAAAGATGTTAACCTGCCCGGTCTGCAGTGAAGATCTTAATGATTATGATAAATACTGCCCACGCTGCGGCACAAATTTAAATAAGCCGGAAGACTTAACTGTTGATGCTAAAAAATCCGGCGCTAAACAGGATATAAAAAAAGAAACTATAAATGCACAGGCTGGTAAAATATTTCCAAATACAAAATTATTGTATCTTCTGATTGCTTTATTTTTTATTGGCTCACTTATAATTTTTTCTTCGGGTATTTTTGATAATTCCGTACAGGCAGGCAGTGCACCAACAGAGGGCGCCGCTAATCCCCATGCAGGAGTTGATTTAAACAGCCTTAATGAAATTACAGAGCTTGAAAAGACTGTTGATGCTAATCCAAATGACCGGGAAAATTTGCTAAAGCTTGCGCATTTATTAAATGATTCAGGATTCAAAGCAAAAGCTATTGACCGTTATAATCAGTATTTGAAATTGGACCCTAAGAATCCGGACGTGCTTGTTGATCTTGGAGTCTGCTATTATGAAACCGGCAGCAGCAGCGATGCAATTGCTTCAATGGAAAAAGCAATTAAGATTAATCCCCGGCATCAAATAGCAAATTTGAATTTAGGAATAGTTAATAGTACAATCGGCAACACGGCAAAAGCAGTTGAATACTGGAAAACAGCAATTGAGATAGATCCCGCCAATGAGATTGGCAAGAAAGCACAAGAATTAATTAAACAACATTAAAGGAGAATGTAAATGCCTTGCGGTAGAAAAAGAAAGCGCCATAAAATGGCCACCCACAAGCGTAAAAAACGTTTGCGTAAGAACCGTCATAAAAAGAAAATAAGATAGTGTTTATTTCTTAAGCCACCTTAGCTCAGTTGGTAGAGCAGCGCATTCGTAATGCGCGGGTCGGCGGTTCAAGTCCGCCAGGTGGCTCTGGGTATTAAAACATACGGCGGGGTTTCTAATAATGTTTTATGAAAGGGTTGTAACCAAAAAAAATATTCCTCTTCTCAATTCACACCAAATTAAACTTCTGATAGATAACTATAAGTTTTTTTATAAAAATAAATTTAATATAAAAGCGTCATAAATTTTTAAATGGACGGTTGGTTTGGTACAACATCGTTAGTTTGTGAAATCAATTGGAGTAAATATGGAATTTTATCATTGGGGATTTACGGAAATAATCACAGCGATTGGTGGATTAGGAATTGTTATAACTGGTTTATCGACTTGGATTGGGAAAATAATAGCTAACCATATTGTTGAAAACGAAAAAGCTAAAAATGCTTGGGAATTGGAAAGGATGAAATCTCAATTGGAAATTGAAAAAGAAGAATTATTCCGTTTTAAAGAAAATCAATTTACTTTATATATGGAAGTGTGGAATAAATTACAAGATGTTCAAATATTTGGTGAACAATTGTGGAATTCAGTAACTCTAAATGGTTTATTATCATTTTCTGACGCTCTTAAATCTGCAAAAATTTTCGTGAATCGAGGTAAAATACTTCTTTCTGATGATGATTATTATAGGATAAATGAAATTCTTACATCTTTTGAGAACTATTATGTTGGAAAAGGTCAGTTATATGAATTTAGAAACAGTCGAAATTTAGATTTTGATGGAAGCGATATTAGAAACCAGATTGATAACAATTCTCGTAGGAGACAAGAATATGAACGCCTTCTTAATAAAATTAAGACTGATTTTCGAGTAAGACTGAGAATTCCAAATTAACCAGCCGTTCAAAATGGAAAGTTATTACCTGGCGGATTAGATGCGGTTTAATAAAAACCTCAGAGGTCTATTCTTTACCTCGGAGGTTTAATTGAAGTCGTTTCATGCCGGAGATAGCAGCTGTACAAGGGTTTGTTTTTTAATTTAATTTAATTGGGTTGTGCGTTAGGCGCAAGGCAGTTAGCTACTAATTATAAATAGAGAATTTTAAAGATGACTTTTGATGTATTTATATCGCATGCAAGTGAGGATAAAGAACAGTTTATTAATCCTTTGATTCAGGACTTTCGAAATTATTCAATAACTTTCTGGCTCGATGAATTTGAAATTGGCTGGGGTAGTTCTATAATTAGAAAATTGAATGAAGGGCTTTCTAATAGTAAGTTTGTTTTAATTCTTCTTACCGATAATTTCTTGAATAAAAACTGGACTAAGGCAGAATTGGAAAGTGCTCTTTCGACTGAAATAACAACTGATAAACTTATCGTTCTACCTATCATGGTTATCGATCCTGAAAAAGTCTTTAACATATTTCCTTTACTAAGGAGTAAGCTTTATCTTAATTGGAATGAAGGGACTCAAAAGATTGCTTTTAGATTATCAACGATTCTTAATAGACAATTTAAGAACAGTTGGATTGGCAACCATCCAGCAGAATATTCCGGCAAAGTGTGGATAAAGATTCTTAAACTTGAAAAGAATCTTCAAATTCCTCATAACTTCACAATAAGATGGGGAACTTGGTTTTATAATGGGCAACTTCCAGTTGATCAAAATATATCTGTAAGCTTAATTCATACTAAGGGTATTGATGGATCTTCTTTTCCAATATTTTTTGATATTGATCAACCATGCTACGTAACATTTGGACAAAAAGAACTACTCGATAAAAATGTTGTGAATATTAATTACGGCTGGAAAAGAGTAAAAGAATAATTTATATATAACCCGCGTCTTCCCTTATAGAAAACATCGGGACAGGTAATCGCGGCTAAAGGATTAGATGCGGTTGCTTTTAAATATGGATGCGTACTAAACGCAACAACATTATTGCACTAACAAATTGGAGTAAAAATGCATATCGATGATGACCATTTATTTAGAGGAGCTGCTTTAACACAGATTGCTGAACATCCAAATTTTACCGCAATCAATGTGTTTAAAAAGAAGAAAAGGATTTATAACAATGCCTATAAAATAAACGAAGACATTGGTATTTACATCAAGTATAGTAAGAAACCAACTAAAAATTTTAAAGAGTATGTATTCACATTTCTTTTTAAACATTTAGAAAACCTGAAAAAACTTGATAGTATGATTACCAAACTATTTGTTGTTTTTGTTTGTGTTAAAGACCGCGAAATATGCGTGATTAGTTATTCAGAGATTCTAAAATTAATTGAAGAAAGAAAAAGAAGAGTTGAACACGGAGAAGAGACATATACTATTCTTGTTACAATTTCTAAGAATAGCCGTTTTAGAGTGTATATGAATTACCCAGGTAGAAAGAAAATGTATTTATCTAAACCAATTATAATTAGTAGAAATCAATTTCCAAAAATACTTTTTGAGTAATTATATAAAGTGCTACAACCCGCACCTTCTCGATAGAAAACATTGGAATAAGCAGTCTTTCATGCATAACGAAGCGTAGATGGGTTAACGGCCACGCGTAAAACAGAATACAAGGAGTAATTATGAACCAAAATCGTCCTATAATTTTGATCCATGGTATTAAAACTCATGCTCATTGGCAGAAAGAACTAGCCAATGCATTAAGTGAGCAAGGCATTCAACCTAAAATTTATGACTATGGTCGCTTCTCAGTTTTTAAATTTATTTCACAAAGACATAGAAATATACAAATTACTAAATTTTACAATTGGTATTGTGAACAACGTGATAGAGTAAGTAATTCTACATCTCGGCAACGCGATTTTAGGCCGTCAGTAATAGCTCATAGTTTTGGTAGTTATATTATTGGGTATGCTCTAAAAAAATACGATGATATTACGCTTGGTAGAGTTATACTTTGTGGCTCAATCTTACCAAAAGATTTTGATTGGAACAATTTATTCGCAAAAAATCAGTTATTTGAAGTTATTAACGACTATGGCGTCAGTGATAATTGGTCAAAATTATCTAACTTATTTGTTAGTGATGCTGGTTCTAGTGGTCATTCCGGCTTTTCTATTTCATCTCCTTTAGTAAGGAATAGAAGGTTTGAGTATTTTACTCATAGCAATTATTTTCTTCCTGGTCATTATACACAATGGATAGAAATCCTGAATGAACCATTGGTTGAATTTCGTACTATTCGTTCTTCTAGTCTACCGATTGATAAAAATTGGAAAGATATCAGACCTTACACACACGAAATCGATGAGATTGTTTATAAAGGTCTAAAAGGATATGAAGAGTCAAGAATTCCTGAAGGAATGTCAGAACAATGGTTGACTAGTAATCCAGATATTTATACAATTTTAGTTGATCAAGCAGATCGTGTGCATGGTTATTTAAATGCCATGCCCTTAATTAGTTGTACTTTTGATGCAATGATTTCTGGAACTCGCAAGGATAATTCTGTAACTCCATCAGAAATTCTTACTTATGAAGACAGAATGGAGGTTGATATTTATTTAATGTCAATTGCAATCCATCCAGACTCTAGACGTCTTGCTCAAGGCCCTAACCAATCCGCATTTCACAGGCTTCTTTTCGGATTGACACATCGATTAGAATGTCTTGCACGTGAAAATCAAATTTTTGTAAATCGTCTTGGTGCTGTAGGTTGGACAGATGAAGGCAAACGATTATGTGAAATAATTGGAATGAATATGTACCGAACAGATCCTTTTAATCATCCAACATATTTGCTTGATTTAAGACAAGCAAAAGAAAATTCTCGATCTCATAGATTAATTAAAGAATTGTTAGAGGTTTATTTAAAATGTCGTTAAAAAAATAAATATTATGCTGCCTAAAAAACGTTTCAGTCCGACCAATTCTTACCGAAGAGCGAAGCAGCACAAAGGTCATGGTATCAATAAAATTAAATGGCTTAGTTAAATATGTTTAAAAGAATCATTTTAATATTAACAGTGTGTCTAATTAATATTACCCACTCACAGGTAAAGACCGACACGCTAAAATGTAATGGAAATGTGTTATTAAAATTCGCAAAAAGCATTGATTCACTAGATACGAAAATAGCTAAAGAGTTATTTTAACATTTAGTGGGGGTTGTTCAAATAACGAAGAGTATTCGGAATGGAGTGGTGAATTGTTATTAAATTTTTTGGACAAATATCCAAGAAAATTTATTGATGTATTATCCTTGAAAGAGAAATACGATTTTAAAAATATCTTCGAAAATTTAAAGTCTCCCGTTAATGATGGATTTAATCTGGCTAAGATTAAAAAGAATGTTGAAGCAATCAAATTAAAAAACCCAATAAAGAGAGAGATAATAAGAAGAATTAATATTGCATTAAATAAAAATAAAATTCCATAACCCGAACCTTCCCGGTAGAAAACAGCGGGGCGGGCGGTGGCCATGCCTACGGTAGGTAAACTTCGATACATCCGGCGATTGCCGGACACTCCCCGACCAGTTGTTAACTGGCCGGGACAAGCAGCCACCTTGATTTGACGGAGAGAAGCAGTAAAATGGTTGGTTTTATACTGAGTCGTAGTTTGAAGGATTGAATCTATACTGTTTGAACACAATTACATCGTTGCGTCGTTACAATTGTTTGGTAAGATCAAAATTCGCTATGAGTTTGAAACAAATGAATAATATTAACTAAAGAATAAAATTATGAAAACTATTCTCAACCCAATCGTTTTTTTGCTGTTGTTAAATACTGGTTTTGCACAAACAATTCCTACAAAGAGTTTGTACCTTGGACAAACTCCACCCGGATCAACACCTAAAATATTTAACCTATCTGTAGATACCGGTTATGGACTTACAGAACGTGTTGCTATATCTCCCGATGGTAAGGAGATTTATTATGGAGAAGTATTAAATGAATCCATCAGAAAGACCAAGTACTACTCTTATTCCCATGGTGCGTGGAATGGCCCGTTCGTTTTGTTTAATGACTTTGATGCCCCGGCACTTTCTGCACGTGGAGATACAATGTTTTTACTTCATTTTCAAAACCATACTCCTTATTCTTATTTTTCCGTGAGGAATGATACCGGCTGGACTGCTCCGTCTAAATTTTGGAAGGGAATTAATTTGTACTATCTGCAGAAAACAAATACCGGAAATTATTATGCATCAGTTGAGAATTCGGGAATTTCGAAAATGGTCATCAATAATGCCGATACGGCATTCTATAGTCTGGAAGCTCCAATGAACAATATAGGAGGGGATTTTTATATATCGAGGGATGATTCATTTATTATCTTCACCAAACAAACTGGAGATAATTATAAAATGGATCTGTTTATTAGTTTCAGAAAAAAAGATGCTACTTGGACATATCCCAAAAGTCTTGGTTCGACTATAAACAATAGCTTCTATAACGTTGCACCTTACGTGACAAGCGATAATAAATACTTATTTTTTATAGGGGCAGATACAAAAGGTTCCTCTATTTATTGGGTTCAAATTGATAATATATTAGATATTGTAAAAGATCATTAACATTTTCACCGGTTGTGTTCTAAACATGTGCTCAAAATGTCGGCTTCCATACGGTTGTACTTTTCCGCTAAATGAGGATTAAGTATTTTTCCCGTAGAGACGTGATATACTCGTCCATCTATGGCATAGTTTTTTCGCCGATGGATGAGTGAGTTGTCACAGAAACAATGTCAATACTTTTGAATATTTCATTTTATTGATTAAGTTGAACATTAGTTAAGAGGTTATCTTAATGTTTTTAGAAAGGAAATTAATTTCACAAAATATAATTTTGTTTTATCCACACCGAATAATAATCCGCACCGACTGCTATAGTAAAAAATCAAAAATGCTTTACATATATAATTCGTTCAACTCATTTAGATAAGGAGAATAACAATGAAACTGAATAAGAATATCGGTATGCTTTTGCTGGGCATCTGGCTCATCATGAATGGACTAATACCCCTGCTCAATATCTATTTCTCGGGACTCAGCACAATTATGGCAATCCTCGCCGTTGCCGCGGGCGCTTTTATCCTGTTATGGCACGACAGGTCGATGCCCTAATTCAGCACAGTAACCAGTAAATGGTTGCTATAAAGAAGTTTGTAAAAAACTTTTTAGATCAAGTGTTATCATCCTGGGCCGTCAAGTCTGCCCGATTTTGACGGGAACCATTTCTTGACGGAAATAGAAGCTGCACAAAGATTTTTTTTTGTAGTGACAGGTCGTGACCTGTAAGGTTTAAAAATATAATTTTGTAAAAGAACTCAGAATTTTGCTGATATAAAATTTTATGTGACAACTCTCGAGTTGTCACTACAAAAACTTTTTGTTGTAGTACTGTACAACTCCTTGTCGGGAGATAGAGGCAGCTCAAAAGTATTTTTCCGTAGAGACGATCCCGACTTGTCGGGGTCGTCTCTACAAACTTGACGTAGAAAGAAGCAGCACAAGGTTTGGTAATGTGAGAAAATAAAAAATTGAAGGTTATCGTTCAATGACGTATATTATCTTATGAGAATAATAGAGACTTCGGTTTTTACTAAAAGGGTGAAAATACTTTTACGTGACGAAGATTATCGTCTGTTACAGAATGAGATAATCCAGAACCCGGAAAAAGGAAAAGTAATAAAAGGGAGCTGGGGATTGAGAAAAATCAGGTGGTCAATTTCCGGTAAAGGTAAAAGCGGCGGAGTAAGAATTGTTTATTATTGGGTTAGTGCAAAAGAAATTATTTTAATGCTTTTAATCTATTCTAAAAACGAACAGGATGATTTATCAAACGAACGGTTGAAATTATTAAAATCTCTTGTTGAAAAGGAGTTCAAATGAAAAACGAATTATTTTATGAGCTGCAAAAAAGTATAAAAGAAGGCGGAAAAATACTGAAGGGTAAAAAGAAACCGGGCCGTGAGTTTAATTTTGATAACCCGGATCCTAAAATTATAAGAGAACAATTGGGATTATCTCAAAATAAATTTGCCAGGTTACTTGGAATCAGTGTTTCAACGTTGCAGAATTGGGAACAGGGCCGCCGTAAACCTGAGGGACCTGCCAAAATTTTATTGAATGTAGCTGCCAACTATCCCGAAGCAATATTTAAAACTGTTTTCCAATCGTAATTAATTCACATGTCCGCCTGCTTCGGAATGTTTGCCAGCCTTTGGCTGACGTGGCTTACCTGTTCGGCGTAACAAAGTGTAGCCGGGACGGATTCAATGCGGTTGTTTTTTTTTCAATAGTGACGATCCCGACAAGTCAGGATCTTATTTACAACAAGTGTGACCGCCGCGGGAATAATAAGTTTATTGATTATACATTGAATAATTAGCAAAAATATGGCATCTTTTAATTATGAAAAAAGATTTACATGAAATATTATCAATGCTTAGGATGTTACTTCCATATGTAACGCAAAATTATCAAGTGAATTCTATTGAAGTATTTGGTTCATATGTCCGGGGCCAGCAAAACAGCAATAGTGATCTGGATGTTCTGGTAACTTTTTCAAAAATTCCCGGCTTAATAAAATTTCTTGAATTAAAAAATTATCTATCGGATCAATTAGGAGTAAATTTTGATTTAGTAATGAAGGATTCTCTAAAGCCGGGAATCAGTTCATATATTCTTAACGAATGTGTTTCTGTATGAAACAACAAAGAGATTATTCAGCTTATCTTAATGATATTTATGATTTAATTAAAAAGGGAATGTCTTTTATAAATGAAATGACATTTGAAGAATTTAAAGCAGACGAGAAAACACAATACGCTTTGATAAGAGTTATCGAAATAATTGGGGAAGCCGGCAAGAAAATTCCAGGTGAAATTAAAATGCGATCAAATGATATACCAAGGCGCGAAATTAGCGGTATGAGGGATTTACTTATTCACGATTACTTTGGGGTTAATATTAATGTTGTTTGGGAAACTGTCAAGAACGATTTCCCTAAACTAAAAGATAAAATACAAAAGTTAATTCAAGATATAAATCTTTAGTACATATAAATACCCAATATTTCATTCAGCAGTCGAATTTGAACGGAACTATTTGTGGCTAGGCCGCCTGTCGAAACGATGTGTAGACAGGGCGTATTTGTTTTTATTAAATAAAATTTTATTTTATGGTATTACAATTGGTATTACCGGAGAAAAAATGGCAACTGCAAAAAAAATTGCAATTTCAATAGATGGAAAGGTTCTTAACAGAATTGACAGGCTGGTTAAGAATAAAATGTTTACCAACCGAAGCAGGGCGATTCAAACTGCAATTGAAGAAAAAATTTACAGGCTTGATAAAACCCGGTTAGCTGTTGAAAGTGCAAAATTAAATAAAGTTGAAGAGCAGCAATTATCTGAAGAAGGTTTAAAAGCAGATCTGGCAGAATGGGCGGAATACTAAGAGGTGATATAGTTTGGGCAAATCTTGACCCGGCTGTTGGAAATGAACAAGCCAGCAAGAGGCCTGTATTAATTTTAAGTCATAATGTATTTAATGAAAATTCGGGGACAGTTATAGCAGTAGCATTAACCGGAAAAGAACAGCAAGCGGGATTTCCTCTTACACTCGAAATCAATTCAAAAAACCTGCATAAAAAATCCTGGATAAAAATCAGTCAAATAAGAACGTTATCTATAAATAGATTGGGTGAAAAAATTACCCGCATCAAAGAAGAAGAATTAGTTCAGGTAATTGACGGACTTAACGAAATAATTGCTGGTTAACCCGCACCCTCCCATTAGAAAACATCGGGTGGCGGATTCGATGCGGTTTTGTAAAAAACCTCGTAGGTTGCTTAGAATTCGAGAAGCAGCACAAAGGTTTTTTTGTAGTGACGGGTCGTGACTCAATGTTGTAAGGTTAGCAGCTTTGCATATTATTCTTATGAACTCAACCCCTTAATCCCCTTCTCTTATTAAGAGAAGGGNNCCTGACAGCATTGGGTCGTAACCCGTCAGATTTAAAAAATAAATTTGTAGTATATTTCCAGAAACTTGCAGGTACAAGATTATATGTGACAACTCTCGAGTTGTCACTACAAAAACTTTTAGTTGTGGTACTGTACAACTCATTACCGGAAAAAGAAGCAGCACAAAGGTTTGGGCTTTCTATGGCGTCAAGGACTGGAGTCCTGACGTGACATAAAATGGTTATGGCACATACGCTGCAAGGGAAATTATGATTGAATACAAGCAAGCTAAAGAATTTGAACGCGGAATTGTTTATAAACTTCTTTGTGAAAGCTATACAGATTTATTAAATGCAATGCCGTTGTATGTTAAGGAATTTCAAATCGAATAGAAAAAATTTGAAGATGATATATTTGATAATCCGGATTCTATCGGTCAATGTATGCTGATTAGTATAATCAATAATGAACCTATCGGTTTTTTTTCTTGGGACCCAAGAAAAATGCCTCAGGTGGGAGAAATAGGACAAAACTGCATTATCCCGCTTCATCGTAGTAAAGGTTATGGAAAGATGCAAATTCAAAAAGTCATTGAGTTATTCAAAATAAAATCAACACGGATTGTAAAAGTTACAACTGGAGAGCATCCATTCTTTATTCCAGCCCGAAAAATATATCTTTCTTGTGGTTTTACTGAAGTGAGTCGTAGTTATACTAGGAAATTTGGCGGTATGGAGTTAATTCATTACGAATACAAATTAGTATAATAATTGAATAAACAACTTTTCAAGCTGGAAAATTCGACGCGGTTGGATTTGTTATTTTCTGTAGAGATGATGCGGCGCATCGTCTTTACAATCTTCCTTCGGTAAATATATTTTTGTAGTGACGGGTCGTGACTCAATGTTGTCAGGTTAGCAGCTTTGCATATTATTCTTATGAACTCAACCCCTATTTCCCCTTCTCTTATTAAGAGAAGGGGATTAAGGGGATGAGTTATTTTTGTTAACCTGACAGCATTGGGTCGTAACCCGGCAGATTTAAAAAATAAATTTGTAGTATATATCCAGAAACTTGCAGGTACAAGATTATATGTGACAACTCTCGAGTTGTCACTACAAAAACTTTTAGTAGTAGTACTTTACAACTCCTTAACGAAGAGAGAAGCAGCAAAAAAGTTTGAATAATTAAATCTATTGGCAGGTCTTTTATTTTGAACTTTTCATATTATTGACTTAACTTGAACATAAGTTAAGAGGTTATCTTAATGTTCTTAGAAAGGAAAATAATTTTACAAAAAATAATATTGTTTAATTCACATCGAACAACACCTCTCAACAGCTGCTATAGTATAAAATCAAAAATACATTTCATATATAATTCGTTCAACTCATTTAGAGAAGGAGAGTAACAATGAAACTAACTAAGAATATCGGTATGCTTTTGCTGGGCATCTGGCTGATCATGAATGGGCTAATACCGCTGCTCAATATTTATTTCTCGGGACTCAGCACAATTATGGCAATCCTCGCCATTGCCGCGGGAGCTTTTATCCTGTTATGGCACGATAGGTCGATTCACTAATTCAGCACAGCAACCAGCAAATGGCTGCTATAAAGAAGTTTGTAAAAAACTTTTTAAATTAAGTGTTATCATTCTCAGCCGTTAAGCCTGCCCGACTTAGACGGGAACCATTCCTTGACGGATAGAAGATGCACAAGAGTTTGGTTTTTATTAATATTGAAAACAAACTTATTGATGCTAAAGGACATACAAAATCACAATCTCTGAGGATTAAATGAAATATAAAAATATCTGCTTTTCAATCGGACAAATATCATTGGCAATCGGTTTGATTCTTAATGTCTTTTTCAAGCAAAGTGAACTTATTTCATTTTTCATTGGACTGTTAATTGGATTATCATTGGTGTTCAATATCACTTTTTACCTAAGTCTACGCAAAAAGAAAACAGACTAGATATTTTTATAATAAATGAGACCATTTAATTTATACTTTCAAAGAAGTGTAACTATATAAACTTGGAAAATGATTTTAGAATGAAAGAATATCATGGTATTGTGATTAATCTAAGCCAAAAAGATCAATCAATAATAAAGTCTATTAATATTATTGGTAAGAAAAAAGTTATCCTTAATTTCCTTGTATTAAATAAGATAAGTGTGAATTCTGCTGATATAGAAAATGTAATCATAAGGTTGCAGAATAATATGAGAAAATATTATTGGCCGTTTGTAAATGGTTTCTATTTTCATTTTTATAGAAATAATGAATTAATAATTGTCTTTAAAGACAGAATATTCAGAGTTACAACAGATCATTCTACTTGGAAAGAGGCAATAGAATACGGATTGAAAAGCGGTATTCCTAAAAAGCAATTAGATTTCTATCCCTGCAGAATTGAGGATGAGAAATATTAACTCAAACTCTGCCCGGCATACAGCTCGCAACGCTGCATTAACTTTGTGTCTTGGTGCCTTCGAGGCTAGCATTTGGTTTCGGTAATTGCCACAAAGACTCTGGTACGGTTTACCCGCCTCTGGTTTACGCGCCTTTGGCTGGCGTGGTTTGTCTGCCTAATGAGGATAATGGCTGATTTCAATCGATATTTTGGGCAGAAGTTTAATAAATGGATCCCTTCGGCGCTGATGTTAAAACAAGAAGAAAAGGATTAAAAATATGAAATCGCAAAAAGAAAAAGCTGAAATTTTTAAATCACTTCATGAAAAACCGGGTTGTTTTCTAATTCCAAATCCCTGGGATGCTGGAACATCAAAGCTTTTAACTAAATTAGGTTTTGAAGCCCTGGCTACTACAAGTGCCGGATTAGCTTTTTCCTTGGGGAGACCGGATCAATCTCAGAAAATTTCGCTTAATGAAGTTCTGAAAAATGCAAATGAAATATTATCAGCTACTGACTTACCTGTGAGTGCTGATTTAGAAAATGGTTATGGTGACAGCCCTGATGATGTATATAATACAATTGTCAAAGCCGGGCAAATTGGCTTAGTAGGTGCATCAATAGAAGATGCAACTGGAATTAGTAGTAATCCTATTTATGATTATGACTTATCGGTGGAACGCATTCGTGCAGCTGTAAAAGCCAAGAACACTTTTAATTTTCCTTTTACACTTACTGCCAGGGCAGAAAATTTTCTACATGGGCGGGACGACTTAAATGATACAATTCAAAGACTGCAATCATATCAGAATGCCGGTGCGGATGTATTGTATGCACCCGGTTTAAAAACTTACGAGGATATTTCAACTGTTATTAAATCTTTAGACAAACCATTAAATGTTATGATTGCTGCTTCCTTCACAGTTTCAAAGCTAACAGAAATAGGTGTAAAGAGAATTAGTACCGGTTCTCTATTAGCAAGGTCTGCATTGGGCGAATTACAAAGATCAGCTCAAGAATTAAAAGAACAAGGGACTTGTTCTTTTGCAAATAATGCATTTCCTTTCAAAGAACTTATGCAGATATTTGATAAATAGAATTTAGATAAATAAGGAAAACATAGATCAAACTTCTCAAGCCGGATAAGCTGTAAAACAAATTGTGTAATACAGGTCAGGTTTAAAAAGTTAGACTGGATGGGTTGCAGTGAAATTTCTAGTGTGCCACGGTACACCCCCGACAAAAAACGTCGGGGCAGGCTGTGGCGAGCTTAAACGTGGTTTACCCGCCTTTGTGTAATTCTTCATTATTCCGGTAACACAGAATTGTATTTATTAATAATCCGGTGTACAAAAATATTTGTGCAAATTATTTTGAACAGTTCAAAATTATTTTATAAAGAAGTTTTGGATATTCGCAAAGGGTAATTTGTTGCTAAAATTACCCGGAAAGTTCTTTGACATGCTGACTATTCCATTGATGCCTGATGGTGAAAAAACGAGATGAAAATGGGATAAAAACAGGCCAAAAATGGGATGAAAACAGTGTGAAAACTGGGTGGAAATTGGGATGAAAAATGGATGGCAATTGGTGAAAAAAAGGTGAAAAACTTAGGACAAGCATTAAAAGGAGAATTGTTATTTTCTGCAAAAAAGGTTCAAAAAAAAATTACAAGAATGACAAAAAATCCTGAAGTTTGCGAGATTCAGAATCGTTACCGAATTACTGAAGTAATAAACTTTGGCATGGTTGACGGATTCATCACGACTAATTAATTCCATCCCATCTAAGCTAGGTATGCTTTCCGTTTCTACGTCTTCCGTTTCATTCTCAATTCTCAATTTCTCAGTCTTGCCTCTAGCGTTTCACGGTGCCGCACTTACATATGAAGATGCCTGATCAGATGGTCCGCTTACATATTTTGGATAATTTGGATATGAACATAAAAGGTATCCAGCTCCTTCCTGTTTTCCTCCTATCTTACCCTGCGGATTAATAACAAGTGTTTTAGCCGGAGCCAGGTTTTTTTCTACCCAGTCCGTGATCAGATCCATATTATCATTGCCGTCAGGTCCATGAATATTTTTGACTTCCACCGGTTTTCCTTCACCGTTCACTTTATAGCTTCTTCCCGATAAACCATGACCAGCCTGCGGTACTACATATAAGCGGGCAAATTTATCAATTGCTTCGCGTCCCATTTTATCAAGAAGCGATTGGTAATAATCAAGTTGAGCTCCGCAAGAGGCAATATTATCCATTGCGCCAATAGTAATGATTATCTTTCCACCGTTTTTATAAAATGCTGTAAGATCAGGATTAGTAGAATCGAGCCATTCTGATATTTCCTCTCTGCGTTTGTTCCATTGTCCTCCTTCAACGTAATCAAGTGGATTAGCCTTTATATCCTTCATAAGAAAACCTGTAACGCCAAGTGTTCCCAATGAACCATGAATTTGTGCTTTGTCCCCAGCTCCTTCCTGTCCTTTAAATCTTTGTCCGGCAATCATTCCGAAGCCATCAGGTTCGGTTGTGGGCAGCCACATTCCAAATGACTTTACACCATTGGCCAGTGGAGTAGCAAATTTATATGAACTGTAGACAAATTCCATCGTTTTGATTTGTTCATCGGTTAGTTTAGCTGCTTCAGATTTATCGTTGGGATCCGGATCAACGTTGTTTGGTGCTCGTAATGCAGCCCACGGATCAGTAGTACCAACTCCGTCGTTAACATTAAAAATAGCACGCGCTGCCATATAGTTGTTAATAATGCCGTCGGAAAGTCCGTCAAGTTTATCGCATTGTCTTAAAAATTCAGCCCTGATTGCATTAACCTTGGCGGGTGTCACCCAATATTTCACAGGTTTTTCCTTAATTCTTATCAGCTCAGGCGCCAGCATTAAACTTGAAAAATTAACGATCGGAACATTTGAAATAATTCCATTATAATCTTTAGGGTATCGTTGAGCTACTGTTAGTCCTTCGCGACCACCGTGTGAGCTTCCTACATAATAATTGTACATAGGCCGTTTCCCATATATCCGCTCCATTATCACCATCGCGGCATCATGGGTTTTTTTCATTTGCATGTACCCAATATTGCGGATAGCTTCATCATTTAACGCCCATTCATCTCCCGAAGCCAAAGGTTTGTTCTGTGCTCCACCTGGAAAACCCATACCTCCCAACTGATGTCCGGAGTCGCTTCCATATAAAGCATATCCTTTGTTTAGCAATGGATTCTTACCTTCTCTCACGGTGATAGTTCCGTTCATACCGCCGCCGCCTGCCTGCATTGCACGTTGCGACCAGCTGGCTGGTAGCAATACTCTGAAGTTAATGGGCCAGCCGTTTGGATCAACGGGAAATATTGAACCTTCTACAACACAGTAAGCCTGAGTGGCGTCTGCGGCTTCTATCCATCTTGGCTCATAAAGTTTTACCGAACCCACTGGCTCACCAATGGAAGAAACAGGAATTGATGTTCCAGCCTTTGTTATATCAGCCTTGGTAATTAAAATATCTGTGGAAACTTTGGTCCGGCCAAAATTTACAATACCAGCCAAAAGAAACAATGTAACAATAAAACAGGATAATTTTTTCATATTCTTTTTTTTAGTTTTTATTATAAAATTAAAATGAGTTTTATTCCGTAGTCAAGAGATTTATCAAGCTGTTTCAATATTTCAATAAAAAATAATCAACATACCACCTAAAACTCTTAGAAGCTGTGAACTTTAGGTGGTTGTTTTTTTGCATCAATTAAATTTCCGGCCTAATATGACCATTCAAATTGTATACAAAGAACAAAATTTATTTTTACATAGGAGTTCTATTGTACTTTAGTAATTTGCTTGCCCAGGGTATAAAAAATTGAAAATTAGGAGCATCTGTATGTCCGCCATCGTGTTGCCGCCAGGCTAATTCACCGTCCAATAAACCATTGAGAACAGGCGGCATTTTTTCTTTAATGTAATCGTTGGAAACACCAATGTCTTTTGCACCTAATAATTTATAAACTGAACCTGCTGCAACTGTTGCCATATAACTGCCTTGCTGATCTAACCATTTTGCATCGCCTTTTTCAGGAACTCCGTAACTTATAAATGTAAGCCGGGGTGCGCAAAGGGCAATCAGTTCATGCGAATCGACAGTTAAATCACAACCTGTTTTACTTCCGGCTTTTGCCTCTGAAGCAGCGTAATTCAAATAATTACCAACCATCCAATGATACTCACCGCTGCCGGCCAGACTTTCCACTGCTTCGCCAAATACGCGGCGTTCTAATGTAGCGCCTCCTTTACCCGACGAACCTATTAAACCAACTGCAAACCTGGGTTCAAAAGCAAGTGTAACAAGTGCTGCTTTTCCATATCTGGATACACCTTCGATACCAACTTTTTTTGCATCTACCATAGCATCTGTTTCAAAATAATCGAGTGCGCGGGCGGCTCCCCATGCCCATGCACGCAGTGATCCCCAATCGTCCGGCTTTCGAGGCTGACCTTTATTTACCAGTCCTATTATTCCTCTTGTAAGTCCCGCACCATTATCAGCCTGAATACTTGCAGGGTCTAATGTTGCATATCCCCAACCGGCTGCCAGAAGCTGTTCTGTTGGTGGTGAATCGCCATTGGTTGCCGGCGCAAAAAAATTTGGTCCGGATAATCTTGTAATTGGTGAATACACCGGATATTTTTCAAATATTGTCTTTAATTCCGGATTGCTATTAATAATCATTTGTTTAAATGCATTATTTATTATCTCCATTTCCTCGGGTGTCGGTTGAGCAGGGGAAGGGAACGATGGCCGGCCAAACATTATTAGAACAGGAACAGGTCCTTTAACATTATTAGGTAATACCAATATCATATTAATATCGACATTTATTGATGGACATTGACTATTATCTACGTGGCCGATAATCTGCCTGGCAATTACAGGCGTACGGCCGACAAATTCTCTATCCGTGATTTTTACGTTCCAGGTAACTTTTGGAATTTCTTTAGGTATCCTGCCATACATCTCACGCTCAAAAGCGTCAATAATTTCCGGCCGGCGTTGATTCCACCAAATATCTGGCGTCGTTACTTTTTTGCCATTATTTAATGTAAGAATATCAGGTAGTTGCGGACATGGGTTTGCTACTTTCTCATCGTAATTTGCATGGTTGGGTGCGCTTTCATTACCGCTTGGGCCGGGTCTTAAACTTTTAATTCCCAGCTGATTCAACATATTCTCGTGATCCTGCTGTGTAGTAAATGTTACTATTGGAACATTTTGCGGATAAGCTGATTTTGAAACTATCAAAATTAAGAGGATGATAAATATTTTTTTCATAGCTTTTCCATTTTAGTTTTTTGTGCAACAATAATAAAATTAGTCATTTAATATATTATTCATTGTTTGACTTTGCAACAATTACCCGCAGTATTATCTGATTGTGTAATAACTCCTTTGAATGAGTCATATTAGCATTCGTCCTGTTGCCGATGCGTTAGTTTATCTGCCCCTGTGTATTACTTTAGCAATTCGGTAACGGTTCTGAGTCAGACCTGTCTACCGCAGTCAGGTAAATATCAAGATTTTTTGCAAATCTTTTAATTTTTTTTCAGAAACTTTTTACAGAATATAACAATTTTCTATTTACTGCCAGTATTCAACTTTTAATCCATTTCCATCCATTTCCATCCGGTTTTCATCCCGGTTTTCATCCCATTTTCACCCCATTTCTATCCCGGTTCTGGCACATTTTTTCAAATACTGTCAGGCATTTCTCGAATCACCAATATTTCAAAGAACAGTTTCCGGATTAAAATATTCTTACATATTCCCCCTCTCCTTTTTTTAAGCTTGTCCCGTGCTCCGTTTACTAACGGATTACGGGGGAGAGGGTCGGGGTGAGGTTCGTACCCAATATGCAAAACTCGTTTAAAAAATAATTTTGAACTGTTCAAAAATAATTGCACAACTTTTTTTGTAAACCAGATTATTTATAACATATAACTCCTGTGTTACCTAAATACTGAAGAATTACACTCAGGCGGATTCTCCATTCTCTTTTCCGTCTTCCGTTTATATTCTCCATTCTCAATTCTCAATTCTCAATTTCCCCGTCTCCCATTCCCCGTATTTCCTCCATAGCATTTCTCAGCGCATGCTTTTCTTCTTTCCGTCTTTCCTTCTTTCCTTTTTTCCTTCTTTTTTTCTTTCCTTTTTTCCTTCTTTTTTTCTTTCCTTTTTTCCATCTTTCCGTTTCCCGTTTTTATTCTCCATTCTCAATTATTCTGTCTTCCGGTAATAATCCACCTCTGAAATATTAGTCTCTAGAACTAAACCGATGTGATCTAAAGATAAAATTATTATTTCCGGTACTTTAATTGTAAAAAAACCTTGACAATTCAAGAGGAAAACTGTTATTTTGCTATATAAGTGGGTAATAGTGTGCAATGTTCCCAAATGTGGAGAGTTATGTTTTTAGGAAGTTTTAAATACTCGGTTGACAAAAAAGGAAGGCTTAGCATTCCTGCCAATTTCAAAAAATATGTCAATGAAGCTGCTAACGAAACTTTTGTAATGACACGCGGCATAGTTCAGTGTATTGATGTTTACCCGCAGGATTTTTGGAAAGATGAAGTGCTTTCGCGGATAAACCAGATTGACGATTTTGATAATGAAGAAGCCTCGTTCAAAAGATTGCTGCTTGAATTGGCGGCTGAAAACAAACTCGATGCACAGTCAAGATTACTTGTACCAAAAAATCTTTTGGAATTTGCAGGTATAGAAAAAGAAGTTTTCATACTTGGACAGAATAAAAAAATTGAGATTTGGAATCCTGACACTTATGAAAACCAGAAGAAAGAAAACTTGAAACCATTTGCGGAAATAGCAAAACAGATTATGCAGAAAAAAAATAAATGAGCTTTCATTTACCCGTTCTCTTAAAAGAGAGCATTGATTATTTAATTACAAAAACAGACGGAATTTATTTTGATGGAACAGTTGGATTTGGAGGGCACTCTGAATGTATTCTTAACGCTCTTGATGTTAATGGAAAAGTAGTTGCATCAGATAAAGATATTGACGCATTTAACTTTTGTAAAAATAAATTTATTGATGATAAAAGATTTTCAGTTTACAACACAAGTTTTTCAAATATCGACACAATTTCAAAGATTGAGTTCATTGATGGTTTTGACGGCATCTTTGCAGACTTGGGCGTATCTTCTTATCAGTTAGATTCTGTTGAATCTGGTTTTACTTTTAGAGAGGATGCCAAACTTGATCTCAGGATGAAAAAAGATGAAGGAATGCCCGCCTCGGCGGTTCTCAATAAATTTTCCCAGGCGGATATTGCCAATATTCTGTTTCAATTTGGCGAAGAAAGAAATTCGAGAAGACTGGCACAAAAAATTGTCGAATTCAGAAGTAATGAATTATTTACCTCTACCTTCCAGCTAAGAAAAATTATTGAAAAGAACACTCCTGAAAGATTCCATAGCAAGACTTTAGCGCGCGTGTTTCAAGCGCTTAGAATTTATGTAAATAATGAACTTGATGAATTGAAAACATTTCTTGATAAATCTGTAAATCTTCTTAAACCCGGCGGCAGGCTGGTTGTTTTAACTTACCACTCGTTGGAAGACAGGATAGTTAAAGAAAAAATTAAATATGAATCTCTTGATTGCATTTGCCCGGTGGGTACTCCGATTTGTATTTGCAGTAAAGAGCAAAGATTAAAGAAAATTAATAAAGCCCTTGTTCCTTCGGAAATAGAAATAAAAAATAATAAAAGAGCGCGCAGTGCAAAATTACGCGCCGCGGAAAGAGTATTATGAAACAGGGTTCATCAATAAAAAATTTTATAGTCTTAATTGTAACTGCGGCTGTGATCCTTTTTATATATGTGGCCTCTGTAACTGAAATCAAAAGAATGAACAAAGAAAAAATTATAAAAAAAGATTTGTTGAACGAAAAGATGAATAGACTTGAAGCGAAAATAGTTGATTTCCAAAAGTTGACCTCCGAAGAAAGAATTGTAAAATATGCCCAGGATTCTCTTGGATTGATTCGTCCAACAGAGAATCTAGACTCGATAATTATTTCTAAAGATCAAGCTGATCAAATTGAAAAAATGCTGAAGGAGAAATATGATTACTAAACGTGCTTTGCTAATAGTTGGTATTTTAATGGTAATCTTATCGTTGCTGACGGCGAAGCTTTTTATTATACAAATTTCAAAACATGAGTATTATTCATTACTTGCAGAACGGCAGCAGAACAAACCTTCGGTTATTAAAGCTGAACGAGGAACCTTTATCGATGCAGATGATAATGTACTTTGCCTTACTCAAAAAGCGGTATCCTTTTCTGTTGATAAAAGAATGGTGGATCAGAAAAAGGTAGATTCAATTGTTGCTGGTTTTGCCCGCATATGCGGTAAAACAAAAGATTATTATCAAAAATTGATCAATGAAGGTATCAACAATGTTTGTATCGAAAAAAAAGTGACAATAGATAAAGCAATAGAACTTAATAATAAAATAATTTTTGATGGATTGTTCCATCAGGATGATTTTACAAGGGTATATCCTTATGTAAACTTGGCAGCTAATGTCTTGGGGTTTGTGGATCATGATATGAATGGCTCTGAAGGATTGGAAAAGCTTTATAACAACGAATTGACCGGAAAAGACGGTAATTATCTTCTCGAACAGGACGTTTTGGGTAGAATGTTATCGATGGATGAAGATTTTTCAAAAGCTGCAACACCCGGACATGATATTATTCTTACTATAAAAAAAACATTTCAGAAAATTCTTGAAGATGAATTAACAAACGGTTTAAACAAATTTGGCGGAAAGTCTGCTGTTGGTATTATTATGAATCCCAACTCTGGCGAAATCTTAGCGCTTGCAAATTTGCCAAATTTTGATCCGGCTAATTATGAGTCGGTTGCTCCCGAATCCAGAAAAGATATTGCAGTTTCCGATACTTATGAACCCGGCTCAACTATGAAGTCTATTGTAATGTCAATCCTGTTGGACCTAAACCTAGTCAATCCTAATGAAATAATTAATACCGAAAACGGGTTGTTTGTTTATAAAGGTAAAAAATATTCTGACGCTCATAAATTGCCAACTATGACTCTCAGGCAGGTGATTGAGAATTCAAGCGATATAGGAATGATTAAATTATCTGATAGAGTGAATGATGAAGTATTCTATAAATATATTAGAGATTTTGGGTTTGGTAACAAGACATTGGTCGACCTACCCAGCGAGTCTGATGGTTACCTCAAAAAGCCAAGCGACTTTAAAGGAAGTACTAAAGCAACAATGTCTTTTGGTTATGAAATTTCTGCAACACCGCTTCAAATGATAAATGCGTATTGCGCTTTGGTTAATGGCGGTACTCTGCTTCAGCCGCATATTGTAAAACAGATTAAGGACCATAACGGAAAAGTTATTGAGGAATTTCCTATTAGAAAAATCAGAACTGTAATTAGCAGTTCAACAAGTGAATTGATGAGAAATTTTATGATTGGTGTTGTTGAAAATGGTACTGCTAAAGCCGCACACCTGGATAATATATTGATTGGCGGTAAAACTGGAACATCAGAATTGTATCAGGCAAGCTCCGGTACGTATTCAGAGAATAAGCATAACTCTTCCTTTATTGGATTTTTTCCGGCAGACAAACCAAATGTGGTATGTCTAATCCTTGTTACTGCTCCGGAAAAAGCAAAATTCGGCGGTGATGTTGCCGCTCCTATTTTCCGGGAAGTTGCCAGGAAATTGATTCAAACTGATTTTAATCTTGTGCCTAATAAAAATAAAATTGATACTAAAAATATTGCCGATGAACTGATATCAGATATTAAATCCGCTCCAAAGATTAATTCAGCACAATTTCCGCATCTGCCAGATAGATCGTTATCTAATAATACTTCAAGGCAAATCCTTGTTGCAGATAGAAATACAATGCCAAACCTTATCAATATGACTGTGAGGGATGCTATTGCACAGCTTAATGAAAGAGGCGTGGATTGTAAAGTTGCTGGAACCGGAAAAGTTGTCTGGCAAAGCGTGGAACCCGGTACAAGTATTATCCCGGGAACAATATGTAATTTAAAATGCCAGCGCGCCTTAAAAAAAGTCGCTCCAGGAATCAAATAAATGAATTTGGCAGAACTATTAAATAAGGTTAGTGTAATACAGGTTGTCGGCAGAGCCGAAGCAAAAGAGATTGATAATATTTCGATTGATTCCCGTAATGTTAATAAAAATTCACTTTTTTTTGCTATTGAAGGATTTAAGGTTGACGGGCACAAGTATATTCCTGATGTAATAAATCAAAACGCCGCTGCAGTTGTTTTGCAAAACAATACTGCAGTGCCGGATCAAATATTTACTGCTAATAATTGTGTTAAGATATTGGTAGAAGACAGCAGAAAATCATTAGCCGGGTTTTCAAATGTTTTCTATGGAGAGCCTTCAAATAAAATATTCTTAATTGGTGTTACTGGAACAAAAGGAAAAACTACGACGGCTTTTTATGTTAAAAATGTTTTTCAGAGCGCAGGTTTTAAAACCGGGTTGATTGGAACAATTGCAAATTTTATTGGAAACCGTGAAGTTAAAACAATGTTAACAACTCCGCAGTCAAATGAAATCAATTCTCTTTTATCCCAAATGGTTAATGAGGGCTGCACTCATTGTGTAGTGGAAGTATCTTCTCACGCGCTGCGTTTAAATAGGGTTGATTACCTGAATTTTGGTTCTGCAATATTTACTAACATTACTTCAGACCATATGGATTATCATAAGACATCTGAACATTACTTAAATTCGAAAAAGATTTTGTTTGATATGATTCCTTCATCGGGCAAAATTATTTTCAATGCCGATGATCCGAATGCAGAAAAATTGATTAAAGATTCCAATGCAAAAAAATATTCATACGGAACATTGCAAAATACAGAGTTCAAAATTAGTGATATTGAATTTACACTTGATGGAACTACGTTTAACCTTGAGCACATTAACAATAAATATAATCTAACTACGTCTCTTGTTGGACATTTCAACGCATATAATGCAGCTGCTGCATTTTCTGCTGCAGTTGTGTATGGTATTGATGTTCAAAATGCACTGGAAGGAATTAAAACAACCCCGCAGGTGCCTGGAAGGTTTGAGGTCATTTCCGAAAAAAATAAAAAAGTAATTATTGATTATTCTCATACAAGTGATTCACTGAAACAGGCGCTCACAGCGGTTCATCATATAGTTAAAGGTAATAGGATGGTTTATACCGTATTTGGTTGTGGTGGCGATAGAGATAGAACAAAGCGTCCTGAGATGGGTGAAATTGCTTCCTCAATGTGCAATAAAGTTTACGTAACCTCGGATAACCCAAGAACAGAGAATCCGTTTGTAATTATTGATGAAATAGTAAAAGGTATTAAAACAAAGAATTTTAGTGTAATTGAAAATAGGGATGAAGCAATTCGCAATGCAATTTTCGAAAGTGAAGATGATGCGGTAATTCTGGTTGCCGGAAAGGGTCATGAAAACTACCAGGAAATTAACGGTGTTCGGAATCATTTTTCAGACAAAGAAATAGCAATAAAATATCTGGCAGAATGGGCAAAATAAAAATCACAATTGAGGATTTATTTAATATTTCAGGCGCCGTGATTTACAATCCGGATGCATACAAGCCGGTTGGCATGGTGGAAATTGATTCACGTAAGGTGAAAAAGGGATGCCTGTTTGTCGCTATCAAAGGTGAAAAATTTGACGGTCATGATTTTATTTCAGATGCACTTAAGAAAGGGGTAGCTTCTGTAATTATTGACTCGAGGAAGTTGAAAAAATTCAGCTTCCTCGAAATCCCGATCATCGCGGTTGATGATACAATAAAAGCTTATGGCGAGATTGCTAAAATTTGGCGCGACAAACTTTCTGCTAAAATT
Source organism: Melioribacter sp. (assembly GCA_003155655.1). GTDB lineage: Bacteria > Bacteroidota > Ignavibacteria > Ignavibacteriales > Melioribacteraceae > Fen-1258. Next base: position 92,553 of record PMDS01000054.1, read on the forward strand.
ATTGCAATAACCGGGAGTAATGGAAAAACAACTGCAAAAGAAATGATAGCTGCCATGCTTGCTGAAAAATTTAATGTTGTTAGTACTCAAGCAAATAATAACAATCATATTGGTGTGCCGTTAACAATTTTGAGTGCTGATAAAAAATGCCAGGTGCTAATTCTTGAGCAGGGTACAAATCATTTTGGTGAAATTCCATATTCAGCAAAAATTTCAAGACCGGATTTTTCCTTAATTACAAATATTGGTGATTCACACGTTGAATATCTAAAAGACAGGCAAGGTGTTTATAAAGAGAAGTCCGCTTTGTTCAATGAGACGCAAAAACGCGGTGGAATAGTTTTTTTGAATTTGGATGACCCTGTCATAAGAGCTAATGCTGGTAAATACAAGAACACTATTACTTATGGATTCAAAGGCAAAGTTGATGTCAAAGGAAATGTTCTGGGATTTACAGAAGATGGTAGAACTAAAATTCAAATCGTAGGTAAAGGGAAAAAGATTAATGTAATCCTGCCTGTATATGGTGAATCCAATGCTAAGAATTTTTTAGCTGCTTCAACTGTAGCATTGGAAATGGGATTGACACCTAAACAAATTGTTACTGCAGCGGCAAAGATTAAGCCTGTACACGGAAGATTAGAAGTAAAAAAATATAAGCGCGCTTTCATTATTGATGATACCTATAATGCTAGTCCATCATCAGTTGAATCTGCTGTGGAACTGGTAAAGAAAGTGAAGACATTCAAAAATCGCATCATTGTGCTGGGGGATATATTTGAACTTGGCAGGAAATCTGTAACACTGCATAAAGGACTGGCAAAATTATTCCGGCCCAATGGTAATCTGGTTGTGCTTACAATTGGCAATATGATGAAGTATCTGCACAAGGAATTACGCTTAAATAATATTAAATCAATCCATTTTCACCTGCGTGAAGCTTTATCACTTTATCTGAAATACGAAGAAATTGAAGATTCAGTTATACTGGTAAAAGGCTCTCGTGGTATGAAGATGGAAGAATTCGTTAATATTTTGGAGAAGAGATTCGAATAATGTTCTACTATTTATTTGAGTATATTAATAAGATTTTTGCACCTCCGGGATTTGATGTTTTTAGATTTTTAACATTCCGTTCTGCGCTGGCTGCTATTACTGCTTTGCTTATCTCATTTATTTTTGGTCCAAAAATAATCAAGCGCCTGAAAAAAGGACAGGTGGATCAGCCTATAAGGGAGGAAGGTCCGCAGACTCATAAGAAAAAAGCCGGCACTCCAACTATGGGTGGACTAATAATTCTTTTATCAGTAATTATTCCTGTCCTTTTGTGGAGCGATATAAAAAGCGTTTACATTATTCTTGTTTTGTTTGGAACTGTTTTTCTTGGTGGAGTTGGATTCCTTGACGATTATTTAAAAGTTGTTAAAAAACTTCCTACCGGCTTAATCGCAAGATACAAATTAATGGGACAAATATTTGTTGGTTTGGTTGTTGGATGCGCTGTTTATTTTTTACCGGAATTTGCTCAGTTCAATACTCAGACAACTTTACCATTCTTTAAAAATCTGAATTGGGACTTCTCTTACCTTTATATACCGTGGGTTGTTTTCATAATTACTGCAATTTCTAATGCTGTTAATCTTACAGACGGATTAGACGGGCTGGCAATTGGAACAATAATAATTGTAATGATCGCAATAGCAATGATTTGTTATGTTACTGGAAATTATATTTATGCCGATTATCTCAACATTATGTATTTACCTGGTAGTGGAGAACTTACAGTATTCATTGCAGCTTTGATTGGCGCCGGTTTGGGATTTTTATGGTTTAATTTTTATCCGGCGCAAATATTTATGGGTGATACAGGTTCACTAGCTCTTGGCGGTGCGTTTGGCATTATAATGATTTTAATCAAAAAAGATTTATTGATTCCAATCCTCGGTGGAATTTTTTTCATAGAGACTCTCTCGGTAATTATTCAGCGGGTTTATTTCAAATACACAAAAAAGAAATATGGTGTGGGAAGAAGAGTATTCAAGATGGCTCCAATTCATCATCATTTTGAACAATTAAATTGGGCTGAACCCAAAATCGTAGTTCGTTTTTACATTATAACTATAATTCTAACTATTCTGAGTCTTACGTCATTTAAAATTAGATAATGGAAATAACCGGGAAAAAAATATCGGTCATTGGTGCGGTTAGAAGTGGAATTGCCGTTGCAAAACTTGCAAAAAGCCGCGGTGCAATTCCGTTTGTAAGTGATAGCGCACCAAAAGAGAAATTGCAGGAGGCTATTTCAATTTTTGCCGATGTTGGAATTGATTTTGAAACCGGTACACATTCTGAAAAAGTTTATGACTGTGATTTGATGATTACTAGTCCCGGTGTTCCAACTAATTCTGAAGTGCTGATTAATGCTCGCAGTAAAAATATAACGGTCATTAGCGAAATTGAATTTGCGTCCTGGTTTTGCAATGGAACTATCATTGCAATAACTGGAACAAATGGAAAAACAACAACTACTGCATTAATGAATCATACAATAAATGAATGCGGAAAAAAATGTTACACTGCAGGAAATATTGGTAAAGCATTTTCCGAGGTGGTTTTAAGAGTTAAAGAAGATGAATATGTGGCTCTTGAAGTTTCAAGTTTTCAGCTGGACTTCATCACTCAATTCAAGCCGCGTTTCTCAATGATCTTGAATATTACACCTGACCATATGGACCGCTATAACAATAATTTTGAAGAATATATTGATTCAAAGTTGAAGATTACTCAAAACCTGAATGAGGATGATTTCTTTATATACAACGCTGATGATGAAAATATTAAACCACACTTAAAAAATAAAAAATTTCGAAAACTTGCCTTCTCTCTAACTAGTGAATTACCAGCCGGCACTTATTACCGGGAAGGCAAGATGTTCTTTTCATGGTTTGGAAAAACAAAAGAAATTTGTTCAGCCACAGATCTTTTCATCCGAGGCGAACATAATATTGCAAATGCGCTTGCTGTGCTTTCAGTAGCAAAACTTTTAAATCTGCCTGAAGCGAAAATCAGGCATGCATTTTCTTCATTTAAAGGCGTTGAACACAGGATCGAATTTGTGCTTGAATTAAATGGTGTTGAATATTACAATGATTCAAAAGCAACAAATGTTGATTCGGTATGGTATGCACTAAGAAGTTTTGAAAAACCGTTATTTCTTATTCTGGGTGGTAAAGACAAGGGTAATGATTACGGCCAGATTAAGGAATTGGTTAAATCTCACGTTGCAAAAATATATGCAATCGGTTCATCTGCTCAGAAAGTTTATGATTATTTCAATGAAATAGTAGCTACTGAAAAAAAAGATTCATTGGAAGATTGCGTTTCTGCTGCTCACAGTGAAGCTGGAAAAGGCAGTGTTGTTCTGCTTTCACCTGCCTGTGCAAGCTTTGACATGTTTGATAATTATGAACATAGAGGAAAAGTTTTTAAACAAGCGGTAAAAAATTTAATTAAATGAATTTACTTGTTAAAATATTGATTGCTCTCGTTGTATTCTTTATTGCTCTGGGTGCTATTATGGTTTTTACTGCTAGCGGCACCTACAGCTTATCAAGATTTAACAGCTTGTACTTTTTATTTAAACAGCATTTCTGGAAAGTACTTGCCGCTGTTGTAGCAATGTATGTTTTTTCTAAAATACCATATGATAAATACCGCAGCTACAGCAAGCTGGCGTTGATTGCAATCATTATTGTCCTGGCTTTAACTTTTGTTATTGCACCAAAAGTTAAAGGTGCACAACGTTGGATCAATCTTGGTATTATTCAGTTCCAGCCTTCAGAGGCGGCAAAAGTAATTTTGATTATGCACTTAGCATTCATGATGGAGAAAATGGGTGACCAGATAAAGGATTTCAAAAATGGTTTTATCTTTCCTGTAATTTGGATATTAGCTGTATCCGGACTGGTAATTCTACAGCCAAATGTTAGCACAAGCTTGATAATTGCAATGATCTCATTTTCTCTTTTGTATGTAGGTGGTGCTAAGTTCAAACATATCGTCGGAATTTTATCTACTACAGGTGTTTTAGTTGCCGGCGTTATAATGTTGTTTAGTCATTCACGTGAAAGAGTTTTGTCTTATTTCAAAAGCTTAACGACCAATGCAGATATTAATATGCAGGTTAAGCAGGCTAAAATCGCTCTTGGCAGCGGCGGTTTATTGGGAATTGGTGTTGGCCATAGCCGCCAAAGTGATTTGTTTTTGCCTGAAGCTTACGGTGATTTTATTTATTCTATTCTTGGCGAACAAATGGGTTTTGTAGGTGCCGTAGCAATATTACTATTGTATTTTGTTCTGTTTATTACTTGTCTGATCATCGCTAAAAAAGCGCAGGATAAATTTGGTCAGCTTCTTGTTTTGGGTCTTGGGTTTAACATTATAATAAGCGCGTTTGTTAATGCTGCTGTTGTTACCGGATTAGTTCCAACTACGGGAATTACGCTTCCTTTTATAAGTTTTGGCGGCACCTCAATTATTCTTTTTGCCGCATCAATTGGAATAATTGTTAATGTCGGCCGACAGACAGTAAAGACAACTGAATTAAAAATTGCACAGGTTTAATGAAAAAAGCAACTCCATATCGTTTCATAATTGCCGGTGGGGGAACAGGAGGTCATTTATATCCTGCACTTGCAGTTGCACAGCAAATACGTGCAATTAAACCTGAAGCTGAAATTTTATTTGTTGGCGCTAAAAATAAAATGGAAGAACGTGTTGTGCCGGAATATGGATTTAAGTTTACGCCAATTTGGGTGAGCGGGTTCTCGAGAAAAATTAACGTGAATAATTTGATCTTCCCGTTAAAGCTTATTGTTTCTCTAATTCAATCTCTCAAAATTAATTTTAGCTTTAAACCGCGCGTCGCAATTGGAAGCGGCGCCTATGTATCCGGACCGGTTATATGGTCTGCCCATGTAATTGGAGCCAGGGTAATGTTGCTTGAACAAAATAGTTATCCCGGTATTACAAACAGGCTGCTCGAAAAAAGAGCTGAAGAAATACATATTACTTTCGATGAATCTAAAAAATATTTTAGAAATGAATCAAAGTTAAAATTTACTGGTAATCCAATCAGGATAAATTTAAAACTTGACGGCAAACAAGAATCTAAAAAAAAGTTTGAGTTAGATCCGGAAAAAAAGGTTCTATTAGTACTTGGCGGCAGCGGTGGTGCCGGATCTATCAATAAAATTGTTGCAGATAATATTAATAATCTGCTTCAGAAAAAAATTCAGGTTATCTGGCAAACGGGTCAGTTTTATTTCGATCAATATAAAAAATTCACTTCTAAAGATGTTAAGGTTTTTCCTTTTATCAACGATATGCCTTCGGCCTATTCTGCTTGTGATGTTGTTATTGCACGTTCCGGTGCAACTACAATAGCAGAGATTTCTTACCTGGCAATTCCGGTTGTTTTTGTTCCATCGCAAAATGTTGCTGCAAACCATCAGTACATGAATGCGAAAGCGTTAAAAGCTGCAGGCGCTGCCGAGCTGATTGAGGATAAAAATTTGAAAGATGAGTTTTTGCCTGTAATTAATGAAATAATTTTTAATGAAGTGCGCCAGGAATCGTTGAAGAAAAATATTGAAGCATTTGCGAGACCTTTGGCAGCTAAAGTAATTGCGGAAAGTGCAATAAGTCTGGCGGAGAGAATATGAGGAATACTGCAATGATGATGAAGACTATAAAAAATATTCATTTTGTTGGTATTGGCGGAATTGGAATGAGCGGTATTGCTGAAATTCTTTTAAACCAGGGTTTCAATATTTCGGGCTCCGATCTGGCTAAAACAGAAGTTACCGAACGTTTAGAAAGTCTTGGAATTAAAATTTACGAGGGGCATTCTCCTGATAATTTAAAAAATGCTGATGTTGTGGTTTTTTCTTCTGCCGTTGTATTAAATAATCCGGAAGTGCAGGAAGCAATTTCCAGGAAAATTCCCGTAATAAAACGTTCTGAAATGCTTGCTGAATGTATGAGAATGAAATATGGAATCGGCATTGCAGGTACACACGGAAAAACTACAACTACTTCTATGGTTGGTTTAGTATTGACAGATGCAGGGATTGATCCTACAATTATTGTCGGCGGAAAGTTAAGCGGGTTAGGCGGAACAAATGCACGTCTGGGTCAGAGTGATTACATTGTTGTTGAAGCCGATGAATTTGACAGAACATTTTTAANNGATTTGGAAGATATAAAATCGGCATTTGTTGAGTTTGCTAATAAAGTTCCATTTTTTGGCTTTGTTGTATTATGTCTTGATGAACCGGCTTTACAGGATATTATTCCCCAAATCAACAAGAAAATTTTTACTTATGGAATTACACCTCAGGCTGATATAAGGGCAGTTAATATAACTCATTCAGAAAATCATTCAGAGTATATCGTAATCTATCTAGGCCAAGAACTTGGAAAAATTCGCATTAACATACCGGGTCTTCATAATGTTAATAATTCTTTAGTTGCTGTAACCATTGCAAAAGAGATGGGTGTAGAATTTGATGTTATCAAAAAAGCATTGGAATCATTCAGCGGCGTATATAGAAGATTTGAAACTAAGTATAATAATGACGTTATGGTAATTGATGATTATGGTCATCACCCGACAGAGATTAATGTAACACTGGATGGTATTCGCCGTGGTTGGAACAGAAGACTGGTTGCAGTATTTCAACCTCATCTTTTCTCACGTACTAAAGATTTCTATACAGAGTTCGGCCGCTCTTTTCTGAATTCTGACGTATTCATTTGTACCGATGTTTACCCTGCAAGGGAAAAACCAATAGAAGGAATAACTGGTGAATTAATTGCAAATGCAGCAAAAAGCTTTGGTCACAAAAACGTTTATTACGAACCTGATAAAACTAAGCTGCCTGAATTAATACAAAAGATTTATGAAAAAGGAGATATTGTTATTACAATGGGTGCGGGTGATATATGGAAGTATGGAGAAAAATTTATTCAATTATTAAAAGCGAAAAATAAATAGTGTAATGAAAAATATTATCAAAATATTGAACGNNATCAATTCAATTTCACTTGAGGGTAATACTCATCTTTCGGAAGAACAGTTCTTACAGTTTGTTAATATTATTGATAAAGAAAGTTACAACAAACTAACCTTGCTGGCAATAAAAGACAGGTTTGAAAAACATCCATATATTCAGACTGCTGATGTGCGTTATGATGGTAATGGTAAGGTAATTGTAAAACTGCACGAAAAAACTTTCGAGTCTATGCTGCTTGACAGTACCGGACAATATTTGCTGACGGAAAAATTACAAATGCTGCCGGTATTACCCCAGACAAAGAAAATTGATTTCCCGGTTATTTCAAATCCTTTTATTCCTAATGGAATTAAAGTTTTAACGTCATTTAAAAAGAATTATGATTTAGTAACTGCCGCCAAAATTATCTCTACTGTAAAGCTGCTCAACCAGGAATTGTATGATAACCTCTCATCAATTGATCTTCAAAATGGCGGAGATGTTATCCTTAATTTCTCCAACTTTGATTATTCAGTGATTGTTGGGCGCGGTAATGAAATAAGAAAAGTAATCTCTTTCAATAATTTTTGGTCTTACTTGAAAGGAAAAGAAATAATTAAACACATGGAGTATGTGGATTTACGCTATAGCGGTCATATCTACCTCGGCATCATTGACTCGACTAACGGGTCGGCAAAGAATATTGAATACGGGCATAATAAATCATGAAAAAAAATATAATTGCTGGATTAGATCTTGGTACAACAAAAGTTTGTGCGGTTATTGCTGAACAAACTGAAAACAACCTCAATATTCTTGGGTTTGGAGTTGCACCATCTGAGGGTTTGAACCGCGGGCTGGTTGCTAATATTTCTAAAACCGCTGAAGCAATTACCGAAGCAATGAACATTGCAATCAATAGGGCTGGGTTGAGTGTTAAAGAATTAAACGTTGGTGTTGCAGGAGAACATATTACAAGTTTAAGGCACAGAAATTATGTAACCATTAATAATCCTGAAAATGAAATTACTGCAGAAGATTTGGAAAGATTACGCGCAGATGTACAAACAATTCGTATTCCTTCAGACCGTCAAATTCTGCACATAATTCCTGAAGAATATTCAATTGATCATCAAGGTGGAATTGAAGATCCAATTGGAATGTGCGGTTCGCGTCTCGAAGCATTAAATCACGTTGTGCTTGCTTCAATTCCGGCAATTCAAAATATAAAAAAATCTGTTGAGCGAGCAGGATATTTAGTAAAAGATTATGTACTGCAGCCGATTGCGTCAAGTTTTGCTGTCCTTGAAGATAACGAGAAAGATCTTGGAGTATTGTTAATAGATATTGGCGGTGGTACAACAGACCTGGCAATTTTTCATCGTAAATCAATCAAACATACAAAAGTAATTGGAGTAGCTGGCAACCAGGTTACTAATGATGTGCGCGAAACTCTTGGAATTGTTACTGCTGATGCGGAATCTCTGAAAAAAGAATATGGATATGCAACCGAGCATGCAATAATTCAGGATGAAGATATTTTTATTAAAGGGGTTGGCGGAAGAGGAAATGTGAAAATTCCTTTAACTCTGCTTACACAAATAATCAGCGTGCGGATGAAAGAACTCTTTGCATTGATAGATAATGAACTGCGCCAGACAGGATTTAAAAATAAAATTAAAGCTGGAGTTGTTTTAACCGGCGGTGGTTCTTTACTTAAGGGAAGCACTGAGCTGGCTGAAGAAGTTTTTGGATTACCCGCACGTATTGGTGTTCCTCTTGATTTGGGTACAGGTCTATCTAACGAAGTTGAAAGCCCCGAGTTTGCTACTGTTGCCGGATTAATAAGAGGAATTCCGGGGAAAAAATCATCTGATCAGTTCATTACTGTTAAAACAAGCAGGCCTGAACGCAAGCATAATACCGGTAAAATTTTTAAAAGATTACAAGAATTCTTTGATAAACTATAAATACCACAACAAGGAGGAAATATGTCCACAACTGATAAAAGAACTAAGTTCTTTACTCTTGAAACTCAAAAACCTATGTCTGCTCAATTACGGGTTGTTGGTGTTGGCGGCGGAGGCTGCAACGCAATAGACAGTATGATTGAACGCGGGCTAACAGGAGTTGAGTTTATAGCAGTCAATACCGATGCGCAGGTTCTTGATGAAAGTTTTGCAGCTAATAAAATTCAAATTGGTACAAATGTAACCCGCGGGTTGGGTGCAGGGGCTGATCCAAACGTTGGTAGAAAAGCCGCCGAGGAAGATAGAGAAAAACTAACTCGTCACCTTGAAGGCTGTGATATGGTTTTTGTTACTGCTGGTATGGGCGGCGGTACAGGTACCGGCGCTGCTCCTATTGTTGCTTCAATTGCTAAAAGCCTGGGCGCTCTTGTTATTGGAATTGTTACAAAGCCTTTTGCATGGGAAGGTAAGCAAAGAATGAAAAATGCTGAAGAAGGTATTGCTGATGTAAGACAGTACGTGGATAGTTTAATTGTTGTTCCTAATGGCAGAATCCTTAGTATAATTGATACTGCTACTGCGGCTAAAGCTGCTTTCAATAAACCGAATGAAATTTTATTTGAGGCAACACGGGGAATTGCAGACATTATTACAATTAAAGGCATTATCAATGTTGATTTTGCTGATGTTAGAACGGTTATGAGAGACAGCGGGCAGGCATTGATGGGCTGCGGCATTGCAAGTGGAGATCACCGTGCAATTGAGGCTGCACAAAAGGCTATTTCCTCTCCGTTGTTAGAGGGCATCTCAATTAAAGGGGCTAAAAATATTCTGCTTAATGTAAGCGGTTCTTCAAATATGACTATGCAGGAAATTGAAGCGGGTAACAATATTATTTTTGAAGCTGCCGGGGAAGAAGCAAATGTTATATTTGGTGTTGTTAACAAAGAGTCTATGAATGAATACATCTCTTATACTGTAATTGCGACCGGTTTTGACACAAAGACAGTTTCAGGTGCATTTAATAATTTGAAAACAGAAAAAGTTGAAAGAAAACCTGAAAAAAGAGTTGTTAACATGGGTGGCTTTTCTGCAAAGCGCGGATTTGAATTAGAAAATTCCGACGACTTAAATGTTCCCACAATTCTAAGAGTTAAAAGAAATAATCTTGACCTCTTTGAAGTTGGAAACATTGAATCCGGTTTTAAGGCAGATAGAAATGATTACACCGATTCAGAATATTTCTCAAATAAAACACGTGATGAGGAAGACAGTTCCTCATTTTTAAGAAAGATAATGGATTAATAAAAGGAAAATAAGTAGTACCAAATAGATTTCCTTTTTTGTGCCCTTTATAAAGGTCGCCTGGTTTTCGCCTTGTTGTGGTAAACATGTTAGAAAATCAGAGCGGCCTTTATATTTATAAGTTGAAACAAATAAAATTATTATTAATTTGCTTATTGCATGTACTAATTTATAAAGTGAGATTATTCATTACTGTTTTAATGGTGAGACTTATGATAAAGAAAATTTTTACTCTTTTATTACTATCGTTGTTTTTAATAGCATTTGAATTCTGCAATGCGCAAGACAAGGTTATTAAAATTTGGCCGGGGTTTGCACCTGGTACTGAATCTAGAACAAACAACGAAAAACCCATAGGCGGGAGTGTAACTAAAGTATTCCAGCCGGATCTTACAATCTTTCTCCCTGCAAAGCAGGATGAAAATCATGCTGCCATTGTTGTTTTACCCGGCGGAGGCTATAGATCTGTTGTTATTGAAAAAGAGGGATACACTATTGCCAAATGGCTTAATGAAAATGGAATTGCTGCGTTTGTATTAAAATACAGACTTAACATAGATGAAGCCCTTCAGGATGCACAGCGTGCATTAAGTTTAATTCGTGCCGGCTCAAAAAAGTATGGAATTGACCCTGAGAAAATTGGTGTTATTGGTTTTTCGGCAGGCGGGCATCTTGCTGCAAATCTTGCAACTCACTTTAAGAAAGAAAATATGAAAGATCATATTGATTCTACAAACTGTAGACCAAATTTTATGATTCTTGTTTATGGCGCGGTTGGTGAATTTGCTAATTATGTTACTAAAGAAACTCCGCCAACGTATTTGGTTCATGCAGGTAATGATTCAAAAGTTTCTGTTCTTGAAAGTGTTGAATTCTATAAAGCATTAAGAAACAATAATGTTCCTGCAGAGTTGCATATTTATGAAAATGGTGAACACGGTTTTGCTTTAAGAGAGAAAAAACTGCCAATTAAAAACTGGGTTGGCAGTTGTATAGATTGGCTTGGAATTAATGGGATAGTTGAGAAGAAATAATTTGAACTGATATTAAGGGTACGATGCTCTTTTTTAATAAAAATAGCGGAAAATGGCTCTAGTACGGAACTTTCAATTAAGATAATGCGTCTTAATAATGTGTCAAATACCATTTATCATCTGTTATGACCTTTTACAGATTAAATTCACTCTCTTCCTAAAATATGTATTATTATAATGTTTTAAAAAATTTTGTTTCACAAACAAAAGAAGGAGTTGGTAATGAAATTTATCAAACTATTTATCATATCAATAGTTCTATTATGGGCTGGTAATTTACCTGCGCAGAATTTACCGCAAGTTCAGGCAAGTCCACACGCAAAGGTATTACAGGAAGTAGGACTTAGCGAAATAACAATTGACTATCATAGACCTGCAGTAAAAGGAAGAGAAATATGGGGTAAGCTAGTTCCTTATGGTATGACAAATCTTGGCTTTGGCACTGCTAAAGAATCACCATGGCGTGCCGGGGCAAATGAGAATACAACTGTTGCTTTTTCTGATGATGTTAAGATTAACGGAAATGCATTAGCAGCAGGTACATACGGTCTTCATATTATTGTAAGTGATAAGGATTGGACAATTATTTTTAGTAAAACCAACACGGCTTGGGGCAGTTATTTTTATGATCCCAAAGATGATATTCTCCGAGTAACTGTTACACCTGAAAAATCTGATTTTACAGAATGGCTCGTTTACGGCTTTGAAAACTTAACTGCTAAATCTGCTGATGTTTATCTTAAATGGGAGAATATTAAAGTAAAATTTAATGCCGTTTTTGATTTAGATAATGTTGTATTAAGCAGGTACAGAAAAACTCTTGTTGGTGCTGCAGGATTCAACCCAACGAATTTTCAGCAGGCAGCGGCGTATTGCATTGCAAGAAATATTAATCTTGATGAAGCTTCATTCTGGATTGATCATTCAATAGCTCTTCAGGAAACAGGTTCAAATTTATTAACCAAAATGCAGCTGCTTGAAAAAAAGGGAAACAAAGAGGAAGCTGATAAGCTGGCTAAAAAAGCAATAGGTATTGCAACAGAAACTGAATTGAATAATTATGGTTATACTTTGATGACGCAATTCAATGACCTTAATAGAGCTATAGAAATATTTAAGACAAATGCCGATAAGCATCCGGATTCATGGAATGTATTTGATAGCCTGGCCGAGGCGTATGGTAAAAAAGGTGATAAAGAGAATGCCATAAAAAATTATACTATTGCATTAAAAAAATCCCCCGATAATCAAAAACCAAGAATTCAGAAAGTAATTGATGATTTGAAATAAAACATTAATGAATGTAAACCCGTAATTATTTAAAAACTTATTGCCCGGAGTTGAATATCCGGGCTTTTTTTTATGATTTTATATCATCTAAATTTGTGATAGAGAATAGAAGTGAATTTAATAAAGAAATAAAACTATGAGAAGAATACTCACCTGGTGTTTATTTGTAAATCTGTTGTTTATTGCTGCCGCTATTTCTAAAGCACAGCAAAATTTATCAAGCGATAAGATCAAAGAATTAATCAAACAAGAAGTTGATCATAAAAGAAGTACGAGTATTGTTGTAGGAATTATCGATGAGAATGGCAAACGGGTTATAAGTTACGGTAAATTGAGTAAAGTAAGCGGAATTCAGGCAGATGGTAATACAATTTATGAAATTGGTTCCATCACAAAGGTTTTCACTTCTCTTTTGCTTGAAGATATGGCAGAACATGGGGAGCTAAATGTTAACGATCCGGTCTCAAAGTATCTTCCTAAATCTGTAAAGATCCCAACAAAAGATGGAAAGGAAATAATTCTTATTGATCTTTCAACTCAAACATCCGGATTATCGCGGATGCCCAGTAATTTTAAGCCAAAGGATTTCGCCAATCCTTTTGCTGATTACACTCCTGAAAAATTATATGAATACTTGTCGAGCTATAAACTAACCCGTGGTATTGGAGAAAAATATGAGTACTCAAATACAGGCGTTGGATTGCTTGGACATATTTTAACTCTTAAGACTGGAACAGATTATGAGACACTAGTCCGTAATCGAATTTGTGAACCGCTAAAAATGACAAGCACATTTATAACATTTACACCGGAATTTAAAAAACGGCTGGCTACAGGATATAATCAAAACAATAGGCCTGTTAAGAATTGGGACTTCTCTGCTTTAGCGGGTTGCGGTGCCTTAAAATCAACTGTTAACGACATGCTTCTTTTTGCGGAAGCAAATTTAGGATTGGTAAAGACTAATTTATCACCTGCAATGGAGAAAATGCAACAAACTCAGCATTCAACAACAGTCCCCGGTTTGTTTATGGGAATGGGCTGGCACATCTGGAAAAAATATGATAAGGAAATTATCTGGCACAATGGGGGAACCGGCGGTTACAGAACTTTCATCGGACTTGATAAACAAAATAAGAGAGCCGTTGTTGTGTTCTCAAACGGCACAAGCGGAGTAGATGATATTGGGCTTCATTTACTGGAGAGTAAATTTGAACTTACTAAATTTCAAACTAAATAACTCACCTTACGCATAATTTAATTTATAACCATGTCCTTCAGGACGTGGAGTCTGGCTAAGCAAAAAGTTTTTGGGCTTTAGCCCAACACTTTGTTCAAAGGATAGATAATTTCGTTATTAGTTTACATTTTCATAATGAATTCGAAAATATAAAAACTTGCTTTGCCCTGAAGTTTAAAATCAATTAGTGTAAATACCGTTTTTACGTAAGGTGAATAAATAAATAATTGATTATAGATACTATGGCAAATGGTGAAAAAGAACTTGCTATTGGAAGTTATAAAAAATCCGTCGAATTGAATTCAAATAATGATAACAGTAAACAAATGCTGGAAAAATTAAGGGGTAAATAATTATTTCTGATCTGTATATCTTAGAATATTAATAATTGATTAGATAATTAATAGTGAATTTCTTCAAATTCTAATCCATATTCAGAGAATTTTCTTTTTGCTCTGAACAATTTTATTTTTGATTCAGGCTTATCTCTTAAGCATGTAATTATTTTATAAATATCATTCTCTTTAACCAAAAGTCCTAATCGGATGCTTGTGATGATGCCATTAGGAATTTTAATCGATTCATTAGGGCGTTCTGTGGCAATAATTCTCCACTCATCTTCATATTTCCAGCCTTCATATTTTGTTCTAAGGAATTTGAGTAAATCATCTAGATCGACCGCTTTATTCCCCATTGGAATTGATGGAAGTTCTTTATTATAAACAACATCGAGTAAAGAGATAGGTTTTTCTTTTCTTGATTTGATAAGAATAAAATCATTTAATTTCAAACCATTAAATTCTATGCAAAATCCCCTATGCCTATCTGCATAATGTGACCACATTAAGAGATTATCAGATTTCTCAGTTAAACAGAAAACACCCATATGATTAATAAAAATATTTCTATAGAAATCATTGACCTTTAATTGATTGGCTGGTTATTTAGATTTTTTAAATGTATTCTTGGCTAATAACCTAGCTTCGGAAAAACTTAATAGAGGACTATCTTTCATAATTTTTTCGGTTAAAACAATAATATGTTCGTTGGATATATGATCGAATTGAAAAGTTGCATAGGGATCAAACGGGTCATTGAAAGAATTCGGAGATGGAAAATATATTTCGTTTTCAGCTAACAATCGTAAATTCAAGTTATCTTCATCAAATCTTCTATAATTAAAAAGTGTTTCTGGTATATCTTTATTATGGAAACTAGCTTTCATTTTTCTATTGATTAATTCTTTGTTAAAAAACCGTTGTGTTCAATTACTGGCAGTTTGGTCACACATCGATCTCGATTTGTTGGAGACCTACAAATTGAGGAAGATTATCTACTAATTCACTGTTTTCTTCCATGCAAAGAGAAAGAACTTCTTTGAGATTTGTGTTCAACTCATCTAAAGTAGCGCCTTGAGTATGTGCACCTACAATTCCGGGAATAATTCCAACATATAGTTTTGTTTCGGGATCCCACTCAATATATGCTGTGAATGTTCTCATTTATCAGTCCTTTATTGTTTTTCTGAATAAATATAATGAATAACATAAGAAAAAGATGGACTTTATCAAGGTATGGATTACTTATTAACTCACGTTACGCAAATACGGTATTTACGCTAATTGATTTTAAAACTTCATAACTCTACCGTTTACGGTGGAGACAAAAGACAACAAAAAACGAAAAGGGCTTTAACCCAACTCTTTGTTTAATAGAAACATAATTTCGTTATTAGCTTGAATCTTCATCTATTTTATTTGGGCTAAAGCCCGGATTTTTTTACTTGGTTACCTCCACGTCCTGAAGGACATGGTTATGAATTAAATTATGCGTAAGGTGAGTTATTAATTCTTTGTTGAAAAACCTATCTTTTCAATTATCGTTCTAGCTTTCTCGGCATCGGCTTCACTTTCAAATGCAAACCTGAATGTTCCGCCGGAACCCTCACGGATTTTCTGAAGTTCTAAGTCTTTTATATTGATGTTATTATTGTAAAGTGCAGTAGATATTTTGCTTATTACACCGGGTTCGTCTTTAACATAAACAAATACATCATAAATTTGATGCAGGAAACCTTTATTTGATTTTGGGATTTCATCCCGTTTTATCCTGGCTGCTTCAAATTTTTCTGCCACTAATTTATAATTATCTTTTCCAATTGATGTTTTAATTTGTTCAAGATTACTGATAAAATTATCAATTGCCTGTATAATATTCTTTTTGTTTTCAAAAACAACTGGTTCCCAGATGCTGAACTCGCTTGAAGCAATCCTTGTCATGTCTCTAAAGCCGCCTGCGGCATAATCAAAGAAGTTTAGATCGGAATCTTTCAGACTGGCAGAATTAATTAAAGAAACTGAAACAAGCTGAGGCAAGTGGCTTACTGATGCAACTATTATATCATGCACTTTTGGATTTAAGAAAGTTATTCTGGCGCCTAGTTGATGAAGAATAGTAGTAAAAGAATCAATCTTTGGGCATTCTTTTGCGGAATCATTGAGGATATAAATACAATTTTCAAAAAGTAGGGGATCAGAATTTTCAAACCCGCCTTTTTCCTTGCCGGTCATAGGATGTCCGCCAATATAAAATCCATCCCTTTTCTTTTGATCCCATATTTCCTGGAAAATCGATTTAACGCCGCAAACGTCGGTTAGAATTTGTCCGGTTTTTAATTTATCAATCAGGGACTTAAAAACATTTTTCGATTCATCTACAGGAAGGCAGATAAAAATTAAATCGGATTCAAGACTATCTTCTATTGAATCAAGTTTTTTATCAATTACTTTTTGTGATAAAGCCTTATTGAGAACATCCGGTCTATCAAATGCAAAAATATTATAATCTACCGAAAAATTTTTTAATGCTTTTGCAATAGAACCGCCAATCAATCCTAAACCAATAATAGAAACGTTCATCATCGGTTAGATAGTCCTGCCTATTGCTGCGGCAATAAGTTTTAATTCATTCATTAGTTTCAAGTATGTTTCAGGAAGCAGCGCCTGCGGTCCATCGGATAAAGCATTTTCCGGATCATCATGGATTTCAATCATAATACCATCTGCCCCGGCAGCAACTGCCGCGCGTGCCATTGGAGGTACCTGATCCCTCAAACCTGTAGCATGGGAAGGATCGGCAATTACCGGCAGGTGGCTTTTTTTATGAACTACCGGAATTGCAGAAAGATCAAATGTATTTCTTGTATAACTTTCAAATGTTCTTATACCGCGTTCACAAAGGATTACACCTCTGTTGCCGCCGCTCAAAATATATTCGGCAGACATAAGCCATTCTTCAATTGTTGCAGCAATTCCGCGTTTAAGCATAACCGGTTTATCAACCCTTCCTAATTCCTTAAGCAGGGAATAGTTCTGCATATTGCGTGCGCCAAGCTGGAATATATCTGTGTATTTATAAATTAGATCAATTTGATCCATCTGCATTACTTCGGTAATAACAAGAAGTTTGTATTCATCTGCCGCTGCGCGTAATAATTTTAATCCCTCTTCGCCTAATCCCTGGAATGAATATGGAGAGCTGCGTGGTTTAAAAGCGCCGCCTCTTACAATTTTTGCACCCGATTGAGCAACTACCTTTGTCAATCTGAATATCTGGTCTTCACTCTCTACAGAGCAGGGACCTGCCATCATTGCAATATGCTTTCCGCCGATTTCCACGTCTTTAATTTTTATTATAGAATCAGCTTCATGAAAATTTCTTCCTGCTAGTTTATAAGGAGTTGTAATTCTGTATACTTCATCCACACCATCCAGGATGCTGATGTTGCGCGTATCAAAATTCGGCTTTACTCCAATTGCTCCTAGAATTGTTCTTTCAGCGCCTGTCGATTTGTGAATTTGAAAACCATAAGCTTCAAGATGCTTTGTTATATTTTCAATCTGTTCAGGGGTTGCATTTTTTTCTAGTATAACTACCAATTTTTACTCCTTTTTTTTCTATTTATAGCACACAAAATCGATTATTGATTCTGTCCGCAGATTATTAACTATAATTTAAATTTTATTGAGCAAAATTACTCATGAAATTTCTTTTCACCGGCGCTGATTGCCAGGGGAATAAAATCATCTTTTGTTGGAACAGCGCATGAATAATTTGGGCTGTAAGCGCAATATGGATTATATGCAAGATTAAAATCAATTTCGTATTCATTATCAGGATCATCTACTTTTTCAAAATCAATATAACGTCCAACTCCGTATGATTCATCGTTTGTTGTCTTATCTGTAAACCAAATTGAGTAATAAATAATTCCGGTTGTTGTTGTGCCCTTGTAAACATTTATCTTGTATTGCATGTTATTATAATTGAATAAAACATATCCGTACTTAACTGCCTTACGGGGTTCTCCCTTTGTGCCGTAAATAGTGATTGTGTCCTTGGGGTTATTTTCAAATAACTTGCTCTTGAAAGCAAAAGCAGGGTCAACATCAAAATACTTCAGGTTATGAAATTCAACTTTTCCTTTTTTAATAAATGGAGAAGATGGATCATTCTGCATAACTGAGTCAACTTCTGTCCGGTGCTTCTGTATCTTTGATATGTATGCTTTTTGTTCGGGTGTGTAATTCTTTCCGCAGGAAATTATGAGAAGAGCAAGAATAAGAGCAAGAGCACGAAAATGAATTATTGGATTTTTTACTCTTTCAGTGAACTTTATTTTAATCAAATATTTATTAAGCATTTTTTTCATCTACTTTCTTTTTTAATTCACTTAATTTATTCAGAGCTTCAAGCGGTGTCAATGAATTTATTGGTATGTCTGAAATCTGCCGGCGTAATTCATCATCTTTCATTTCAAACAAACTTATTTGCAGATCATCCGAACCTTTGAATTTAGCAAGTTTTGCTTTTTTAACTTCATAGGGCGTCAATTCTTTACTTTCAAGATTTGCCAAAATTTCTTTTGCCCTGCTTGTAACAAATAAAGGCAAACCCGCCATTTGTCCAACTTGGATTCCATAACTATGGTCCGCACCGCCTGAAGAAACCTTGTGCATAAATATAACTTTATCTCCGTATTCCCGCACCTCAACTTTGTAATTTTTTATTCTTGGAAATAGGGAAGCCATCTCGTTCAATTCGTGATAATGAGTGGCAAACAATGTTTTTGCGTTCAAATTTTCATTCTCATGCAGGTATTCTGTAATTGCCCATGCAATTGAAATTCCGTCAAATGTACTAGTGCCGCGGCCAAGCTCATCAAGCAGAATCAAGCTTTTACTTGTTGCATTATTCAATATGTTTGCGGCTTCCTGCATTTCTACAAGAAAAGTTGATTCACCGGCTGATATATTATCACTTGCCCCAACACGCGTAAAAATTCTATCAACAAGACCAATCTTAGCAATGGCTGCCGGAACAAAAGAACCTATCTGCGCCATTAACACAATCAAACCAACCTGGCGTAGATAAACAGATTTACCTGCCATGTTTGGTCCGGTTAAAATAATTATTTGCTCTTCAGATGATGATAACTTATAACTATTTGGAGTGAACTTTTCGCCGGGGGGCAATATTCTTTCTACAACCGGGTGGCGCCCGTCAATAATTTCAATTGAGTCGGAATTGTCCAATTGCGGGCGGACATATTTATAATCATCAGCACATTCGGCAAAAGATTGGAAGCAATCAATCATTGCGATCAATCCGGCATTTTCTTGAATTGCTTCTGTTTCAGACGCTGCTGCTATTCTTACTTGGTCAAAGAGCTGAAATTCCAAATTTGCAATATTTTCTTCTGCGTTTAATATCTTATCCTCATACTCCTTTAATTCGGGAGTAATAAAACGCTCTCCGTTAACAAGTGTCTGTTTGCGGATATAATTCTCCGGCACTTTATCTTTATTGGCATTGCTGATTTCAATGTAATAGCCAAAAACTTTGTTGTAGCTTACTTTCAATGAAGAAATTTTTGTCCGTTCACGCTCGGTCTTTTGAAGATTTGCAATCCAGTCCTTTCCATTTGTTGATAATCCTCTAAGCTCATCCAGCTCAGGATTAAATCCATCACGGATTACATTGCCGTCGGAGATTGCAAGAGGCGGGTCATCTGTAATTGCTTTTTCAATCTTCTCAACAAGTTGTTCAAGAGAATTTAATCTTTGATTTATAGTAACTAGAGTCTCAACCGATGTTTGATCCAAAAGCTGCTTTATTAAAGGAATTTTTTTGAGTGAAGTTTTTAAGTTTAATATTTCGCGCGGATTTACTCTACCCGTGCATACTTTAGATGTAAGCCTTTCAAGATCGCCGATTTCTTTCAGTTCATTCTGAATATTTTTTCTGAGCGTTTTATTTTGCAGAAGCGCTTCAACACATTCCTGGCGTTTTAAAATCGGTTCTAAATTCTTTAATGGAGCGCCAATCCATTTCTTAATCATCCTTGCGCCCATCGATGTTGCAGTCTTATCAAGTATTCCTATAAGAGAACCTTCCCGTTCGCCTTCCTGCATGGTGAACATAATTTCAAGATTGCGCTTTGTTGAATAATCGAGCAGCATATATTCCGACGGATTATAGCGCGAAATTTTATTTATATGCTGTAGATTTGCTTTTTGAGTTTCTCTCAAATAATTAAGAGCGGCGCCTGCAGAGCAAATGCCGATATGCATTGTATCAATTCCAAATCCCTTCAAAGTTTTTGTAGTGAAATGATTCATCAATAGTTCACTGCAGTAATCAAAATTGTAAATCCAATCGTCAATTTTAGTTATCCGGGCATTAGGAACTGCTTTCTGAATTATTGGTTCAAATTCATATTTCAATTTCTTAGGAATCAATATTTCAGATGGATTGATTGATCCTAGCTGCTGCGCAACCTCATGTTTAGAGACTTCGTAAGTCGAAAACTCTCCCGTGGAAATATCGCAAAACGCTATTCCGGCGGAATCATCTTCCACATATATTGAAACGAGGTAATTGTTTTTTTTATGATCTAAAAGTTTGTCGGATATTGCTACGCCCGGGGTTACAACCTCAATAACGTCACGTTTAACAATACCTTTGGCAAATTTTGGATTTTCCATCTGTTCGCATACAGCAACCCTGTACCCGGCACGGACAAGTTTTGGCAGGTAAGTATCAATTGCGTGATGGGGGAATCCTGCAAGCGGAACGTCCCCGGCTGCGCCGTTAGCCCGTTTGGTCAATGTAATGCCAAGCACTTTTGAAGCAATTTTTGCATCTTCCTCAAATGTCTCAAAAAAATCACCCATTCTAAACAATAAAATCGTATCGGGATATTGTTCTTTGATCTTTGTGTATTGTGCCATCAAGGGTGTGACTGACATAGCTCAATTCTAATTTTGTGGTCAAAAATAGTTGAATGAGGGGTTATAATCAAAGATTGAAACGGTTATTTGTTCATCTCAATTTAAATAGATTGGTGAAAAAGTATGTTTGATTGGCTGTAACTTTGAATTCATAATTCGCTTTCTCTATATTTGTGGAAAGTAAAACACCAAGAGAGTTTTATGAAAAAGGAATTTAATGTAATAATAGAGCGGGATGAAGAAGGGTTTTATATTGCTTCAGTCCCTTCTTTAAAAGGCTGCCACACACAAGCAAAATCGCTTGATGAATTAATGAATAGAATAAAAGAAGCTATTGAATTGTGTCTTGAAGTGGAAGATAAAGAAGTGACTAATTTCGATTTTGTCGGGGTTCAAAGAATAGCTGTTAATTATGTCAAAGCTTCCTAATATTAGCGGTAAAAAACTCATTCAGCTTCTCAAAAAAAAATGGATTATCAAAGAATATTTTATAAAGTTCCATAGCTAATATTGATTTCTTAAAATAAGTATTATATTAAAAGAATAAAATGATCGGGGAATAACTTGAAAAAATCTTTTTTTAAAATATTGTTTTTTTTTATTCTAGTTTGCTCAGTTTTCACAAAAACTGAAGCACAGCAGACGGTCCTTGATACTCTAACCTTAAGTTGGACCTCCAATTTTGTTATAGGCTCTGGAAATATTTACTTTTCAAGAAATGCTGATCAAAGTGGTAGTTTTAATTTTAATGGGACCCCAAAGGTAATGCCTGGGTGGGGAACCGTTTTGGCTGGTAGTTATTATGGGTACCTTCCTAGTACCTCAATTACTATAAAAGAAACCGACTCACTTGTTGCTGAAATAAATACTTCATCTATATATGGAGATTCAGCGAGGATTTCTTGGGTTATATGGGGAGTAAATAACATTGGTTACACTGATGGTATTAATAAAGACAGACTGATTCTTGGAAAAGGATGGCAGAAGGTTAAATTTTCATTGAGAGAAGCATATTTGGCTGGAATTGGTGTAGTTAAAATCTTTGGTTTTAATATCGAAGTTTTAACATCTTACTCCACTGCCTCTTACGCTGGAACAATGAGAAACTTTGCGTTAAAATCGCAATCCTCAATATTAATCTTGGATTTTCCAGCGTTGTCTACACCAATTCAAAAATTGGATAGTTCTATTCCCACAGAGTTTCAACTCTTACAAAACTATCCGAACCCATTCAACCCAACAACAAATATTAGATTTGATTTACCAAAAGAATCTAATGTTACGTTGAAAGTTTATAATGTTTTGGGTCAAGAAGTTGCAAAATTAATAGAAAAAGTTATGCCTGCTGGTCATCTATCGGTTAATTTTGATGCTACGAAACTTTCCAGCGGTCTGTACATTTACAGACTTCAAGCTGGAGATTTTGTACAAGCAAAAAAGATGTTGCTTTTAAGGTGATTTTTTTTAAGCAGCAATTACTTCTTCTTTAATATAATGCAGCCTTATAATTTTTGGCATTTCATTCTCATCAAACTGACAACTGACAGCTTCTCTGATATTAATTTTCAGAGTTTCAATATCTTCTGCCTCTGTAAATATTGAATGCCCGAGTGCTTTGGCTTCAAAACCACCCTCCAGCGATTCTTCAATTACAAATATTATTTCATTTTTCATAATTGTGCTATTTTAAATTCTAAAAATATAGGGTAATAGTTTTAATTATACAATTCTATGAAGTGTTCCAACTCCATTTTATATAACCCAGATTCTATAAGTCCCTTAACAACTGTTTTTGTAAATACGCGTAGACTTGTCCGCCTCAGGCTGAACGCGTCCTAATGTAATTTAGGAATTTCGGAAGTAAAGAATTGTTTAACAGTATCCCATGCAAGAGGAACCAACATGTGCGGCATCGGCTCTAATTCAGCATCGGTTAAATAGGCGAGCGATTTCAAAATATGGAAATTATTGTAGGGAGTAAGAGAAAATTTCCGTTTAAACAATGTGAATAATTCAGACAGATTAAACTTCTGTGCTACCATAAATAAGTCCACAAAATCTCTTTTCGTTCCCCGACCGCCTATGGCACTGATCTTCATGCAAGCAATATCTCTCTCATCAGCAACCTTGATAGTTGTGCCGGTTTCCGTCTGATATATCTTTGTCTGGAAAAGAAGCGGATAGTTATATCCAAGAAAACTTACCTTGATCTCTTTAAGGAGAAGATGAAGCGTATGTTCACTCTTTGCAATAATGGTAAGCTCATTTAGTCCTTGCATTTTTTGCATCAACGTTTCTTCATTAAATAAATCGGGGCTGAAAAAATCGAAATCTTGGGACACACGATGACCGAATGTTAGGGCAAGTCCGGTTCCTCCGGCAAGATAGAATGATGATAGTGGCAGAGTCCTGTTAAGATCACCCAATACTTCATCTGAAGCAGGTGGAAGAATTTCATTATGCCATGTGGGTTTTTCAGCATTCATAGGGAACTCCTTTCGTTATTTTTTAACGCGGCAATCTCCCCTAACGGGATACAAAACCTGAGAGCCCAATAGTTTGCAGATTTTGGAGAAAGCCGTTTATCTGATCTGATAACTTTTTTAATCAGAGATTCAGAAAACAACTCTTTCATCCAAGCTGCAGATTCTTCATTGCCAAATTCAAGTACACGGCAAATCGTATATTCGGGATAGTCGAGCGGATTAAACGTTTCAACTTCAATATCCCAAAAAAGATGCCGTATGTTTTTTGGTATTTGGTTCATGGTTATCTCTTTATAACTTTCCTGCAATATATGTTATAAGAAAGAAAAAGAAGTAAAAATATCATGAAAAAGATATTTAACATATTGCTTCATATTCTTGTTTTTGCAATGCTTTTAACAAAAAAAATCCCTTGGAATCTTCATGCTGCAATGACTTCTTCTTTTATATAATGCAGCCGGATAATTTTTGGCATCTCATTTTTTCGTAAAGACGCGTTGAACGCGTCTCAAAGTAATTTGGGAAGAGCCGGATTCATTATTTCTGAAGACTGAACTTATTATTCGCACAATTCATTCCTCACAATACAACTTTTTTTTTCTAAAAATATACGTTAATAGTTGTAATTATACAATTTTCTAATAATGTTATAAATACCTTTGATATATTCTTTCTATTGTTTGCACGATTCAATATATGTCAGAAAACAAACACCTTTTAAGGGAAGGTTCTCCCATTTAACTTTAGCCGTGATGGTTTAATGATAATATTCAATTGCTTATATTAAAACCCAAAATGAAAATTTACTATCAAAAATGAGCCCAAAACAGAAAAACTTTTACTGCAATTCAGAACAAAACAAAAAGCAATTTCCTAAATATGAATTTCACATTGCCAGGGAAATAAGGAATAAATACGAATTTGATGATGAACTATTTTCAATAAACGGCAATGTAATATTTGCAAATTTCCGCAGTGTGCGTTTGTTTGTTCAAAAGCTGAATGCAAAGAGGGAAACAAAAGAGAAAGTTGCAGCAGGACAGGTAAATGCAGCCGGTTTGATGGACGAAATATATCATTACCTGTTCCGTCTTTATGAAACACAGGTTAATAAGGGTGTCTTTAAAAAAGCTTTGGAGCATTTGAACAAAAACCTGGGAGAAGAAAAAACCCGCAAAGTTTTATTTGATTTTATTTCTGTTTTTCCTCCGGTGTATGTTTATAAAGGTAATGCAAGTTCGTATGATTACCTTAATTCCTTTACCGGAGACCGTTCGAACGCCGAAATTACAATTGAAGAAATGATCCTGCTTAACATTGCTAATTTCAATCCTGCCAATAAAAAAATTTCTGAACTCTTTGATGAAAATTATTTATTAGAAAAAGAGCTGTATAATAAGTCCATTAACGTGCTGGAGCAATTTTTCAAAGAAGAGAAAAAATTTGGTCCCGATAATCAGGATATGTTTACGATATTCAAAGCTCCGATTCTAAATGATCCTGATAATATTGAAGCACAGCTGGATTTTATAAAAGAAAAGTACGGGATATTATTGGATGAAAAGTTCTTAAAGCAGCTTTTAAGCAGCAAGGATTTGATAAAGGAAGATTATGTTATAGTAATGGGCGGACCCGGCGGAGCTCCTACTGTCGTGCCGAAATATAAAGGCGGAATTGATGATTCTGATTTTTTAATGCTTGGAAAATCCGGCTACAGGTATGCGGCAGATAGTCATAAGGATTATGAAGAATATGAAAGATTTACTGCTGATTCAAACTGGATGCCCCGCGTTGTAATGATCGCAAAAAATACTTATGTATGGCTCGATCAACTATCGAAAAAATATCAGAGGCAGATTAGAACACTTGACCAGATACCCGATGAAGAACTTGATCAGATTGCCCAATGGAATTTTAATGGTTTATGGCTGATTGGAATTTGGGAAAGAAGCAGTGCGTCAAAAAAAATTAAACATATCATGGGTAACATTGATGCCGTTTCTTCCGCATATTCCTTATATGATTACGAAATAGCTCATGATCTTGGAGGAGAATACGCATACGGGAATTTAAATGAACGCGCTAAAGCACGCGGTATTCGTCTTGCAAGCGATATGGTGCCGAATCATACAGGAATTTTTTCAAAGTGGGTAATAGAGCATCCTGATTATTTTATTCAATCGAAATATCCTCCCTATCCCAATTATTCTTTTTCGGGTCCTGATCTTTCTGATGACTGGTCGGTTCAATTAAGAATTGAAGACGGGTACTGGAGTAAAAGTGACGCAGCAGTTGTATTTCAACGTATTGATAACAGGAGCGGTGAAGCCCGTTACATTTATCACGGCAACGACGGAACTAACATGCCGTGGAATGATACGGCGCAGTTAAACATGATAAAAAAAGAAGTACGGGAAGCTGTTATACAAAAGATTTTTGATGTTGCCCGGAAGTTTTCGATTATCAGGTTTGATGCCGCAATGACGCTTGCAAAAAAACATTTCTCACGTTTGTGGTATCCCGAACCCGGGCGCGGTGGGGATATTCCTTCCCGTTCTGATTATTTAATGACGCGTGAAGAATTTGATAATGTTTTTCCGGTAGAATTCTGGAGAGAGGTTGTTGACAGAATAAACAATGAAATGCCGGATACATTGCTGCTGGCGGAAGCCTTCTGGCTGATGGAGGGATATTTTGTAAGAACACTTGGTATGCACAGGGTTTACAATAGCGCCTTTATGCACATGATGATGAAAGAGGAAAATTCAAAATACCGCGATTTAATTTCCAATACCTTGGAGTTTGAACCGGAAATATTAAAACGGTATGTAAATTTTATGAGCAATCCGGATGAAGAAACGGCAATAAAACAATTTGGTACTGATGATAAATATTTCGGTGTCTGCACTTTGATGGTTACTCTGCCGGGTCTGCCGATGTTTGCCCATGGGCAGATTGAGGGATATACTGAGAAATATGGAATGGAGTACCAGCGCGCATATTATCATGAAGTTCCAAACCAGTGGCTGGTAGAAAGGCACCTGAGAGAAATCTTCCCTCTAATGAAAAAGCGTTATATATTCAGCCAGGTAGATAATTTCTGGCTGTTCGATTTTATAAACTATTTTGGGCAGGTAAACGAGAATGTTTTTGCCTATACCAATAGTGAACATGAGGAACGGGCACTCGTTTTTTATAATAACAAATATGAATCTGCTTCGGGGTCAATATTACTATCTGTACCCAAACTTGTAGTCTCAGGTAGTGGCAATAAAGTTATAGATACAAAAACAATTGCGGAAGTACTGGATATAAAATACTCGGCAAAGCATTTTTATGTTTTTAGAGAACATGTGTCCAATCTGGAATTTATTAGAACGGGAAATGATATTGCAGGGAATGGATTTAAAGTTGAACTTGACGCGTTCAAGTACGTTGTCTATCTTGATTGGCGTGAAGTTTATGATGATGACGGTCAATGGAGCAAGCTTGCATGGAAGCTGGGAAATAACGGCGTGCCTAATATCATGCAGGCGTATAACGAATTAAAATTTGAATCAATTCATTACAACTTTGAAAGAATGTTTGATGATGAATCGATAAATGCATTCATCAAAACCTGTGTGTTGGAAGAGCCGGGTGAAAAAGAGATGAATAAAATCAGCAATTTTAATGAAAAATATTTTTCACTTCTTTCAAATGTAAAACAGCATTTTGGACTTAATTCGGAAATTGAACCGCTTGTTGAAAAATTGGAAGAAGAAATAGTTTCTGTGCGTAAATTGAATTTCTTGCTTGAGCATGAATTCAGTCTTGAAAGGAATTCTTTTAATAAAGGCGTTTATAACGCAGTCCAAATTTCAAGCGGAATAAATTATAATGAAAATGTAATGCTCTTTATGCTTTGGCTGATAAGATCGCGTATCAAAGAATTATTCCCTGCTGTTGGAATCATAAACTGTAGTAATTGTATTGAAAAAATGGTTCTTGATCTGCCTGTAAAAAGAATATTACGCAGGCAAGGTAAAGGTGAAGCAGAAATTTATAATGAAATGTGTCTGCTGGATGCTATGCAAAATAATAGTGAATTAATCTTAAAGATTTTCGAATTGAAACCAGCAGAGGCTAATGACTTCGCGATTAATGTAAATTACGAAAACTTGTTTCATTTGATTGATGACGTTTCGACAAGGCTGTTTTTAGGAGTTAATGATTTTGAAGAGGTATGGTATTTCAGCAAAGAAAAATTTGAAGAACTGTTTAATTGGATCTTTACGCTTTCAAGTCTTGGAGCAATGAAAATGGGTTTCAGTATTGAAAATGGAGTTGATTTTATTACAAAATATTTTAAGGAATCATTTAAGCATCTAAAAAGTATAATAGAGATATCCCATCAATCGGAATATAAACTGGAAAAGTTAACCGAGTTACTGAGTGATGAAAAAGCGGGTGTTAATTAATGGTTGGAAATTTTTATGACCATAACAAAAACGAAATCACATGTGAAAATATCGCGCAGCGATTGGGAAAAAATGAAGAAAAACCCGGCCCTATGCGAGACAATTGAATTGCTTGAAGATATATCTGACTTTGAAAAAGCAAAGAAAAATCAAGGCAAAACTATTTCTTTAGAACAATATCTTAAAAAACGTGGAATATAAAATTTATATTTATTTAGAATTAAAAATAGAAAAGAAGCTTATACCTAAAAGAGACACCTATCGAGTGCCTCTTCTGTCTAACTAATTTGATGATACTTTTTCTTTCTCAATATCTTCCGCAAGTAATTTGTTAATTGCCGAGGCAGCGCGCCTGCCTTCTCCCATTGCAAGAATAACAGTTGCCGCACCAAGCACAATATCACCGCCTGCAAAAATTCTGTCCACCGAAGTTTTTTGTGTCTCATCAACAGTAATATTGCCCCATTTATTAACATTGATTTGCGGGGTAGTCTGGCTAATTAATGGGTTGCTTCCATTTCCGATTGCAACAATTACTGTATCAACATTTAGAATAAATTCACTGTGAGGAATTACAACCGGTCTGCGTCTTCCTGATGAATCGGGTTCTCCAAGTTCATAACGCAGGCATTCCATTTCTTTTACGCGTCCCTTTTCGTCTCCAATAATTCTTTTAGCATTTTGTAGAAAATAAAATTCAATTCCTTCTTCTTTGGCATGGGCTACTTCTTCTTTACGCGCAGGCATTTCAACTTCGGTTCTGCGGTAGACAACATAAACATTTTTTGCGCCTAAACGTTTTGCCATTCTTGCAGAATCCATTGCCACATTACCGCCGCCAAGCACAGCAACATTTTTGGATTTGTAAATCGGAGTATCCGCATGACCTTTATCAAATGCGCGCATCAAATTAGCGCGGGTTAAATATTCATTTGCAGAAAATACACCCACCAGACTCTCGCCCTCAATTCCCATAAACATTGGTAAACCGGCGCCTGTACCAACAAATACAGCATTGTATCCGTCCTTATCCATTAAATCAGTTAATTTGCGGGTTCTGCCCACAACAAAGTTTGTTTTAAACTCAACTCCCATTGACTTAAGAGTGTCAATTTCTTTATCAATAATATCATTAGGAAGTCTGAATTCAGGAATTCCATAGCGTAGTACACCGCCTAATTTATGGAAAGCTTCAAAAATAGTAACATGATGTCCCTCTCTTCTGCAGTCAGCAGCCACAACCAATCCTGCAGGTCCGCTTCCTACTATTGCAACTTTCTTCCCTGTTTCAGGTTTAACTTCTGGAATTGAAATTTTCCCGGTTGAACGCTCCCAATCGGCAATAAATCTTTCAAGTCTTCCAATAGCAACTGATTTATCAACATCCTTCAATGCTTTGCCTACAGTGCAGCTTTGCTGGCATTGAGTTTCCTGTGGGCAGACTCTTCCGCAAATTGCCGGCAGAAGGCTTGCTTCTTTAATTACGTTAGATGCAGTCTGAAAGTCACCGTGTGCAATATGATCTATAAAACGCGGTATATCAATTTTAACGGGGCAGTCTTCAACGCAGTTTTTCTTAACACACTGCAGGCAACGCATTGCCTCGATGCGGGCTTGTTCCATTGTATAACCAAGAGCAACTTCTTCAAGATTGTGAGACCGTATTTCCGGATCCTGCTGAGGCATCTCCTGGGGCGGAATTTTCATCCTGTCTTTTGTTTTAAGCTGATCTATTTTCTCTATATATTCTACAATTAATTTCTTTGCTTCATCAGACAATTGTTCAGGAGAAAGATGACTCATTGAAGCGCCTCCTTGTTCTTAATTTCTTGTTCAAGAAAACAACTGTGCTGTTCACGTTCAATATCCTTGTATGAATTTAATCTTGACATCATATTGTCAAAATCAACCTTGTGTCCGTCAAATTCCGGTCCATCTACACAAACAAATTTTATTTCCTTACCAACATTGACCCTGCAACCGCCGCACATTCCGGTTCCATCAACCATAATTGTGTTAAGAGATACCTGTGTGAAGACACCAAATGGTCTTGTTGTTTCAGAGCAAAATTTCATCATAATTGGCGGGCCAATAGCAATTACCATATCCGGCTTTGGATCTCTTTCACAAATTTCTTTTAAAGGTACTGTAACAAGAGCTTTTCTTCCGTAAGAACCATCATCGGTACATATAATAAATTCATCTGCAATTGTTTTCATTTCATCTTCAAGTATTATAAGGTCTTTTGTACGTGCGCCTATTATTGTAATTATATTATTACCGGTTTTTTTCAAAGCCTGTGCAATTGGATGCAGCGGGGCAACTCCAATTCCTCCTCCAACACATACAACCGTTCCAAATTTTTCTATATGTGTAGGTTTCCCAAGCGGACCAACCAAAGTTGGAATATTATCCCCGATATTTTTTTCAGATAGCTCTAGAGTGGTTTTTCCAACCACTTGAAAAATAATTGTTATTGAACCTTCTTTTTTGTCTGCATCGGCAATGGTGAGAGGAATTCTTTCTCCATAATCATCATCTATCTGAAGAATAATAAACTGGCCCGCAGATCTTTCCTCCGCAATCAAAGGTGCATCAAGACGCATCATAAAGACATCTTTTGAAAGTTGTTTCTTGAAAATTATTTTGCTCATCTAATAACCTTTTTATGATGATATCAAGTTTAATTCATTTTTAGTTTAGAGGTAAAAATATGGAATTCAAACATATCATAAAAAAGATTTATTATCCCATATTTTCATTTGAATTTTATATTACAATTTAATTTGAAGTGTTAATGGATATGCTGATGACATCTGAATTGAAGTCTCTTTTTCCTGATGAACATTTGATACCCAGTTGCCAACAAAATATCCTAAAGCAGCGCCAAAAAAAACATCAGAAACCCAATGCTCATTGCGGTATATTCTTGAACTAGCTGTTAAAATAGCAGGAATGTAGCAAATAACTTTTAGCAGAGCAGATTTTGTATTATTTGCAAGAACAGTTGAAAGTGAAAAGGCAGTTGCTGTTTCTCCGGAAGAAAAGGAATTATGATCATATTTTAAAATAGCTAATGGGTGGAAACTTGAACTTCCCTCATTTGTATATGGACGGGCACGCCCTAATACGGTTTTAAAGATTTCTGTTAGTCCAACTGAATAAATTGTTGCCTGGATAATCTCAAACCCAATTTTTTTGGACAATTGATCATTTGTAATTAAACCATGCAAACCAAAGCCGGCTGCAAAGAGTCCTGTTGCGTAACCCTGCCCCCAATAACGTCCAACTAACTCCGGCGCCGTTTTAACATAACTTTGATCCTTTAATACTGCGTCTCTTACCGGCTGATCAGCAAAACTTATTAAGAATGTACCGGCAGCCAAAGTGCCAAATTTTAGCCAGTCATTTCCTTCCCATTTTAAGGGCTGTTTTACAAATTGGACGGATTCATCATAAAACTGTGAAAAGTTGTACTTATTTTGTGCAAAAATGTTTGCATTTAAAAGAGGGAAGAAGAGTATTAAGTAGAAATATTTTTTCATGAATAAAATCCCGGGTGGATTTTTACGCCTATTTTTTAGTGATAGTGTATTTAATAATTTCGGCTTTCTCTAACGTAATAAGTCCGCCGCAATTTGCTTCCTCAAAGATTTTTTCAACAATTGGAATGAACTCCTCAATTTTATTTTGGGAATCTACAATTTCAATCACAAGGGGCAAATCTTCCGAAAGTTCTAAAAATTTTGCACTGTGTATTACACTGTTACCTCCGAATCCCATAATGCCCTTATACACTGTTGCCCCTGCTAGATTAAGTTTTCTTGCCTCTGCAACTATTTTTTCGTGAACCGGCACATGATGCAGTTTATCGGTTTCACCTAAAAATATTCTAAGCAGTTTTGCTTCACCTTCAATTTTCATAGATCACCTTGAAATTAAATAAGCAATATAAATTCCAATAATTGTCAACGAAACATTTGCAAGAATGTTTATTCCCCCTAATAACAATTCAGCGTTTTTAAGCAGACTAAATGTTTCCAGAGAGAAAGTTGAAAACGTTGTAAACCCTCCGCAAAATCCTATTCCTATAAAAAGCTTGAGAGATGGATTGATTAATTCTTTTTCATCAAGCCCAAATATCATTAATCCAAGTATAAAGCTTCCTAATAGGTTCACGACAAGGGTTCCAAAGGGAAAATACGGCGGAAACTGCTTTTGCACAAAAACCGACAGTAAATAGCGGAAAACACCTCCAATTCCAGAACCTATAAATACTATTAGATAATTCAAGAGACTCCTAATTCTTGACGCAAATATATAAAGTTTTCATATTGATGTAACAATTTATGCAATTGCCAAGTCTAAACAAGCAGAAAACAATTTTCATTTGGAGGCATTATGAATAAAATGTGCTATTACACTTTCCGAATTAGATTATTAAATGTGATTATGCTGTTAGCATTTTGTGCTTCACTTTCATTTGCTGGTGATCTAAAATTACTTCAGGAAAAATCTTTTGCTGCAAAAGATTGGGAAAATGTTTATGTAAACAGCAGCGGGGCAGACGTAAAAATACAGAGCTGGGATAAAATGGAAACTTATGTTAAGGTTTATGGAAACCAGCGTGCTGAAGAAAAACTTAAGATCAGCATTGATCAGGAAGATGGTACAGTAAAAGTTATAATTAAGAGAAAAAGTTCTTTCTGGAATTGGTTTGGTTCTAATATAAATGTCAAAGTTGATATTATGGTACCCAAAAATCATAATGCCCATGTTGAAACTTCCGGTGGAGATATTTCTGTAACCAGTATAACCGGGGTTTTCAAGTTATTTACATCCGGCGGTAATGTCAGTCTCACCAGTACTAACGGTAAATTAAAAGTTGAAACTTCCGGTGGAGATATTAAGCTTAAACAGCATAAAGGTGAGATGAACCTTTCAACATCCGGGGGAGATATTATTTGCAAAGAAACATCTGGAGATCTTGAAGCAGGAACTTCGGGAGGCGACGTTAAACTAGAAGCTTCTGATGGAAAAATTTCAGCCGAAACATCAGGCGGTACCATCTCAATCGACTATTCCGGAGTCAATAAAGGTATTGAGGCTTCTACTACCGGCGGTGATGTTCATGTAAAACTTCCTTCAAATTTTCAAGCTCGTGCACATTTTGAAACCAGCGGCGGAAGTATTGAAAATCATTTTGAACATTCAAGATCAACAAAAGTAAGCAGAAGCAGGGAAGACGCTGATTTTAACGGCGGCGGAAACACTTTAAAACTCGAAACCACCGGTGGTGATATTACTATCGAGCAGAAATGAATTACGGTAGATCAAGAGCAAGAGTTTACCCGCCGTGATAATGCCAAATGGCAA
>PMDS01000006.1 GCA_003155655.1 Melioribacter sp.
GTTACAACAGCAATTTTTTTTGCCATCAATTAAGATTTAACCTTACTTTTCTTCGATCCATTTGTTGGTCTTGAATAATAATAATAATATTTATAATAAGACCCATATCCGCTTCGATAGGTAAAATTATTCAAGACAACTCCGATAAATGAACTTCGCTCATGGTTTAAAAGCTGCACAGCTTTTTCCATCAATTCCATTTCAGTATTATTTGCGGAAACAACTAAAATCGTTCCATCGACAACCGAAGATAATATTTCTGCATCGGTAACAGCAATAATAGGCGGGGAATCTATAACTATATAATCATATAATCCCCTAAGTTTCTCATTAAAAGTTTCCATCTGTGTTGAACTAAGAATTTCTGATGGGTTCGGCGGAATTGTTCCTGCAGTAATATAATCTAAATTATTGACGTCAGATTTTCTTATAATTTCTTCGAAAGAAGCCTGACCAAAGAAATAATCTGTGAATCCCGGAAATCGTTTCTGATTAAATATTGAATGAATTCTTGGTTTTCTTAAATCTGCATCAAGTAAAAGTGTTTTGAAATTAGCCTGGGCAAAGCTACCGGCAAGATTAATAGATGTAGTCGTTTTTCCTTCCTGTGATGTGGGCGATGTGATAAGAATTGTTTTGAGTGGTACTTTATCCAATTTGGAAAATTTGATCCTGGTACGTAAAGCGCGATAAGCTTCACTGGCAGAAGCATCCGGTTTTTTAGCAACAATAAACTCAAAATCTTTGTTGCCCCCTTCCATCCCTTCAATTTGAGGAATCCATGCCAAAATATTTATATTTTTATTTTGAATGTCCTCAGGGGTTTTAACTGTATCATCCAAATAATTTCTTACAAATGCAAAACCAATACCCATACCAATACCAAGTATTAATCCAATTATTACAATCAGAAGTCTGTTTGGCTTAGAAGGACCCTTTGGTATTAAACCCGTATCAATAATCAATACGTTACTTGGTACAGATTGTTCGTTGATAATGGCTTCCTGGTATCTTTCCTCAACCTGGGTATATAGTTTCTCATTAGCAGACTGCTCTCTTTGTAAACGGGCAAGATCAATTGTACTGGTTGGCAATTGGTTCATTTTTCTATCGTAATCGCCTACAATTTCATTTAATTTTTTGTATGAAGATGTAAGAGACTGATACTTGACTTCCTCATCAAAAACTTTTTTAGTTAGTTCTTTAATCTCTTCAGGACTTGATGATAAAATACCGGCGCGGTAAACAGAATATTGATTGGTAAGTTTATCCTTGAGATCATTAATCTTAGTATCAAACTCCTTTTGAATTTTTTGTGAATTTGCACCGGGTGTCGCAACAGCACGGTCACGCTGAATTTTGAGTTCCCCAATTTGTTCCTGTAGTCTTTTAATGTATGGTTCTGTTGCTAAATTTTCAATATAGTTAGTAATATCCGGATTGCGTTTTTTCAATTCGTCTTTTAATTGAGTTAAAGTTTTATCAGAAATCGTAAGATCAATTTTTGCAGTGTTCATATCTGCTTGAAATTTCGATGACTGCTCAATTAAAACTCTTGTCTGCTCCGGAAGTTGTACAATTCCCCTTTGTTCCTGATAATTCTTCAAAGTCTCTTCAACATTAGATAATTCAGATAGTTTTTCATCTCTTTGTGATGCAAGAAAATTTTTAATTGCAGTAAGCTGTAACCTATTATAAGCTAAATTAATCTCTCTATAAGCAGCAGCATAACAATTAGCAATTAAAGCAGATTCATATGGCGATGGTGATTCTACAGCAATCTCAACAATGTCAAGCCCTCGTTTTTGATCGATGGCAACACGGGAATTTAGCATGCCTACTATTTGTGGTACTGTTTTTAGATCTGAAATGCCAGATCTAAACATTGAAGCATCATTATATATCAAAGAAAACTGGCTTTTATTATTACTAATCTTGAAAGTATCAATTAATGATTCAGCAACCTTTTCTCTCAAACGGTAACTTTTCAGAATTTCAATTTCATTGGCTATAAATCGATCGCTGCCAAAATCTTGGAATTCCGGTAAAAGTGAACCTTGAAGTACGCTGTTTTGTGGTTTGGAGATTTTTAATACTGTTGTTGATTTAAAAATATTGGGTGCATTCAATGCATAGATTATCGCAACTAATATGCCTGTAATTGTGATCAAAAAAATTGGTACAAAATTCAGTCTTACAAGGTTGATATATTCCCTTAAAGTGTGTGAATCATTAATATTTGTTGTAGGAACTTGAGAACCATTCATGCATAAACCCTTTTATTTTTTCACAAAATTTAGCACAAGGATTGTTAAGGACGTTAACACACTAATTAGTGACATCCAAATACTAAAGTTATCTCTAAAATACATCCTTGGTTCGCCAGGTACAACTAAAATATCTCCGGCTTCAAGTTTAGGTACTTTTCTATATTTTGTCTGCAATTTTGATTCATATAATACGTCGTTATAATTAAATTTTATTAATACCTGACTTGAATCTTCAGTAAGACGGTAAATTCTGAGGTCTGTCATTTCAGCAGCATCTGTAGGACCTCCCGCATAAGACAATAAATCACTAACGCTGGTATAATTTGGCACCAGGTACTTTCCAGGGAATCGGACCCATCCCCAAATAGCTACTTTAACATTCACAGCTTCAGGATCAGAATAATTATAATACCCACCCTGAGGATTATACCTCAATCCCATTACATCAGCGCCCAATTCATAGTCTTTTACCTGACCTTGAATGGAAATTGCAAAAAATAAAATCAAAACAAAAAACAAAGAAAATATCTTCATGAATTTAACCTTCAGTTTAATAATTAATTTGTTTTTAAAAACCGGGAAATCTTGAAC
>PMDS01000022.1 GCA_003155655.1 Melioribacter sp.
TAAACGGTGGAGTTATGAAGTTTTAAAATCAATTGGCGTAAATACTGTTTTTGCGTAACGTGAGTTATTAACATAAAAAATATTATTTGCAGTACTGATTTCAAAGGACTGCCGGCAAGTTTATAAAGAGAAGACTTATTTGATAGTGCAAAAAAAACTCTCTGCTACGCAGAGAGGTGGATAAAAATCATTCAACTTTTTTCAGGACGAGACAAATACAAAAAACCCCGATTACGGTCGGGGCTTTTAGTTTTATCTAAAAAACTGGTATCTATTATCTTCAATTTTAGCCTCTTTCTTTAGGTCCTGGATCCATTGGCTAAAATAACGTGATTTTTTAGTATTAATTAATTGTTTCTTTAGTTCAGCTTTTTGGAAATCAAATAATTGCTGATCATATTTTGTTCTATATTTAACCGAAATTAAATAAGCTCCGCGGTTTCCCTTCACCGGCTGAGACCATTTGTTAAGTTCACCTTTAATTGAATATTCACTGAACGGATATTCAAGACCAATACCTGGTATATTCCCGGCTATTGTAAATTCCGATGTTGTATCCACACGTGCAGGCGCCCAAACTGATTTTGCAACAGTTCCATCACCGCTATCACCAATTTTTGAACGGATTTCTGAAATTAGCTCCATTGCTTTTACTAATTTTTTCTCTCTGGTTACAACATTTTTAATTATTATTTTAACTTCATCAAGTTTTTTAATGCCGGGTTTAACTATATCAGTTATCATTGCAACTACATAACCTACATTTACTCTAAATACTTCACTAATATTTCCGATGCTATTATCAAATGAAAATCTTATCAGTGCAGCACTAGCGCCCAAGCCTGGTATTGCAGCATTTTCTTCAGTAAATAAAGGTGTTTCAATAACACTGTATTTTAACTGTTTTGCTACAGATTCAAACCCATCTTTCTTAGCAACGTATGTAAAATCCTGTGCATCCTGGTAAATTTTATCTTGAGTAGATGCAGAAAGTTGAATTTTGTTTACAATTTTTTCTAAGACAAAATCCTGATTCGATTTATCAGTAACCTTAATTATATGATAACCAAATTGCGATTTAACCGGTTTTTGAATAACACCTATTTTTCCATTGAAACTCGCATCTTCAAAAGGTTTTACCATTTGCCCGCGTCCAAACCAGCCAAGATCGCCGCCTTGAATCTTACTGCCGTCATCAGATTTTTCTTTTGCAACAGCAGCAAAATCTGCACCCTTCGTTAATTGACTATATATATCGTTAGCTTTTTTGAGATCTTCTTTATCATTTCCGGTAGAACGGACAAGAATATGTGAAGCCCTAACCTGTTCTTTCTTTGATTTAACTTTGTCAACTAACCTGTAAACAATATAGCCTTCATTGGATTCCACAGGACCAATAATGCTGCCTTGACTTGCTTTCATAATAAGTTCCCTGGCCTGGGCAGGAATAGTAGATAATGAGGTAGTATCTTTTGAGTACGGTTTCTCAGAATAAATTTGAACATATGTTTTGAATGATGCCGTATCGGCTTTCAGCTTTACAACAATTGCATCAAGATTCTTCTTAATATTTACCGAATCTATCTGGGAAGCCTCGCGCCTGAAAAGAACATATTTTATTTTTCTTTGAGCATCCTGTTTATACTCATCAGGATGGGCTTCATAATATTTTTTAAGATCATCGTCAGATACTTTTACAAGAGAGTCAGGAATTGTAGCCGGATCTATCATTATATAATTAACTTTCATCTTAATATTTTGCCTAATGAAGTTGTCCTTTGCCTCTTCTTCACTTACAGTAGCTGATGCTCCAATATAGTTCTGTAATTTCTGTTGAATTAGCTGCTGTTTAATTTGATCTTCAACTGTTATAACTATTTGCTTATTACGTGGATCTTTTAATGCGCCTTCATACGCCTGACGGTTAAAATTTCCGGTTGAATCGGTAAATTGCTGTTTGAGTTGAGCTGGAGGATTTGGACCAAGTAAAGCATCTCTGACTTCATTATCTGTAACAATAATACCGAGTTCTTTAATTTTTTTATCAATTAACTTTTGAGTAACCATCGCGTCCCAAACCTGGTCTCTAAAATAGTCCATTTGACTTTCATCAATCGTTTGTCCGGATTGCTCTTGACTCTTTTTTGCTCTATCAACCATATTGGAATAGTCCTGGTAAGAAATATCTTCACCATTAACCGAACCAACATTTTGCTTTTGCTGACGGAAATAATCGGTAACTTTTGAATCTGACAGCACCATAAATAATACAAACAGACCACCTACGGTGAGCATGAACCAAGGAGCTAAACTTCTCATTCTGGCCATCATGGGCATAAAAACAACCTCCACTTAAGAAAAAGTAAAATTTTAGGGGCTAAATTTAGACACCCCACCTTTCAAATGCAATTATTGTTTATAGAACAGATTGTTATTGAATGGTTAAAAACTCATTTGTGCAGCAATATTTGATGATTAATACTATAGTTTTCTATTTTTTACTGTCTGTTACATTTTATTCTTATAAAATGACTTTTTTGATCAGTCTATTAACCCGATTTTACAGATATCAGCATTAAATGGATTTAGCCGTTAACTTCAAAAAACACTAACCTAATTCCTGTAAAAAATCAATTACTTCGATGGGTCTTAGCTTTCCAAACTAATAGAACCAGCAGGCAGGATAGAACTGAAGAACCAATCCAGAAAAAATTTATAGAAGAGAAATTATACATTCCAATTCCGTTTACAATAATTTTATTGTGCTCCATTAAATATCCGCTGACAATATCCTGGATTCCTGCACCGGCATAACTGGTTATGCCAATCATTCCCATTACCGCGCCGGAAGCTTTTTTAGGCGCAATATCCAGCGCCATTAAACCACCCAGATAACAAACAAGCACGCCGATAGAAATTCCGAAAAACACCATGCTTAAAATATCAACCCATAGAAAACTTTTTGGAGTTAATAAAAAAACCGTT
This sequence comes from Melioribacter sp., assembly GCA_003155655.1. Taxonomy (GTDB): domain Bacteria; phylum Bacteroidota; class Ignavibacteria; order Ignavibacteriales; family Melioribacteraceae; genus Fen-1258. The sequence goes on from PMDS01000022.1 coordinate 2,986, forward strand.
AATGATAATATGTTGATTATTCCAAAAAATAAAGCTGGAACATTTCTTCTAGCGTTAAATATTTTATCTGAAATTAAACCTGAAGAGATGGTGCCAACTATTCCGAATATTGAACTGACGGAAATGATCGAGCTTGCTTCAATAGCTGTATAACTTTTCTGCGTTTGAAGAAATAAAATTCCCCAGCTTGTAATGGAATACCGTACAGCGTAGATGAATAAACTTGATAAAGCCAATATCCAAAGAGCCGGATTTTTTAATAACCCGAATTGAATAGAAGTAACAGATTTATCTTTGACAGTAATTACTTCGTAGTCACTTTTATATTCAGCTATGGGCATAAGACCCTTGCTTTCAGGGGTATCATGAAAATACCGCAATAAAACAACTGTTCCAATAAGTCCGAAAATTCCGGAACTCCAAAAACCGAATCTCCATCCTAAAGATGTAACTATAAACGATGTAACAATAAAAGTAAACACTTCGCCCAAACTTAAACTGGCGCTGCCGAATCCATAATAAGTACCTCTTTCTTTTTTGCTGAACCATCTTACTAAACTAACAACGCTTGTATTGGAACCAATTGCCTGGAACCAGCCATTGATTCCCCATAAAATAATAAACAGAATAAAAAGTGATTGAGAACCGAGAATAAAATTAACCATTGCAGAAACAAATAATCCCATTGCCATGAAGCGCCTGATATTGATGTAATCAGCTAAAAAACCATTCACTAATTTTCCGGCTGCATAGGAAAAGAATAACGCAGATCCAATTATACCAAGCTGTGTTTCAGTAAAAATCCCTTCATCTATAATCGGCTTTTTCATTACGTTTATGCTAAGACGGCACACGTAATAAAGGGTATAGCCAAAAGTTGATGATAAGAAAACAGACCATCTGTATTTTCTGTATAATGCATCAATTTTTACTTTGTCAGTTTCTCGGTCTAAATGAGAATCCGGTCTAAGCAAATTGTATATTTTTTTAAGCATAACAAACCGGTCTGTTATTCATATTAATGCCATACTGGGTAAAGGAAGTAACTCCAATTTCATTTAAACGGAATTATTTGCATGGGAAAAAGCAATAAAAATGTAAAGTTTTACATATCATAGATTCCGGGAAAATTTGAATCCATTCAATTGCATACTATTTTGGTTTATATAAAAAAACTTATCTACACTACTTTCTTATGCTCTACCTCAACAATGTACTTTTTGGTAGCTTCAGGCAACTCATGCCAAATTCTTATAGCCAAATACATTCCAAGTAATGTAAACGGCATTAAAAATATTGGCCACCAATGCCAATCCCACGTAGTCAAAAAGCCAAGACTAAAAGATTGTATGCCGCTTCCCAGGTAAACAAATCCATCTACTATTCCCGAACTTGTCGCTGTTGCTTTTCTGCCGCCAAAATCTGCCGCCGCAGTTCCCGACATAAGTGAGTGAGCCCCTATCACAGCCATAGAGATTAATACTGCGGCAGAACCAACAATCACAGGTGATGAAGTTAAAAATACGGCCATAAGAAGTACCATTATAAAAATAAATCCGTTGAAAAAAACTATAGGAGGACTTCTTCTTGACTGGAAAAAATTATCCGAAATTAAACCGCCTAAAAATCCGCCTATGATTCCAAAAACGCACAACAAGAGCCCAAAATTATCCAGAAAGAACTCGCCTCCCGGCTGCTTTACTTCATAGGCAAAAATAATATACCATTGGTAAATTCCGTTTCTTACTACGCCGGTTGTTAATTCAATAAAAGCAAAAGTAAGCATTAGCGGGCTGGTAAAAACCCTTTTAAGCAATTCTAGCGCTGTAAAATCTCTTTCATGCATATGCCCTGAAGAGGCATCAGCTGTATCGAATGGCGGAAAATTAGCTTCCTCTGGTGTATCCTTAATAAATATCCAATCCATTATTGCCCAAAAAATCATTATTACAGCAGGAATAAAAAACACAGCCCAAATTGGATCAACTGCTTTTGTTTCTAATGCAAATATGCTTTTTAAAAAATTACTGAACCAGGTTACAGGTACTGTGGAATTAGTTTTTAGCATGTTTACAATAGCCTGTCCCCAATCAAATGCAAAATAAACACCAAACGAAATTAGAGTCCCAAATATTGCGCCGAAAACACCTCTTTCGCGCACATGGAACCAATATGCTTTCACTTTGATAATTGAAACACCGCCGAAACTTTGAAAATACATATTGAGAGAATATAGGATTGAATAAGCAACAACCATATTCATTTGAAGTTTACCCATCAAAACCAGGTAGGTCAAAATACCAAGTAATATATTTGCTACGGCAGATCCAACAGCCGAAATAATAATTCCTGCTTTTCCACCAAATTTATCAACAAGAGGACCATTAACTAAAAAAGATAATGCATATGTAATGGTTCCGGCAGCGAAGATTACTCCAAAATCTTCTTTGGACATCAAACTGCCCAGGGCATTTTTAGAAACATTAAGGTTGTAACGGCCCATATACAAAAATGCATATGTCATTCCCAGCGGAAACCAGTTTATGAATCTGCGAATCATAAACCATCTTCCATGCTTCATTGGATTGTTATAAAAATAAATAAAGATTACTCCGGCAAGACATAGCAAAACAATAATAACGCCCATATGAAGTCCTAATTTAACTTTGGTTTGAATTCAAGAATAATGTTGGCTAAACCCCGCTTGTGTAGTAATTGTATCTTAATCATTTTTTTAATAAATCAATTTTGGGAAAAACTAAAAAACCTGGTTAATCAGAATAAATATATTTCTTAGCTTTTTTAGTAGCTAATTAAGTTTTTGTTAACTTTTCTTTATGCTTCTACATTTCTATTCGAATATCTTTAAACATGTTCAATTATCAACCACAATGATTCCAAATTACAAAGGGATTCCTATTTTTTAGGAAACTTTGCTTTTAATTTTTCAATAACAATTGGCGGAACAAACTCAGAAACGTTGCCCTGGAACTGTGCAAGGTTTCTTACAATTGTTGAATTGAGGTAAGTATATCTTGCGTGCGGCATTAACAAAATTGTTGTAATATTTCCGGCAAGTTTTCTGTTCATCAAAGCCATCTGGAATTCAAACTCAAAATCGCTAACAGCCCTCAAGCCTCGGATAATACCTATAGCGCCAAGATTTTTTGCGTGGTCTACAACAAGCCCGTCAAATGAATCAACCAAAACATTTGGAAATTCCATCAAACTTTCTTTGAGCATTTCCACTCTTTCTTCAACTGTAAATAAAGAAGTCTTTGATGGATTTTTTGCAACTGTAACAATAACCTGCTCAAACAATTCAATAGCGCGTTTTACTATATCTATATGTCCGTATGTTACCGGATCAAATGTACCGGGGTAAATTACCTTTGCCATCTTTACCAGCTTTTTTGTTGCAGATAAAATATAATTCTTTAATAAGAATAAAAAGTAGTGAGGTTAAAAAATATAAATAAGACTGTCTCCAAGTCTTCTAAAAGGCTCTCTTATAAAATTTTCCTGGTCTTTTTTTTGAGTCTGGATAGAACGTTCCACCAATAGAATTCCTTCATCCTGCAAAATTTTTTTATCAGTTATATTTTTCACTACTTCATAAATATCGTCCTTAAAAAACGGGGGATCTGCAAAAATTAAATCATATTTATCATGTTCGGCCAATTTAGAAAAACGAACAGCATCCAGCCGGAAAATTTTGCATTCGTTATCCGAGCCAAGTGAAGTAATATTTTCCTGCAGCGTTTTGGAAATATGAAAATCTTTTTCAACAAAATGCACTTCTGCAGCACCCCTGCTTAATGCTTCCAGTCCAAGCGAACCGGAACCCGCATAGATATCGCAAACCTTAATGCCGTCAAGATCAATTGAATGAACCAGGTAATTAAATATTGATTCTTTTGTTTTATCTGTAGTAGGGCGCACTAATTTTGAATTTGGAAATTTAATTACACGCCCTTTAAATTTTCCTGCAATTATTCTCATTATACTATTCTGATAGCAATGCCGGCTGCTGCTGCAAACGAATTGAATTTTATTTTATAAAGCGGGTTATTTATTATGTTTTCCCCGGCTGTTAAATGTTCAAATGGATTTATTTTTTTCAGCAGGGGACCAAAGAATACTCTTAGTTTATTTTCGAAATCATTTGTAAGATCCTGCCCGTATAGGAAAATCTTCTTAAAATCCTTAACAGAAATATTTAATTCGTTCATTTTATTAACTGCCGCAGATAGATCATCAAAAATATTTACGGCAATTGGATTCAGTACTTTAAAATAGAAAGGATTAACCCCTTCCATTGCAGAAATCGACGAATATTTGGAATCAATATAAATGCTTAATGCCAATTCATTATTTGTCCGGGTCTTATCCAAAAATAAAAATGCATTTGAGGCTAGATGAACATTATCTATGTACTTAAGTTCAAATTTATTCTGTATGCAAAATTTATTAATTGAGGTTATTAAATTTTTATCTATTGCAAAAACAATCGCGTTTTTTTCACTCCTAACAGTGCTTTTATCAACCTGTATGTGCTGGATGTAATAATTATCTTTGTTAGACTCAGGGAAAAGAATTGAAATTTCCCAGCGGAAATGTTCATGCAGATCTTTTTTTACAAGCGAGTCATCATATGGTATTTCAAATATCTTAAAAAAATTATTAGGCAGCGCAAAAGAAATACTATCTGAAGCCAGCTTCTTTTTCCTGTTAATTTTGTTAAAGGACTCCTGGATAATCGATATTATTTTATCCTCGCTTAATGTGGGGGTCAAATTTTCGTGGTGAATTGTCTGGTCAATGGTTTCGAGACAGAAAGAATCTTCTTTTGCGCCAATTTCCACAAGTTGAAGTTTTGTTTCTGTAAGATTTATACCTGCATGATTTTTAAACACAAATTACCAGAATTTATTGAACGTCCGTCAAAAGAAATTACTCAACAAAAATTACTTCTTTCATATTACTAAATTTTGCCTTTCCTATTCCCTTCACATTCATCAGTTCTTCAATCTTGTTAAAATGCTTATGCTTTTCCCTGTATTTAACAATTCTTTCTGCTATTGCCTTTCCAATTCCGGGAATTAATGAAAATTCATCAATTGAAGCAGTATTTATATTTATTTTCTTACCTGGTAAAGCTTTCTTTGAAAACTCCTTTTGTGATTTTCCGTAGGTAAAATCTAAAAGTTCACGTTGAGAATCAAACTTTTTTTCCTTTATATTTTCGGTTGAATCTGTAATTCCCGAGCCATCGGAAGCTGCATTAAACAGACTATCCTGCACTTTATAGTCAAATTCAAGATAAGATTTATTATTCTTTACTTCCTTTAAAATATTAACAACCCCGCCTATTATACAGGAACATACTAAAAATAGAATGACACCGGTTTCAATTTTTGTAAAGCCAAATTTTCTTGACAGCTTCTCCAATAACTTCATTAAGTCCCCATAGTTTACAGTCCTAATAAAAGAAGGAGCCCGTGAATGTATAAAAAATTAATTCGGTCCTTTTAGATTTGGCATTTTAAGAAGTTCTTTCAGCATATCTTTTTCTTTTGCTGTAACATTCCTTGGAACATGGATGTTTACTTTAACTAGCTGGTCTCCGGCACCATGATTATTAAGATGTTGAATACCTTTCTCGCGCATTTTTAAAAATTTCCCCGGCTGAATACCGGATTCAATCTTCAATTTTGCCCTGCCGTTTAAGGTAGGCACTTCAACTTCAGTTCCCAGAACAGCTTCCGTGTAACTAATAAATAATTCATAGATAACATTGTCATTATCACGAGTAAAAAACTCATGAGGTAATTCTTCAAAGAGAACAATTATATCCCCGGCGGGTCCGCCATTCTTCCCCATATTTCCTTCACCGCGTAAAGTCATATAGTTGCCGTCAAATATACCCGCTGGAACATTTATTTTTATTGTAGTCTCATCCTGAACTCTTCCATCACCGGAACAGTTTGTGCATGGTTCAGAAATTATCTTACCGGTTCCTCCGCAATTGTTACAAGGCGCAATGTTTACAAACTGTCCGAATATTGACCTTGATACCTGGCGCACTTCACCGCTTCCATTACAGATTGAACATGTCTTAAAAGATGATGAATTTTTAGCACCCGATCCATTGCAGACAGTACATTTATTGAATTTTTTTATTTTAACTTTTTTTGTTGTGCCGGTAGCAATTTCTTCAAGTGTAAGTTTTAATGTTATTTTTAGATCTGAACCCGGCTGGCCGGTTGAACGCTGACGCGATCTTTGCTGTGACTGGCTTCCTCCAAAAAAATCATCAAAAATTGATGAGCCGCCAAACGACCCGCTGAAGATATCGGAGAAATGACTAAAAATATCATTAACATTTGAAAAACCATGAAAGTCAGGATCCCCTTTTAAGCCGCTGTGACCAAAGCGGTCATACTTACCTCGTTTCTCTTCATTGCTTAATACTTCATATGCCTCTGCAGCTTCCTTAAATTTTTCTTCTGCATCTTTGTTTCCCGGGTTTCGATCCGGATGAAACTGCATAGCCATTTTGCGGTAAGCTTTTTTAATCTCTTCCTGGGTAGCAGACTTTTCAACTCCCAGCACTTCATAATAATCTTTTTTAGCCATTACTGCTGCCCTTCATTAGGTTCATCATTTTCATTTTCCGGACTGTGTTCATCATTGGGAGTTATATCGGCACTCACAACAACTTTAGCATGTTTTATAACTTTATCTTTATAAAGATAACCCGGCTCAATAACATCAAGAACAGTATGAGGAGCAACTCCATCTGCCTGCTGCTGCATTAATGCTTCGTGGTATTGAACATCAAATGGTTTTCCTTTTGCGTCAATCTTTTTAATTCCTTGAGACTCCAAAACCTTTTCAAACTTATCAAAAACAAATAAAAGGCCTTTTTTAATTGATTCAAAATTATTCTCATCATCAATGTGTAAGAGCGAACGCTCCAGGTCATCAAAAATTGGTAGAATACTTCTTATAAATGACTCTGCCGCATATTTTAATATATTAAGCTGATCATTCTCGCTGCGTCTTTTATAATTTTCAAACTCAGCCGCTTTTCTAAGAAGAGAGTCTTTCAATTCGGAAATTTGTTTTTCAAGTTCAGCAATCTTTTCAAGCGAATTTTTTAATTCGCTATTCTTCAATTCCAATTCAGTTGGTTGGGCATTAGTTTTTGCATCTTTATTTTCAACTCTTTCAATAGGAATTTTATTTTCGTTTTCTTCGGACGACCCGTTATGTTTATTCAATTCTTCTTCCATAATTATTAAGTTATCTTGGTTTTGTTAATTCCTGTGTTAATTGCTCTGCCACATAAACTACTGCAGCAACTATTTTTGAATAATCCATCCTCTTTGGACCCATAATTCCAAGCGTTCCATGCAAATCTCCAATCGAATACTCTTTTGTTATCATACTGTACTCTGAAAATTTTTCATCTTTGTTTTCAAGTCCAATTGAAATAGTAAAATCTTCTAATTTCTGCTTCTTTTCATCAAGTATATGAATAATTATGTCTTTATTCTCAACTAGTTCTATTACACTTTGAAAATTTTTAATGTCCTCAAATTCCGGCTGTTTTAAAATATTCTTTGTTCCGGAGATAATTGCTTTCTCATTGCTTATATCTGTAAATATTTTATCAACGGAATCAAGGAACACTCTTATAATAGGACGGTATGACTCTGAATTTAAGTCTTTTACCCTGTCCTGGAATGTGGCTCTTATTTCTGAAAAACGCAGTCCGGATAGTTGTTCATTCAAAAATTGCTGAACATTTGCAACATAACTTTCTTTTACCTCAGCGTCAATTTCCAAAGTTATTGTGCGTATCAAACCCGATTTAACACTTACTACAACCAAAATTCTACTTGAAGAAAGCTGAACAATTTGGATTTTTTCCAATACAGCCTGCTCAAATTTTGGATACGTAACCATTGCAAGCTGGTTTGTCAATTCACTTAATATACCGGAGGTAATCTTAAGAAGTTCCTCAGTTTCATTAGCTGCGGTGCTAAAGTTAACATCAACAATTTGTTTTGCTGCTTGTTCCAGCCGTGGCGGATCCATCAGCGAATCTACGTAAACTCTATATCCTTTATCAGTTGGAACTCTGCCGGCAGAGGTGTGCGGATGATCGAGAAATCCTAGATCTTCAAGATCAGACATAATATTTCTAATAGAGGCTGGGGATAAACCAATATCGTATTTTTTGGATATATTCCTTGAGCCTACCGGGTTTGCTGTAAGAATAAACTGATGAATAACAAATCTCAGTATTGCTTTTTCCCTGTCTCTTAACTGATACTCTTCCATTGTTAAACACTAACACTTTAAATTACGGGCACAAAGTTATCAAAAATTGATAAAACTTGCAGAACGGATTTTGGTTGTAGTTTTTGCTAGAAAGAATTTCTTTTTACCTATATTGTTTTTATTTTCACATTAAATGAAAGAGGTAATATTGATGTCGTTCACTGCTATAATTCAAAAAGTACCTGAAGGATATATTGGTTTTGTTGAAGAAATTCCCGGTGCAAATACGCAAGCGGATACAATAGAAGAAGTTAGGGAAAATTTAAAAGAAGCTATTCAGCTTATGTTGGAAACAAATAAATTTTTCTTAAGCGAATTACTTTCTGATAAAAATGTGATCAGAGAGCAAATTAATCTTTCATAAGCACCACCCTATCATTAATCCATTGAATATCGTTTATTTATCCAGCAATAACTTCCTTTTTACATCTTTTATGGAGTAAACTTCCCCTTTTCGAATTTCCTGTCTTGCTTTAGAAATTTCAGTCTGTAGTTTTTTTGAACTAAGTATTTCGAGTTCTTCCATCATGTTTTCATAATCCTCAAGAGGCAAAATAACAACCGGTGTTTTTCCAATCTTATCAATTGCGGTTTTACTTTTTACTTTTTGTGATATCATATTTCTTCTATTAATAAATTCTTTTGTTGTTTAATATTCGATTACGTTTCTTTTCTACATAAATAAGGTAATTCATTTCTTTCAAAAAGCCAAGTATTAAAAACTATCTGGTTTATAGTTATATTTAGAGAGAAAATTTGAGGAAATCTTGGGCATAACATATAAGGAATCCGGTGTCAGCATTCAAGCCGGTGATGAAACTGTTCACAGAATCAAATCACTTGCTAAGTCAACTTTCAACAAGAATGTATTGTCCGGAATAGGTCATTTTGGCGCATTTTATCAAATCGATTTTAAAAAATGGAAAAATCCCGTTCTAGTTTCAAGTGTTGATGGTGTTGGTACAAAATTGAAAATTGCCTTCGCCATGAATAAACATGATACCGTTGGGCAGGATTTAGTAAACCACTGTGTTAATGATATTGCTGTTTGCGGTGCAGTACCACAATATTTTATGGATTACCTTGCCTTCGGAAAACTAATACCTGAAAAAGCTGAGCAAATTGTAAAAGGATTTTCAATTGCCTGTAAACAGAACAGTGTGGCGCTAATTGGCGGCGAGACGGCGGAAATGCCCGGGTTGTATGAAGAAAATGAATATGACATGTCGGGCACAATTGTAGGCATTGTTGAAAAGAAAAAAATTATTGATGGGAAAAATGTAAAAAAAGGTGATTTGCTGATAGGATATAGATCAAGCGGACTTCATACAAATGGATACTCCTTGGCAAGAAAAGTATTGCTGGAGAAATTCTCGTTGAATGATAATGTGGAGGTCCTGCAAAACTCAATCGGCAATGAATTATTAAAAGTACATAAATCATACCTGAAATTGATTAGAAAGCTAATAGAAAAAATTCCTGTAAAAGCATTCTCTCACATTACAGGCGGAGGAATTATTGGAAATACTAAGCGGGTTGTGCCTAAAAATTTACATCTAAAAATAAATTGGAACGTCTGGGAAGTTCTTCCTGTTTTTAAATTAATACAAGAAACCGGCAGTGTTGCAGATGAAGGAATGAGAGAAGCATTTAATCTTGGTATTGGACTTATTACAATTGTTTCAAAAAAGGACGTTGATAAAGTATTAGCCCTCTCAAAAAAAATTAATGAACCGGGAATTATAATAGGAGAAATCAATTGATTCCCGCGTGGTCTTAATCTTTTTCTTGCTCTTGCTCAAGAAATTGAGTTAAGAATTAAGATTATGAGTATGATTAAGAAAAAGAAAAAAAATAGAAAGAAGTTAATATGTACATAGATACACATTCACATTTATTTTTTCCAAATTTTAATGGCGAGGTTGAACAGATAATCGAGCGTGCCCGGCAGGCAGGCGTTGATTATATTATTGTTCCGGGAACCGATATTGCGACTTCCAAACAAGCCATTGAATTAGCTGAAAAATTTGAATGTGTTTATGCTGCTGTAGGAGTCCACCCGCATGATTCAAAAGATTGGAATGATTCAATACTTACTGAATTGGAAGAACTCGCCGGAAACAAAAAGGTTGTGGCTATTGGAGAGATTGGTTTGGATTATTACTATGACTTTTCTCCAAAGGAAAAACAATTACAGGCATTTGAATCTCAAATACAACTTGCGCTGAAATTGAAACTTCCTGTAATTATACATAACCGTGAAGCAAATGACGATATAATGAACTTTGCTAGGAAGTATAAAAGCTCTGGTCTTAGAGCGCAGTATCATTGCTTTGCCGGCTCTGTTGCAGATGCGCGAGAACTTATTGAAATGCACCATTTTATTTCTTTTCCTGGAATTGTAACATTTAAGAATGCAGGGGAAACACGCAATGTTTTAAGCCGAATTGCTATTGAAAATTTATTACTTGAAACAGATGCCCCTTTTATGACGCCAGTACCCCACAGAGGACAGCGTAATGAACCGGCTTATGTAAAATTGATTGCAGAAAAAATTGCAGAAATTCATCATCTTTCAGTTGAAGATGTTGGAAGATCAACTTCTTATAATGCACATAAACTTTTTGGTATTGGCATGAAACCAAAATTAAGCTATACATATTCCATTGGACAGTCACTTTATATTAATGTTACAAACCGTTGTAACGCGGATTGTATTTTTTGCGACCGTAAGGGCGAAGCGGTTTTAAACGGCTATAATCTTAAGATGGCAAAATCTGAAGAGCCTGAAGCCGCAGTTTATATTAAAGAAATTGGCGATCCAAAAAGTTTCAAAGAAATTGTTTTCTGCGGGTATGGCGAGCCTACAATCCGATGGGAAGTTGTAAAAGAAGTTGCGGGGTATATCAAAAAAAATGGCGGTACTACAAGAATGAATACCGATGGACATGGCAATTTTATTAACAAACGCGACATTACTCCCGAATTAATGGGTTTGATAGATACAGTATCAATCAGCTTAAATTCAACTGATCCGGAACAATATGCAAAATTGATGCGTGTTGACCCATCCCTTCATGCAGAAATGCTGGAATTTTCAAAACGCGCTAAAAATTATACCCACGTTGTGCTTTCAATAGTTGGATTAAGTGAAGTTGATTCTGAAGCTGCGAAAAAATTTGTAACTGAAAATGTCGGTGTCGACTTCCGGGAAAGAGAATTCTTTTAATGGTGATTTAATTGACAAAATTA
>PMDS01000046.1 GCA_003155655.1 Melioribacter sp.
TTTATAAAAAACAGAAGCCAACAGTTACAAGGGAAGTTATCGTTTCAGGTAAAATAAAAAATTCTTTATGGCAGACACTGCAGGAAAAAAATATAAGTCAGCAGTTAGCGGCAGATATGGAAGATATCTATAGCTGCCAGATAGATTTTTTCAGTATCCAGCCTAATGATAGTTTTAAGGTTGTATATCAAGAAATTTCTGTTGATGGAGTACCTGCGAGCTCAGGTAAAATATTGTCGGCTGATTTTATTCATCGCCAGGAAAATTTTTATGCGTTTTATTTTAATGATGAAAAAGATAATGGATATTATGATGATAAGGGAAACAGCTTAAAGAGAATGTTTTTGAAAGCACCGCTAAAGTTTTTTAGTATATCCTCAAGATTTTCCATGAATCGTTTTCATCCTATACTTCATGTTAATAAAGCGCACCTAGGAACAGATTATGCTGCACCTGCCGGAACACCTATAATGACTGTTGGTACCGGGGTTGTATTAGAAGCCAGCTTTTCAAGCGGGAATGGCAACTATGTTAAGGTAAAGCATAATGCAACTTATACAACGCAATATTTACATATGTCGCATTTTGCAAAAGGAATACATAAAGGATCTTCAGTTGTTCAAGGACAGGTTATAGGATATGTTGGAAGCACAGGTTTAGCAACCGGGCCGCATGTTTGTTTCCGCCTTTGGAAAAACGGCGCCCAGGTTAACCCGTTAAAACAGACGTACCAAAGTGTAAATCCAATTTCAAAAGAGAAAAGACAGACATTTGAACTTGTGAAAAAAGAAAGAACCGACAAGCTGTTGATGTAAAAAGAACAGGCACATTATGGAATAATCTTTTATATCCGGCTGGTTTATTGTACTTGAGCATTTTTGTATTTAAGAACATAATTTATTTTCCACTCGTCTTCTTCCCAAAAATCAAATGGAATGGTTGGATAGTTCTCCAGGAGGAACTTTCTTGTTGGAATAATAATATCAGCATAAACGTTCCCTTCAGATGTATATGCGTCCATGTATATATAATCATATATACTTAAATCCTGTGTCCTCAAATAATTATAAAAATCTGCATTAATAATTTCCAATTTTTCATTTTCTCTACCACACAGTTTTATTACATCGGAACTCAGTTCAACAACCGTAACCTTGTGAACAATTTCTTTTTTGCACATTAATAATGGAATAATGCCAAGACCTAAACCACCAAGCAGAACATTTCCTTTTGCTTCAATATATGGCAGGTATTGTTCATACATAATTGCCGGAGAGCTGCACATAATTCTTTGATTCTTATTTAACAGATCGTAATAACGAAAACTATTTTCCAGAATTATTTCTTTATATTCATCTCCCATTAGAAAGCTCTGATAATTATCCGGAATAACTGTTATTCTTGTTCCTTTCTCGTAAAGCATGCTTATAAGTTGATAATCACCTGATATTCCATCATCAAGACCTAAATCCAATTTGAGGGACATTTCCAGATAGTCATCGAATTTCATAAATAATCCATTTTTATGGGGAAATAAAAATTAAAAAAGAGCTGAACCTTTAAAGGACCAGCTCTTTATGAATTCAGCATTAATAAATCAAAGCTTATACTTATTACGGTCTAGTTGGGTAATAACCCTGTGTACAAATTATATAATTCATACCTAAAAATGATTGCATAATAGAAACCGGCACACTCCCGCCCGTGTTTGGCTGTACTGTAACTGTTACTGGACTCTGTCCCATAGAAACATTATTAGCACTAGCATAAATCTGGGATGTAGATTGAGCCGGGTAGTTATTTGTAGGGTCGGCAGATAAAGTTACTTTTCCGGTACCTGCTTTAGGACTAACAGTTCCGGTGGCAAGGTGAGTATGTGCTGGAACATTATTCACAGCAAGTGTTACAGTTTCACTACCTGCAACTTCTCCAATTGTAAAAGTTGTTCCGGTGACTTTATTTTTTCCAAAACCAACAGGAACCCTTCCCTGCATATCAGGAACACCAAAAGTAGTCTTTCCATCACCTCCAAAAGTGACACCAATTAATGAATAAAGAGCCGTATTCTGTTGAATAGATAACAATTGACCATTACAAAGAGCCCAATCAACCGGTGCCCAAGTCAATGGCCACATATCTACTGAACTGAGAATTGGATCTGACGCTGGCATACTATTATCCTCCGTATTATTTTAAATTATTTTTGAAATCATTTTATGAAATAGAATATTTTACTGCTCATTTCACAGAAATACAAAAACTATTAAATGATTGTTTTTTCACTTCGAAATAAATTTTTCAAAATCGTTTTAAAAAACTAACACCGATAGGAAAATTTATTTAATTATGAAGATGTACTATCTTCCCAACGGTTTATTTCTATATTACTTTTAATAATTATGGCCTTGATGGATAAACACCCTGTGTAGCAATTATATAATTCATACCTAAAAATGGTTGCATAATAGAAACCGGCTGGTTTCCGCCTGTGTTTGGTTGTACTGTTACAGTAACAGGACTCTGACCCATATTAACATTATTAGCGCTAGCATAAACTTGAGCGGTTGACTGAGCCGGGAAGTTATTAGTAGGGTCGGCAGATAAAGTTACTTTTCCCGTACCGGCTTTTGGATTAACTGTTCCAGCAGCAGTGTGAGTATGTGCAGGAACGTTATTCACAGTAAGTGTGACAGTTTCAGTACCACCAATCTGTCCAACTGTAAAACTTGTTCCAGTGGTTTTATTTCTTCCAAAACCTACAGCAACTCTTCCCTGCATATCGGGAACTGCGAAATTAGTTTGACCATCTCCTCCAAAAGTGTTACTCAGTAAAGAAAAGAGAGCCTGATATTGATTAACCGGTAATAATTGACCATTACATAGGGCCCAATCTATTGGCGCCCAGGCTAACGGCCATAAATCCACAGAACTGATTAATGGTTCTTGAGCTGGCATACTATATCCTCCATTTGATTGTTTTTTGACTATTAATAGAACCTCTTTTGTTAAGAGATTTTTTATAAACTCTTCTGAAAAAAATCAAAAAAATATTTAAGATTTCCTTTTATTGATGCGGAATTATTTTGTTAATATCATCTTTTTAGTTTCAATAAATTTATCGGTAATTAATTTGTAGAAATATATACCGCTGCTTAACTTGAAATCACTTGCATCTACTTTTATATTATAAATACCTGCATTCTGAAAGCCGTTTGCAACAACCGCTACCTGGTTTCCCAGTACATCATAAATCTTTAGTGATACATAACTGTTTGTTGAAAGGTTATAGGTTATCACAGTACTTGGGTTAAAGGGATTGGGGTAGTTTTGCTTCAATTCAGATTTTGGGATTTCAAATGATACATTAACCGGATCAAAATTTTTTGAGACACCTTCAAGATCGATTTGCTGCAAGCGGTAAGATAATTTTCCACCCGGAGGGGAATCATCTATAAAGGAATAAGATTTAGGAGAATTGCTGTTACCGTGCCCTTGAACAAAACCAATTTTATTCCA
This sequence comes from Melioribacter sp., assembly GCA_003155655.1. Classification (GTDB taxonomy): domain Bacteria; phylum Bacteroidota; class Ignavibacteria; order Ignavibacteriales; family Melioribacteraceae; genus Fen-1258. The sequence continues at coordinate 3,517 of PMDS01000046.1, forward strand.
GCTTCCGTTTTCCGGCTTCCGTTCTATGTTGAATCCATAATTGTTAACCTCTGTTGCAGTTGACCAATTTAAAGCAACTGAATTACCATTAAGTACTGCATTGAATGAGTTAAGCTCTACAGGTAAGGGTGCAGAACCTGAAGATAAAGGTGCACTTGTAAAACTTGACGGAACATTTGCACCGGCAAAAGTAAATGAAGCCTGACTTGGAATTGTTGGAGTAACACTGCCGGTAGCGCCTGCAGTTAAATCAATTGTTACATAATAAATAGTTCCTGAACTACTATCTACCAGGCTGTAAAAATTATTAAATGTAATAGTAGTATTATCTGTTGCAACAGTTGCTAAAGGAGAACCGCTAACAGAGCCTGCCCAAAGTTTAATATTGCTTACACCAGTACGAGTGCCGCTTAATGAAATTGTTAGACCATCAAGAATACCCCCATATCTGGAACCAGTTAGCTGGAATCTTCCAACCGGATTGTTTGATGTACCCCTTGTGGGGGTTGATGGCGTATATCCGGAGCCATTTGCAAATGTCATGTTAGCATTAGCGTTTTGTTTAGTTATAGCCCCAGGACCAGTACCAAGGACAGCTACATAACTCCAACCATTCGGACCTCCTATTGGTAATGTTGGCGGATTTGGATCAAGTGGTGTGAAATTCCAATAATAATAATCAGTAGATCCATCATTTCTTGCAGTATAAATATTCCAATAACCGCCTGCGAAATAAATATACATTGAACCATCTAATTTCATATAGTAGTCATGTGTATTATCGGTATCTAATCCTTTGTTGACATATACACCTCTAACAGCAGCTGTACCAGCATTAGATACAGTAATTGTTTGAGCAAAAAGTGTTAAATGATTTGATATAATAAAAAGGAGTACGAATGAATAAAGAAAAAGTTGAAAAAATTTTGATTTCATATATTCTCCTAAAAAACTTTAACTGCGTTTATTTCCTCTTGTTATTAATAATAAATTCAGAAAAGAGGAGAGGAAATATTTTTATTGAACATTTTTTCAAATTGGTAATCCAAAGCAGACTAATGCTTTGGATTACAAATAATAATATTTCTGCTGTTTAACATTCTTTACTTAAAAACCCGTTAATTAACCCCTTGAAGGGAAAATACCAGTTAAAGCAATAATATAATTAAGAACCGTATAAGGAGGAAGAATACCAACCGGTATCGAATTTCCAGCAGGCTGAACTGTGACAGTAACAGTACTCTGTCCCATAGAGACGTTGCTAGCATTTGCATAAACTTGAGTAGTTGACTGTGCAGGGAAATTATTTGTTGGATCTGCAGACAAGGTTAATTTACCCGTACCGGCCAAAGGTTTAACAGTGCCGGCAGCAATATGAGTATGATTTGGCATCTGGTTAACTGTTAAAGTTACCTGTTCCTGCCCGCCTGTTTGACCAAGTAAATAATTAGTACCAGTTGTTGAAATACCCATACCAATTGGAACTTTCCCCTGCATATTAGGAAGTCCAAAGTTAACAGTTCCATTACCGCCAAAAGTAGTACCAAGCAATGCGAAGAGAGCATTGTATTGACTAATAGAAAGAAGTGTCCCGGTACAATTAGCCCAACCATTAGGTGCCCAATTCATTGGCCACAAGTCGACTGAACCTAAATAATTTTCCATTGATGCCATAGTAGAAATCCTCCTTATGTGATTTTTTATTTAGTGATTAAAATAATCTAACACAATTTCTGCTAACCAAGTTCATGATTGATAAAACTGTAAACATTTTGTAGTGAAATATTAGGCTCATTTTTTAAATATAACCTGATTGTCTCCTGAACTTTAGTCATCTTCATTTTTTCTACTAATCTAATAGCGTTCTTATTATTCTCAGGCAGATCAATTCTGTAATGGGTTCCTTTTTCTAAATGTCCAGCTAAAGCGGAAAGCAGATGCTCTGCAGCTTCTAAGTTTTTACAAACAAGAGGAGAAATTTTATAATTATTAGTGGCGGGGCTGAACAATCCATAACCTTCATATTTACCATTAACAAGCTTAGCTAATAACATGCTTCCACTCTGCTGAAGCCATAATTGTAAAAGTTCTTTTCTGTTATAGGGGAAACATTCCTCGTCCAATTCTCGAAGTAGATTAAAAGGGTGGTTAAAAGGTGCAACGATGGTATCAAGTGAAGGCATTTGCCCATCAGCAATTCCTTCGTAAGTAAAAATTTTATGGCTCGGTTTAAATCCATGTCCTGTATAATAATTCAATTGCGATTCGTAACAATTTAAACCAATATTTCTCTCACCAAGTTTTTGAAGGGCGACTTCCAATAATTTTTCTTCAACCTCAGTATTCTGAAATTCGGGCATTACAAAATGCAGTCCAATAAATCCAAAACCGGCATCATAACTTACGGCTGAAATTGAACCGACGACGTTAGTATCATTTACAGCAATAAAAAAGCCGTTTGAGTCAACACGAAAAAAAAGGTCTGAATCATTTTGTCCCGGGTTTCTGCTGTCAATTAATGATAACTGTTGTATTAACGGCATTTCGGAAGCTGTACAATTTCGAATTGTAACATTAACATTTCCCATTTATTACCATTCCCGCCTTCATAATAAAATTTAGACTACAGAAATCCCTTTCAGAAAGACTTAGTTTGTATTTATAGTTTAATGGTTAATAGGAATTAAAGAGGACAGTATATATGAGACAAGAATAATTCCTTTTGTAATATAATATTCTTTTATATAAAACGACACAATTCTTTTTTAGCTACGGACAAATTCATCTTAATTATTTTGGCATCCAAAGAACAAAATCAGAGGTTCATTATATAGATGATATTTTCTTTTTAATAAAGCCATACAGGCTTTTTCTTGAATGGGTATTGTGAAAGCGTCCACAAAAAACACATAATGGAAAATAATGCATAATTTTGCATAATTATGCAAATCATATTTTATATCTTAAATGTAAATTCTACTCAAATATTTTTTTTGAATCTTTTTCTTTATTTATTGTATCGAAAAAAATTATTTCATACTTTTGCAACACTTTTATTAATAAAGGAAGATCAAAAATGAAAACTGAGTGCCCTGTATGTAGTGCACAAATTGAATTAGCAAAAGATGCAGTTCAAGGAGAGCTGATAGAGTGTTCAGATTGCGGAACTGAATTGGAAGTTGTAACAGTAAATCCGCCAAAGGTGCAGGAAGCACCTCAAGAAGAAGAGGATTGGGGTGAATAATTTGGTCTGGGTATTAGATTCTACACTTCGAGAAGGCGAGCAGACACCGGGCGTTTATTTTGATAAACATATTAAGCTGGCGATTTCAAATTTATTAAATGAAATTGGTGTTGACATAATTGAATCCGGTCATCCAATGGTTACGCCTGAAATACATGCTGCTGTTAAAGCAATTGCACAAAAAGGATATAAATCAATTGTTGGCGCACATTCCCGTTCTATGAAGAGTGATGTTGATCTTGCTTTAGAATGCGGAGTTGGTTTTCTAGGGATTTTTTATTGTGTAAGCGATGAAAGATTATCAACAGTTTTCAAGAAAGAGTTGGATGATGCAATTAAATTAATTACTGATGTAATTAAATATGCAAAAAGTCAGAATCCAAAATTGTTGATACGTTATACACCGGAAGATACAGTACGGTCACAATTTGAAAATGTAGTAAAAGCAGCCGCAGCCGCAGTAGAAGCCGGCGCTGATATTATTAGTGTTGCTGATACTACCGGGTACATGATTCCCAACACATCCCGCAGTATGTACGATTACATATCCCGGTTGATAGAAGAATTAGGGAAAAGAAATTTGCATCCCAAAATTGCCGTCCATTGCCACAACGACCGTGGATTAGCACTTGCTAATGCACTTGACGGTTATAGGGCAGGTGCAAATATTATTGATGCAGCAGCACTTGGACTTGGAGAACGTGCCGGTATAGTTGATCTAGCCCAATTGTTAACCGTTCTTACAGTTGATTATAATGAAAATAGATGGAATCTTGGTAAGCTTGTTGAATTGTACGATTTAGTCAGCAAACATTCCGGTGTACCAATTCCTTCAAATTATCCTATAACCGGAAAAAATGCTTTTACACATTGTGCGGGAGTTCATACTCATGCTGCTTCTGTTAATCCTATGCACTATGAAAGCTTGAGTCCCGAGATACTTGGCAGAACAAGAACATTCTCGCTAGACCATATGTCTGGTATTGCATCTTTGCGTTATGCTTTGAAAATGATTAATGAAGAAAGTCTGGATGACGAGCACCAACAAGATGTTCTTCAAGAAGTCAAATCTGTTGGTCAACGAGGTAGAACTGTTGATCTTGCCGAACTGAAACATATCGTTGATTCTGTTAAACATCATAAGACATACAATAGCTGAGGATAAATCTCAGCTCTACTTTTTTTATAAATTCAGAAGGAGTAAAGAGCAAAATGAAAATTGGTCTATTGCATTCGTTGATTCGTAAGGATGAGAAATTTTTGATTGACGAGTTTAATGCTAAAAAAGGAATTGAACTTGCAATGATTGACGACCGTGAAATCAGTTTTAATATAGGCAGGGATAAATTTAATTATGATATAGTGGTCGAAAGGTGCATTAACCACTCACGTGCATTGCACGGATTAAAGCTGTTTGAATCTGCCGGAATTAAATGCGTGAATACTTACAACGTTGCTACTGTATGCGGCGATAAACTTCTAACATCATGCGCATTAGCGGAACATAATGTTCCACAGCCAGAAGTGCGAGTAGCGTTCACAGAAGAATCTGCTTTGCAAACTATTGAAGATATGAGTTACCCTGTAGTATTGAAACCAGCTGTTGGATCATGGGGAAGGTTACTTTCAAAGATTAATGACCGTGACGCGGCAGAGGCTATATTGGAACATAAAACAGTACTTGGTTCATATCATCATTCAATATTTTATATTCAAAAATATGTTGAGAAGAAGGGAAAAGACATCCGCAGTTTTGTTATCGGAGATAAATGTATAGCAGCTATTTATAGAACATCCACTCACTGGATAACAAACACAGCCCGCGGCGGAGTTGCAACAAATTGTATAGTTACAGATGAGTTGAGTGATATTTCTGTGCGTGCTGCTAAAGCTGTAGGCGGTGGTATTGTTGCTATTGATGTTTTTGAAACGTCTCAAGGACTGATGGTAAATGAGGTGAACTATACAATGGAATATAAAAACAGCATATATACAACCGGCGTTAACATCCCGCAAAAAATGGTTGAATATATCTTGCAAGTTGCAGAAGGCAGAAAATGAGTAAAATAAAAGTTTCAATAATTGGAGCGTCGGGTTATACGGGCGGTGAACTATTACGTTTGTTACTGTTTCATCCAAATGTTGAAGTAAACCAGATTACTTCGGAAAGTTATACAGGCAAATTTGTTCATAAAGTGCATCCTAATTTGCGCAAATCTACAATGATGAAGTTTGTTTCTGTAAACGAGATTGAACCGTGTGATCTTCTGTTTCTATGTCTACCACATAACAGCTCTCAAAATCACATTGATAATTTTAAGAAACTCGCACCTAAAATAATTGATCTTAGCGCAGATTTCCGTTTGAAAGATTTGGATGAATATGAAAAATGGTATGGGCATAAACACGCAAGACCAGATTTGCTGGGAGAGTTTGTTTACGGAATACCTGAACTGCACCGCGAGGAGATGAAGAAGGCAAATTACATTTCCAGCGCAGGATGCAATGCAACTGCAAGCATTCTTGGTTTGTACCCGCTTTATAAGAATAACCTGGTTGAATTAGATAGAACTGTCATTGAAGTGAAAGTCGGTTCAAGCGAGGGCGGCAATAAGGCAAATGAAGGGTCACATCATCCCGAGCGCGCTAATGTTGTAAGATCTTATCAACCAACACAGCACAGGCATACGGCAGAAATGCTGCAGGAAATGTCATTTGGTAAAAAAATTACAATTCATTTTTCTGCAACAGCAATTGATATGGTCCGGGGTTTGCTTGCAACTTGTCATGTTTTCTTAAAAGATAATTTACAGGAAAAAGATATCTGGAAAGTATACCGCGAAGCTTACGGTGACGAACCTTTTATAAGAATTGTAAAAGAAAGTGACGGCATATACCGTTTTCCTGAGCCAAAACTTTTAATAGGCACAAATTATTGCGATATAGGTTTCAAGAAAGATGAATTCTCTAACCGTCTTGTTGTTATCAGTGCAATAGATAATTTAATGAAAGGCGCTGCGGGACAAGCTCTGCAGGCATTCAATCTTATGTATGGATTTGCTGAAAGAACCGGATTGGAATTCCCGGGACTTCATCCAATATAAGATTAAGATTATGATTAAGAATAAGAGCAAGAATTCGAAAAGCAGAGCAAGAATGAGGGCATGAGTAAGATTAAGATTAAGAGTAAGAGTTTACCCGCCTTGGCGGGCAAGAGTAAGATTATGATTAAGATTAAGAAGAAAATATGTGCAGATTACTTTATATAAATTCTAAAAATACATTTTCAATTTCGGCGTATCTTGAAAAATTTGCTGAAGTTTCAAAAAACAGCAAAGAATTTCAAGGGCATGGATGGGGCTGCGCATATTTAGAAAATGGAAATTGGAAATATTATAAAAATGTAATGCCTATTTGGGAGGATGATTTTTCCAAATTCAGTTCTACAACAAGATTGATAGTTCATGCGCGCAGTGCGTTTATGGATGAAGGGATTGTTGTAGAGAATAACATGCCGTTTTATGATGATAATTATGTTTTCATTTTTAATGGTGAGTTACGAGGAGTGAAAATTAAAGAACAGGGAAGAATTGGCGCGGAAAAAATATTTAATTACATTAAACGTTTTGATAACGGAGACACGAAAGAGATGTTAAGAAAAGGAACTGAAATAATACTTAAAAAAACCAATTACGTCCGTGCAATGAATATTATTTTATCAAATAAAAAAGCATCTTATGTTTATTCATATTTTAACGAGGATGCAGACTATTTTACTATGTACAAAAAAGAAACTGAAAATGACGTTGTTGTATGTTCGGAAAAATTATCTGATGAAGAAGGCTGGATGCCGATTCAAAATAAAACACTGATGGAGATTCCATGTTATTAATTAAAATAGGAGGCGGAAAGGATCTTAATCTTGTAGGAATTGCAAATGATTTATCCACGCTGAATGAAAAATTTATTATTGTTCATGGCGCCAATGCATTAAGAGATGAACTTGTCGGCAAACTTGGATACCAGAAAAGAATTGTTACATCTCTTTCCGGTTATGATTCTGTTTTTAGTGATGAACATACAATTGATATGGCTATGATGGCTTATGCAGGATTAAAGAATAAAAGAATAGTTGAATTGCTTCAACAGAAAGGAGTGAATGCGGTTGGTCTTTCCGGGCTGGATGGAAAGACGATCCAAGGTAAGCGTAACAGCGGTATAAAAGTGAGAGAAAACGGAAAGACGCTTCTTCTGCGTGATTTTTCAGGCAAGCCCAAAGCAATTAATAAACATTTGTTGGATTTGCTTTTAGACAATGGTTATGCCCCGGTTTTAAGTGTTCCATTGATTGATGAAAATAATTTTGCTATTAATTCTGAAAATGACGACATAATTGCATTGCTGCAATCAGAATATAAAGCTGAAAAAGTAATTTCACTTATTGAAGCGCCGGGATTTCTCCTTGACAAGAATGATCCTTCATCACTTGTTCCTAAGATGTCAAGAGCAGGACTTGAGGCTATGGAACAAAAAGTTGATGGAAGAATGAAAAGAAAAATTCTTGCATTGAGAAAATTATTTGGCGAAGGCCTCCCTGCGGGAGAAGAAGGAAATACTACTGTTATTCTTTCTGACGGAAGAACTGAAAACCCAATTAAAGATGCATTAAATGGAAAAGGAACTATAATACAATGAAAGATTACAAAGCAATTACCCAAAAATATGAAATAGACGTATACCCAAGACGGGATATAGTCCTGGTGAAAGGCAAAGGTGCGCACCTTTGGGATGATCAAGGTAATGAATACATCGATATGGCTGCAGGAATAAGCGTTGCAAATGTTGGTCACTCAAACGATAAAGTTGTTGAAGCAATTTCGAAACAAGCTGCAACGCTGATTACATGTCCCAACACATTTTACAGCGATACTAAAGCAAATTTTCTTGAGAAGCTTTTTAGTGTTGTGCCTAAGAATTTTACTAAGGCATTTCTAACAAACAGCGGAGCGGAAGCTGTTGAAGCGGCTTTTAAATTTGCCCGGTTGAATACTAAGAAAACAAAATTTGTAGCGGCAATGAAAGGCTTTCATGGTAGAACAATGGGTGCATTAAGCGCTACTTATAAAAAAGAATACCGCGAAGGATTTGAACCTCTTGTACCCGGATTTTGTTTTGTGCCTTTTAATAATTTTGAAAAACTTGCCGAAGCAGTTGATAATGATACAGCGGCAGTTATTCTTGAACCAATACAGGGTGAAGGCGGAATTAATATTGGTCAAAAAGAATATTTTCAAAAAGTAAGACAGTTGTGCAGTGAAAAAAATGTTCTTTTGATAATTGACGAAATTCAAACAGGTTTTTGCCGTACAGGAAAAATGTTTGCAATTGAGTCCCTTGGTATTGAAGCCGATATGATGACGCTTGCTAAATCAATTGCAGGGGGATTTCCGATGGGTGCGCTTTTATGTTCGGATAAAATCCAGGTTGAGAAAGGCAAGCACGGATCAACATTTGGCGGGAACCCGCTTGCATGCGCTGCCGGAATTGCCGCTATTGATTTTATGGTTGAAAATAAATTATGGGAACAGGCAGAAGCAAAAGGGAAATATTTTAAGGAAAAATTGGAAAAGCATACACTTTCCAAAGTGCGTGAGATAAGAGTTGTTGGTTTAATGATAGGCATTGAACTGAAAGATAAATCGCAGCCGGTATTAGTTGATTTGCTAAGTAAAGGAATTGTTGCTTTACCAGCAGGAACAACTGTACTCCGTATGCTTCCGCCGCTTGTTATTAGTTATGAAGATCTGGATACGGTTGTAGATAAATTGGTAGAATTACTTTCGTAATTATTAATGTAGAGATGGCCTGCTGGGTCATTTTTCCAATAAGAAGAATAATATTGCATTAAAAAAAGTATAACCTTCGAGGTCGCAAAGCAGTGACCTCGAAGGTTCATTATTGTGGAGTAAAGAACGCAGAATAAGTTTTATATTGTTTTATGATGTTCATGACTATTTGAAACTGATTAAATTAAACCGCTGGGAATAAATTCCGGCGGTTTTAATTTATACTATAAAATGGAAATATAATGCTAATAAGACCCGAAGCCCCATCCGATATTCAGTCAATATCTGAAGTTACAATTGCCGCTTTTAATACGCTTGAAATTAGTCAACATACAGAACAATTTGTTATTAATGCTTTGCGGCAAGCTAATGTGTTAACAATTTCGCTGGTTGCTGAGATATTTGGAAAAATAGTGGGTCACATTGCGTTTTCACCAATAACAATTTCCGACGGTACTAAAGATTGGTATGGTCTTGGTCCTGTATCTGTATTACCGGAATACCAGAAAAAAGGAATTGGTAAAGCGCTTATTATTGAAGGGATGGATAAGCTTAAGAAAATTGGGGCTAAAGGATGTATGCTTGTTGGACATCCTGAGTATTATATCAAGTTTGGATTTAAGCACATTCCAGGCTTATTTCATGAGGGAGTGCCGCCAGAGGTGTTCTTTGTTCTTCCTTTCAGCAGTGAAATACCACAAGGCAAGGTTGAATTTCATGAGAGTTTTTTAGCTAAAAGTTGAGATAGACTTATTGCATAATCTTTTAATCAAAAAAACTTTAACAAATTGAATCCTTTAATTATATAAAATGTTCTATTTGTAACATTTCAAAATCAACTGAGGGAATCAAATGGCTGAAAATAAAACAAAGGCTACTGCCGATAATGTAAATGTATTTTTAAATAAAATTATAGATACCGATCTTAAAAAGGATTGCATAGCTATTATTGAGATTATGCAATCTGTTACAAAACTAAAGCCGGTAATGTGGGGCAGTTCAATTGTTGGTTTTGGTACACACCATTATGTTTATGAAAGCGGACGAGAAGGGGATATATGCATAATCGGTTTCTCGCCCAGAAAGCAAAATATTGCTCTCTACTTAAAAGGCGGATTAGAGTTGTTCAAAGATGAGCTGGTTAAACTTGGCAAACATGAAACCGGTAAGGGGTGCCTGTACATAAAATCACTAAAAGATGTAAATGTTACTATGTTAAAAAAGATAATTGCAAAATCATTTAAAAGTGTAAAGGGCAGTAAATAGATTATCAAAAGTGAATTAGGGGATCAGATTGAGTAGTATATCTAGCTGAACGTGTTATACCTGGCAATAGTATTTGTTGAAGTTGTGGAATTAGTATAATATAATTATTTAACGGATTTAATAATTTTTATTAATTAAACCATAGCTGCCGTTTTAATTAATGCAGTTAAACTAATACTTTATTAAATATGAAAAATATTTTTCCAGAACCAATTACCAAACTGCCACTTGCAGATGTACCGCTAAAAGGTGTTACAGCTTATTTATCTCAATCGGTAGACCACCAGACATTGTACATGCAATTTGATGAAACTGTTGAATTACCGGAGCATCAACATGCCGATCAGGTTGGATTTGTTTTAGAGGGTAAAATTGAAATGACAATTGATGGAATTAAAAATTGCTTTGTAAAAGGGGACAGGTATCACATACCTGCGGGAGTAAAGCATTCCGCAACAATATATGCAGGATACGCAGATATAACAGTGTTTATGGAACCAAATCGATATAAAATTAAGGGATAAATGTATAGTGTGTCTTAGATAAACCTAGCCAACTTATAAAATTGAGTTTAATTTTTAGTAACTGAATTGAATACCAATTCGTCAAATACAAGAACAAAAAAAGGAGTTGTAATGAGCAAGATAATTGGATTTGGAGAAGAAGTTAAAGGATATGACATACCAGTTCTAAATGAAAGAGAAATAAGAGCAGCCGCCGGGTTGTTGTTTGTAGCTGTATTCTTGTCTTTAATGTTTGTCATGTTTAAAGAAAACTTTGCACCGATCAAGTATGTTATAACAATGTTCCTGACTGATTTTTTAATCCGGGTATTTATTAACCCCAAGTTTTCTCCAACATTAATACTTGGACGTCTGATAGTAAGAAATCAGAATCCTGAATATGTTGGAGCTCCTCAAAAAAAGTTTTCATGGATAATTGGAGTAGCTTTATCAGGCACCATGTTCATTTTTTTTATAATTGTAAATGCATTCAGTCCGATAACTGGTCTTATCTGTCTTATTTGTCTTATATTTTTATTTTTTGAATCAGCATTCGGTATTTGTTTAGGTTGCAAATTTTATCCAATATTCTTTAAAGATAAAGTTCAATACTGTCCTGGTGAAGTTTGCGATGTAAAAGCTAAACAGGATATACAGAAAACGTCAAAGGTTCAGTTGTTAATTGTCCTGGGATTTATTGTATACATTTTACTAACAGTCTTTTTCTTTAATGATAGCTTTAGCAAAAGACCATATGATTTATTTGGAATTACAAAGACTGTACAATCTAAATAGATTAATTTTCATTTGATTTATACACAAAGGCAGGTAAACTAACGGATCGGCTGATAAGCACTGACCGAACTCTCCCCAGCCCCTCTCTTACAAAGAGAGGGGATTAAAAAAACTCAAAATAATACGCGAGCTAGTTAAGCTTTAGGTTCTCTTCCTGCTTTGCATTCCAGCCACATTTCAATTATTTTTAATTCATAAAAATTAGAAATACGAATATGCTTATAGATTACATTCCTATAATTTTAGTAATACTTGCAGCTGCAATATTTTCCGGTATTGTAGTATTATCATCCAGGCTTTTTGGACCTCAAAGACCAACGAAAATAAAATTAATGTCATATGAAAGCGGGAAAGACCCGGTTGGCACTACCCACGAAAGAATTTCAATAAAGTACTACCTTGTTGCAATGCTCTTCATCATATTTGATATTGAAGTAATTTACGTTTATCCATGGGCAGTGGAGTTTAAAAAACTTTTTGCCGCGTATGGAATTTTTGCTTTTATGCCAATGTTTATATTTCTGGTAGTGCTTGAATTGGGATTCCTCTATGTTTATAGAAAAGGCGGATTAAAATGGGATTAGAAGCAAAACTTCAGCAGGATGGATTTATTACGTCAACAATTGATGCAGTAGTTGGATGGGCGCGTAAAAATTCCGTATGGCCAATGCCAATGGGAATTTCGTGTTGTGCCATTGAAATGATAGCTGCCGCAGACCCTAAATATGATATTGCACGATTTGGCTCGGAGGTTATGCGTTTTACACCACGCCAATGCGATTTAATGATTGTTGCAGGCACTGTAACATATAAAATGGCGCAGGTGGTTAGAAGAATTTATGACCAGATGCCTGAACCTAAATGGGTAATTGCTATGGGTGCGTGTACATCTTCGGGTGGTATGTACCGTTCATATAATGTTGTGCAGGGAATTGACCAGTTTCTTCCTGTTGATGTTTATACTGCCGGATGCCCGCCAAGACCAGAAAACTTATTGAATGCACTAATGACAATTCAGGAAAAAATTGGAAAAACAAGAGCCCGCGATTTTCAAAATAGATCTTTAGCTGAACTTGAGACAATCAAAAATTAATTATGGAAATCAAAGAATTAATTACTCAAAAAGTTAAAGAAAAGTTCAATGAAGCAATTGAAGAAATTTCTGATTTCAGAAATGATCTTTCGTTTACTGTTAAGAAAGATATAATTGTTCAGCTTGCAAAATTTCTGAAAGAGGAACCGGAACTCGAATTTATTGCATGTAAAGATGTAACTGCAATTGACTGGGGAACCCGTAAAAAAAGATTTACAGTTGTGTACCATGTTTATTCATTCAAATTAAATTACCAGATAAGGATTAAAGTAAATATTGACGTTGAACCCCCGGCAATTGAAACAGTTACTTCAATTTGGGCAAGCGCAAATTGGTATGAACGGGAAACTTATGATATGTATGGAATCAAATTTATCAATCATCCTGATTTGAGAAGAATGTATATGCCTGAAGGATTTGAATATTATCCATTAAGAAAAGATTTTCCTGTACTGGGTATTGAAGGTTCATTGCCACTTCCAAACAAAGCAGACTGAAATGGATAGAATCTCTCAAATATACAATGATGAAAAACTTCTCAAGAAACTCCATGAGGATGTGAACCTAACCATCGAGGATGTTCTTGAGCATGAAATGGTGATTAATATGGGTCCGCAGCATCCTGCCACGCATGGTGTGCTGCGCCTTGTTCTTAGGCTTGATGGTGAAACTGTACTGGGAGTTGTTCCAGAGCTTGGATACCTGCACCGCGGGTATGAAAAGATGGCTGAGAACATGAGCTACATTGAATACATACCCCATACCGACAGACTTGATTACACAGCAACAATGTGTAATAATGTCGGTTATGTTCTTGCAGTAGAAAAATTAATTGGAATTGAAGCGCCGAAGCGAGCGCAATACATAAGAATGATTGTTGCAGAACTTTCAAGAATTGCAGCGCACTTAATTGCAATCGGCACTTTTGCAATGGATGTTGGCGCTGTAACAATGGTTATGTGGACTTTCCGTGAGCGCGAAAAAATACAAAACATTTTTGACCGGCTTGCCGGCGCCCGGTTTACAACAAGTTACACACGCATTGGCGGCGTATCAGAGGATATGGATGATGAAGCTATTGTGCTGACAAAGAAATTTTTGAATGAGTTTGACGATGCTTTGATGGATATGGATAAGTTAATGCTTTCAAACAGAATTTTTATTGACAGGCTTGAAGGGATTGGAATCCTTTCAAAGGAAGATGCAATTGCTCTTGGTGTTACCGGACCAAATTTACGCGCAAGCGGTGTTGAGTATGATGTCCGCCGTGCAGCGCCATATTTATTCTATAATGAAATAGACTTTAATATTCCCACTCAGACAGAAGGTGATTGTTTGGCAAGATATTTTTTAAGGGGTGATGAAGTCAGGGAAAGTGTTAAAATCTTGAATCAGTGCCTGGATAAAATGCCGCAAGGTGAAATCAGGGCTAACGATCCCAAAACAGTTTTATCTCAAAAAGCGGAAATTTATACCAAGATGGAAGAACTCATTCACGATTTTATGATAATTAACTATGGGATTAATCCGCCGGCCGGGGATATTTATTTTTCTGTTGAAAATCCGAAAGGTGAATTAGGATTTTATATTGTTAGCAATGGAACAGGTCAGCCCTGGAAGCTGAAAATTCATTCTCCGTCATTCTGCAATTTGCAGGTTCTCTCTCAACTATGCAAGGGTGCAATGATATCTGATGTTGTTGCAATTGTTGGTTCGCTTGATCCTGTTATGGGAGAGGCGGATAAGTAGTATTTCATCATGATCTTGATCGTAATCTTACTCCTAATCTGCTTAAGAAGCGATTAAGAGTATGATTAAGAGTAAGATTAAGAATAAAAAAGGATTATGATTAAGAGAAAGATTAAGAAATGGATTTAGAAAAATGAAATTTCAGTTCACTGAAGAAAATCTAAATAGAATCGAGGCGGCAAAGAGGAAATATCCGAATCCTTTAGCCGCAGTAATGGATACAATCTATATTGCCCAGGAACAAAACGGATATATAACTGACGAGGTGATGGAAGAAATTGCCAATGTTCTATCCATTGATAAAGTAAACGTATTAAGTGTTGTTACTTTTTATACAATGTATCATACAAAACCTGTGGGCAAATATCATATACAGGTGTGCACAAATGTATCATGTATGCTTAGGGGCGCTTATGATATTTGGGAAGGCGTAAGAGAAAAATTTGATCTCGATAATATGCATGTCACTCAAGACGGCAAGTTTTCTCTTGAAGAAGTTGAATGTATGGGCGCCTGTGGTTATGCGCCTATGATTGCAGTCAATGAGGATTTTTTTGAAAATCTAAATAAAGAAAAAGTTTTTGAAATTTTAGACTCGCTTAAGTAATGGAAAAAATAGTACTACCAGAGATACAAAATTATAACCAGATTGATGTTTATCTAGCCAACGGCGGATTTGAATCAGCCCGAAAAGCATTTACTCAAACAACAGATGATATAATAGACCAGGTAAAAAAATCCGGTTTACGCGGGCGTGGCGGGGCGGCATTTTCATGCGGACTTAAGTGGAGCTTTATGCCAAAGACCACTGATAAGCCGAAATATCTTTGTATCAATGGTGATGAAAGTGAGCCCGGTTCATTTAAGGACAGACAGATTTTTGAAGATAATCCTTTTCAGCTTATTGAAGGCGCTATAATTACATGCTACGCAATTGGCGCAAGGGTCGCATATTTATATATCCGGGGTGAGTATCATAAATGGATTAAGTTAATGCAATCTGCAATTGATGAAGCATATTCTAGAGGTTTTCTTGGTGCCAAAATGAAAGAAACATTTAGTACTGATTTTAGCTGTGAGCTTTATATTCATAAGGGTGCAGGCGCATACATTTGCGGGGAAGAATCTTCATTGATGAACTCAATTATGGGTTTACGCGGTTATCCTCGTGTAAAACCGCCATTTCCTGCACAGAATGGTTTATGGGGCTGCCCGACAACAATAAATAATGTCGAAACGATTACAAATATTCCCGCTATTATTAAAAATGGATGGGAATGGTTTTCTAAAATAGGAGCGCCAAAACATCCCGGTACAATATTATTTGGAATAAGCGGGCATGTTAATAAACCGGGTTTATACGAACTGCCTTCCGGTACTCTCCTAACAGATATTATTTTTAATTATGCAGACGGTATACCAGGTAATAAAAAAATAAAATGTGTAATACCCGGCGGTACATCAATGCCTCCTTTGAGAGGTGACCAGCTTGAAGGTGTCCGCATGGATGCTGAATCATTAAAAGCTGCAGGTTCATCAATTGGAACCGGCGGTATAATGGTAATGGATGAGGACACAAATCTGTTAAAAGTCTTACTTCGTATAGCTCATTTTTACCATCATGAAAGCTGCGGACAATGTACTCCTTGCAGAGAGGGTACCGGCTGGATGGAAAAAACTCTGCATAGAATCGACGAAGGTAAAGGTTCGTCAGCGGATCTGGATTTGCTAATAAGTGTTGCCAACAATATTGAAGGAAATACAATTTGCGCTTTAGGTGAAGCTGCCGCATGGCCTGTTAAATTTATGATAGAACGTTTCCGTGATGAATTTGAAAAGCATGTTGGTAAAGATATTTCAATTCCTGTACCTAATAAGGTACACTCGATGAGGGGAACGGCGGTGCCGCTGGAGGATATACAGAAATAATTGAGAAAACAGTTTAAAGTTTAATGTTTAAGGCTCACTTGCCGAAGTTTTTTAGATCAGCAATTCAATAACGACTCTGAGTCTGGTAAGCATTAGGATTTTTTGTCAATCTTTTATTTTTTTCAGAATCTTTTTGTAGAAAATAACAACTCTCCATTTAATACTGGTCCTAAACTTTTCAACAATTCTCACCAATTTCCATCTAATTTCCACCCAATCTTCATCCTGTTTTTATCCCATTTTTGGCCCGTTTTTATCCCATTTTTATCCCGCTTGTCCCGACGTTTTTGGTCGGGGATTTTTCACCATAAGGCATCTATGGAATAGTCAGTATGTCAAAGAACTTCTTTCAGGACGAGACATTCTCACATTTTCTCCCTCTCCTTTTTTTAAGCCTGTCCCGCGTTTTTTGCGGGGGAGAGGGGCGGGGTGAGGTCCTTTGCAAATATGCAAAACTTCTTTAAAAAATAATTTTGA
>PMDS01000117.1 GCA_003155655.1 Melioribacter sp.
ACTTGCTTAAATTAGCATTTAAAGGATTTAGAAGTTTTCTAACGACTTCATCAAAAACTCTTTTGGCAATATCATAGTTAGTAAGTTTAATAGAGTTATATGTATTAACGTCTGTAAACTGCAATCGTAAATAATTTATTCTTTTGAATATCTCAAGAGAAATAGAATTGTAATCCAACACACAATCCCTCAAATAACTTTCAAGCAATATTGAATTGAGAAAATTATAAGTTGATTCAACAAGCTTTTTATATTTATTTAATGACAGAAACTGGTTGTTAAAGTAGTCACTTGGTTTAATTAATGTTACTGATTCTATATCCTCTTTATACAAATAGATTTTTGTTTCAGCGCTTTTTCTATAAAATCCATCTTTTAGCACTGAATAAGAAACAGACGTTGCCGCTTTTCTTTTTAGTTCATCATTACAACCATAGTCGGTATTATAAATGAAGATCTTTGAAGCTCTACCTTGCACATCGGTTTGAATATCTGCTTCAGTCCTTTCTGAATTATTGAAAGAGGATTCTAGCTTAATTGTAGCTCCCTCAATGGGATTCATTTTCCTATCAGTGAGTCTAATATCAAATTTATGAATAAGTGATGTTGGCTTTTTTAAATAAATTGTAATTTTTAATGTATCGTTAATCTCTGTTGCGTTTTTTAATATATTTTCAATCTTCTCAAGACGACAGAAACCCTCTTTTTCTACGTTGTAAAGAATTTTGCCTTCAAATAAAATTACCGAATTAATATTCGAGCGCCCAATAATAAAAGAGCCCGTTGCAAATCCGTCTGAATTAGTTTTTAGAAGAGTATCCTCTCCACCATGAATTCCAAAGGTAGTTATCTTTAAAGAAGCACCATTTACAGGTAAATTATCTTCGTCTTTTACAATGAGTTTATACTTTAATATTTCTGTTTTCTTTTGCTGTGAATAATTGTTCACTGTCATAAACAAAAAAAGTATAATCCCGATTTTGAAACACACACATGATGCTAGCTTCATAATATCCTCTACTATTCTGTTTTCACATAAGACGCATAACGGCATTGCAACTAAAGCGCCACCTATAACTACTATAACGCTTTTGGCAACTACCTTTTTATTTTAAATTCAACTTCGTTTACAAATCAACTTTGAACAATAAACCAGTTCTGAAAAACCAAACCCAATAACTACATCAAACGATCGCATCATTGATGCGGCCGCTTTGAGTTGGGTGTTATGTGCGACTATTTTTTATAACTAATTTCATCTGTATATAAATAATGAATATTGGGATCTCCTAAGTTTTCATTTAATTCAAGGATTTTTTCTTTAATCCCTTTTTTAAGTATTATCAATTTATTAAATTCCATTTTTAACCACTGATATTTCACGTGGATATCTGGATTTTGAAAACTTGAATCAAGACCCTTTAGTATTTCACTTTTCATAGTGTCTAATGAATCCTTCAATTGATGTATGCTCATCTTTTCCCAAGACTGTATCACTTGCAAAAAGGTTAGCTGGGTGAATCCAACACAGCCATCATCAAATCGTTTTAAATATTGATGATACGGATACCTTTCACCTTTTTTATAAGATGGATAGTTTAGTTCATGAATTAGCTTGTCAGACAGAATAATGCGTGGGTATTTTGAATATTTATTCTCCAACTCAAATGCATCAATTAATCCTTGCCCTAATATTACTCCGTTTTCTTTATGAATTAATCTCCCAATAGTCATTCCACCTCTTAATAATATTCCTTCTTCCAACAAAACAGAACTTATGTAGGCAATATTTGCAATTAAAGTAGAGATTATTTCTTCAATATTATTCTCTTCTATATTTACGGACACGACGATTGAATCTGAAAAACAAGTGCAATTAGTCTTGTCAATAATGTCAAAAGTCTTTACTCCTTTTTTTTGCGCATCCTCTTCAATCTCAATGAAATCTAAAGTCCATTCCTTTGGTTTTTCATAGGTCTTGAGATACTCAAGCACTTTATATATTGTAATGATTTTTGATTTATCCTTTTCTGAATCATTGATCAAGTTTCTAAATCCAAGGATATCCAAAAATGCTACTATCCTATTTTCATAATTAAAATTCATAAAATTTTCTCTTACTTAAAGCACATAACTATTAATTAACCCGCCAGTAGATATATCATCTTTAGAATGATATCTACCAACAATTATTTTATTGTTAGTCTATTTTCAAATATTTACACTTGATATCATTCCAACTATTTTTGGGTTTTCATCAAGCTGAATATTTTACCACACTGTAAAGGAATAATCTATTTTATTTTTAGATATAATCTTTGGGAAAAAGAAAGTTGGGAAGAAACGAGGTAAGAATTCCTAATCATACGAAACAACCCTTGTTCTAGATGCAACTTAAAGATAAATTTTAATTATTCAAATTATTTTCACACACATCTGCAATTCATTTCAAAATTATTCTGATATAATCTTATAACAGTTGATTTGAACCAGTTCACTTTACCAATTTTGTTTTTACGTTTCAGTCCAGTCAACATCGGCACAATTTCATTATAAGATTTATATCCCTCCATGAAGAAATGTTAGGTCTTTGCTTTTAAAACATGGATTTTATCACATCAATATCTTAACTTTTCAAAAAACATTAAGAGGATTATATGGCAAAGTTGCCGAGTAAATCTAAAAAATTAGAAGAGAATGCACCGCTCTTGCCGGGTCAGTTACAAGTGGTTATTCAAATGCAGAGTATGCTTTCTCAAGCATCAACTTTTCTCAAATGGTATGAAGAAAAAAAGGTGCTTGATGATGAACGTTCAGAGAGTTTGAGAAAATTTAATAAGAGGCTAAGAACTGTTATTATTTCTGGATTGGCATTAAGAAATGGTGCTTTGCACGATATAATTGTCAGTAATCAAAAAGACAAGTAATTATAATAATTATTCTTTATAAATATTTACGAATTGTTCTGATACAGTTTTATGATCCGGGATTTATACCAGGACACTTTTCCACTTTTATTTACACGTTTTCTTTCAATCAATTCTTTAACAATCTCGCTATATGATTTATTGTCCTTTTCTTTCAGCTCAATAATCATTTTTAACGTTTTTTGTTCAGACTTATTTTTTAATAAAGTTTTCCCATCTGAACTAAGATTATACCCAAAAGGAATTTGACCAATTCTTAACCCTTGCTTTTTCTTGTGTTGTAAAACAGAGATTGTTCTTTCTGAAATTTGCTCTCTTTCCAATTGAGCTAATGCTGATAAAGTAAAAAGGAAATATCTTCCAACTGCGGTACTGGTATCAATACTTTCAGTGATTGAATGAAAAGATATTTCTTTTTTATTCATAAGCTGAATTGTGTTGACAGTGTCAATGATATTTCTTGCAAATCTACTAAGTGAATAAACAATAACATTCTCAATTTCATTTTTAGAAATCATATCAAGTAACTTTTGAAATCCAGGACGATTTGAATTCTTCCCGGAGATACCTTCATCTGATAAAACTATGACGTTTGTGAATTGGTGAATACTTGCATAGTTTTTACATCGTTCAACTTGATTTTCGAGTGAGACTCCATTAAGAACTTGACCACCAGTTGAAACTCTCGTATAGATAACTGTTGACTTATTCATTGCATCCTCATTTTGTATTTTTGTTAATTGGAACCAATGGATCATTTCATAATTTGTCAATGGAAAAAGGACACACACCGACCGGTGTGATACCACCCCCTCGATTTTTCGTCAAATTCCAATTACTGTGTAAAATGAATGGAAAATAAACTTACCCGCAGCTATACTAAAATCCATTATATAACCATTTTTTTTCTTTATTAGGTGAGCTACATGACTTGACCTTAAGGCGGGTGCAGAAATATCAGTGTGGAAATAAAAAAGTCTCATATAATCAAAATGACTTATATGAGACTCTATTCAATAAAACATTTTTAGAATGATTAATTCTTACTCAGAGACTATTTTATCTTGATTTCCATAAATTACAACGCATTCTTTGTCATAAGTCTCACAGATTATTTCTTCAATAGATTCTGATAAGTTTTTGATCGAATTTCTTTCAACAATAATTGGAGGCAACTTCTTTGACAAAGCGCAATAACTATAATAACGATTTGAGGCTATTATTATGAAAAATATTTCACTTGAGGAGTTTTCATTGAAACAGGGGATGCAATTTTCATATTTATAATTCTTTTTATTTAATAACTCAATGTTCTTTGCTATGTTAGTTGCTTCTGATTTAAGAAATACGATCGCAGACACTTTATCAAAATAAGTATATATCGTTTCATAAAATTCTGGGTAATAATTATGAGTAATCACTGTCATATATTCACTCAAATGTAATATTCGATGTTTTTTTGGGCGAGCATTGTTATCATTTTTACGTGGCTTTCTAACTTTAACACGTTTTTTTGAAAGACTGATTTTTTGCTTTTTCATTCTTTTCATTAGCATATTTTCTTCTTCTTGTAGAAGATCATTATATACTTTATTAATACTCGTTTTCTGTTCTATTAATTCTCTTCTCGTCTTATCGCTAATCTTTTTTTCAATTTTTTTGACTTGTGCAATTGTATTATGCGACACATTACATAATTTTGCAAGATATTTATTCGTATTCATTTCTGGCGAATCTTCTCGTTCGTCTGAATTCTGATTATCGGCATTAGAATTTTTGAGTTTAGAATTTCGTTTTTCAGCTGCAAGGTTTCTGAAATGATCATTCATTTTCAAAGCAAGGGTTATTTTCTCATATACAGATAAATCTCTTCTGCTAAGTTGATTCTTAAACATCCAAATTTTAATATCTGCTTCGTTACATAAATCTAAACTAACAGTTTCGAATTTGATATTATTTTTTACACAGATATCGTATCTGTTATGACCATCTAAAATGATGTTGGTATCTTTCTGAACAATAATAGGAGAAAGACATCCTTTATCAATAATGTCTCGCTCTAATTGTTCGAATTGTGGGGTAGTGAGTTTAGGTAAGAATTCTTTAAACTCAGAATTAACGTTTAGAACTGGTGAACTTGTGTTAATTTGTTGCATTTTGTACCTCATATTATTTAGTGAAATGTGAGGCAAAAATCTAAAAATACAAGGACGATACCTCTCTATGTTTATAGGGTTTTTTAAGATGAGTGTATGACT
This sequence comes from Melioribacter sp., assembly GCA_003155655.1. Taxonomy (GTDB): domain Bacteria; phylum Bacteroidota; class Ignavibacteria; order Ignavibacteriales; family Melioribacteraceae; genus Fen-1258. The sequence continues at coordinate 5,186 of PMDS01000117.1, forward strand.
GCGGGTAAATTGAAGTTTTGTATAAAACTTAGTTTATGGTTTTTGTTTTCTATTCAATTTTTTCCTAGCGGGTGTATTTTTATACTGATCCAATAGTTTAGTTAAATTTAACCAAGTTTCACCGTTTCTGTTGTAAACTTTATTGCTCTTTGTTTTTTCGACTCTTAAAAATTCACCTTTCCTTTTGAATACTTTTTTCTCTCGAACCAACTTCTTTTCCTGTTCAAGTTTTTCTTTATACTCTGGTAATACGTCTTCAAATTCAATTAAAAATTGTTCGAGTCTACTTGCCATATTATCTGATTTGTATTTATTCGAGACTAATTCAATTATGTAACTATTCAAAAGAGATTTGCTTTTCGGATTATGTTCCTTCTTCTTCTTATCAATCTTGGTAAATAAAATCAAATTTCTTTCAATTGTCTCGTTATCTTCATAGTCGGAAAAATAATCTTGATAAATCATAGTAAGAATTCGAAATGCAGATATTGCCGACAATTGTTCATCAATTAAATCGCTCATTAATTGATAATCTGTTTCGGTTACTTCAATCTTTGATGATGGTAGTATATTAGGATTATAAAGAATTAAAAACCATAGATTGAAAAATGTATGATGAGTAAACTCCTGAAATAGATTTATTCTGTCATCTCGATCACTTTTCAAGAATATTCCCGAAGCACCTGTTGGAACGATTTTAATATATCGTAAGAAAACTTCAGATAATTTTGTAAAATACAAATCAGAAAAATCATCGAACCAACCAAGTTTTATTTCTGATTCTTTTGATAGCTTTCTTTCTTTTGTATTACCTAAACTTCCGTAACCAACTATTCGTTTGTCCATATCAGATTCAATAACCGGAGGAAGTATTGTTGCTGTTTTACGTGACATTTTTATCCAAGTAATTTTCAATAATGGTTTAGGAAAATATAATTAAAATTAATATGCAATGGAATTGTTCGATTCGTTCATCAGAATTCTGATTAACGAAAAAATTAACCAAGATTATTTAACTTATTCCCAATTTCTAAAACATCAATACTAATATAATATTTGAGAGTTGTATCTATTGCTTTGTGACGCATCAATTTCATTAACTGAATTTGAGAGACTCTTACCGCCCAGTAACTACCGAATGTCCTTCGAATATCATGCAGAGTATATTTTGGAAGTTCTAGAGATTCAAGAACTTTTTGAAACCGTTTCAAGATGTCAATATTATTTAAATGAAAGAGATAATTATCAGCTTTACTTTTTTCCATTTCGAAGAGATGCTTTTTCAATTCGCCGTTTGAAAGATTCAATGGAAAAAGATCTTCATTGTGATTGTCTTTGAAAGTCACAACCATTAAGACATCTTTTTCAAAATAAACATCAGACCATTTTTGTTGAAGAGCTTCTTCCTTTCTGAATCCAGAACACTTCAAAAAATAAATGAAGTTATACAGTTCTAAATTATGCTTCTTTAGTTCCGGTAGTATTTTTGTCCAGTGTTCTTCCGGTATTGTAACTATGTTTTGTTTCTTTCTCTGTTTCAATTTTATAAATGGGTTTCCATTATGATATTTTTTTTGACGAATGAACCAATCAAAAAGAATGTGTAAATAATTGATTCGAGTAACAGCAGTTCCATAGCTTCTCTCTTTCAACATCCAGTCCTTGCATTTTTGATACTCCACTGCTGTAATATTTTTGACATCTAAATCACCACAAACTTTGATGAACGCATTAACACTATCTCTATAATGTTTTTCGTTAGATCCTTTCTTAAAGTTTTCAATCAAGAAATCATCAATCCCGTGAGAGAGTTTATATCCAAATACTGTTTTACTTCTTTCATCAGAAATAGCTTGTTTTAAAATCTTCGGTTGTAAACTTTGTTTGAGTAGTCCAGATTCTTTCATTCGTTCATCTAAAGTTTCTAAAGTTTTTCCAAGTATCTCTGCATTCTGTTTTACAATCAAATAATTTTCAGTAGTGTTACTTAGTCTTTGATGTTCTCGAAATCTCCTACCTCGAAAAAAGTAATCAAGAACCAAACTCTGTTTTACTACCCGTATGTGAATCTTTTTCTTGTTCATTCACTTTGTGCAAAAGTTATTTGGAACCTAAAAGATTTTTTTACGATTCCAAACACGTGACTGACGGTTTTTGAAAAAAAGTGTGACGGTTTTTCTGAAAAATACAGACGGTTGTGATTTAGAAGAAAATTGATGTGTGTTATAACTGATTAAAAAATATAGTGTTAATAGTGTCGGCGATTCTCAGAACTTTGAGCAAGTCCAATTTGTAATCAGCAGGTTGCGGGTTCGAGTCCCATCGCCAGCTCTAAAAACCCCGAATAGGTTTACTGTTCGGGGTTTTCCTTTTTAAATCATTCCGCTTCGAATTATGATTTTGTAAAGTGGCCGTGACAAGCTGAGTCCGGGCTTTAGCCGGACGAAGTCCCGATAGTTCTGAAAGAATGTATCGGTGCGTAAATCCTTGAGCTTGCCCGACTCAGGCGCGGAACGTAGTGAAATCGGGGCCGGCCCGCCCAACCTGACTGCGGGTAAATTCTAAGAAGATACTGGATTGATTAACTGTCTGGGGTTTTTTGTTATTTCCAGGACAGTCAGCTTTGAAAGCAGCATTAAACAACAATAAAGTACTTATTCTGGAATTGTGAAAAAGAATTTGCTGCCGGTACCTGCAATACTTTCGCACCAAATTTTACCGTTATGTTTTTCAACTAATTCTTCGCACAGCATTAATCCTAATCCTGTGCCTGCCTCATTTGCAGTGCCTTTGCTGCTTTTATTATTATCAATGGAAAAAATCTTGTCAAGTCTATCTTTTTGAATTCCAACCCCATTATCACAAACCGAAAATTCAATAGTCTTATTCATTTTTATTACACGTAAAGTAATTTTACCGCCCTTGTTTGTAAATTTAATTGCATTGGATATTAGATTTCTAATAACAGTTAAGAGCATATTTTTATCGGCATATATGTAAATAGAGTCATCAATTTCGTAATTAAATTCAATTGCTTTATTCTGTGCTGTTTGCTTTTTTAATGAAAGTGTATGATAGAATTCGAGCAGGACATTAAACTTTTCCGGAGTGAAAATCATATTCCCGGTTTGAAGTCTAGACCAATCGAGCAGATTTTGTAACAATTTATATGAGCTTTTGCTCAATTCTGAAATACTATTAATAAAGTTTATTTTTTCCTCTTCTGAAAGTGAATTGTATTCTTTTGTTAATATTTCTGAATAGCCAATTAGTCCCTGAAATGGGCTTTTCAAATCATGAGCTATTATAGAAAAGAATTTGTCTTTTTCAGAATTTAATTTTACTAGCTCTTCATTTTTCTGTTTAATTACCTCTTCTGCTTGTTTACGTTTGCTAATGTCTTGATGCACAACAATTAATCCTTTGCTGGGTTTATTTTGAGGTAATACAGTTAATGAAAACCAGCGCTTGGTTCCGGGCGAATGACAGGGATATTCAGTTGAATATTGATCAAGGTTACCGTCTAATACCGATCTCAATCCATGAAGTATTGTATCTGCGGAAGAATCACCGGAAGTAATTGATTCTTCACAAACCGTAATATAATTAGAGCCTAAATAAAAATTCGGATCGGAGCAATTATTAGACAAAGCAAATTTTTTCCAGGTTTCATTTACCGTAATAATTACTCCATTTTCATTAAGAACAGCTATTTGAGCGGTTAGTGTATTAAGGATTCCTTTCACGTAAATTTCACTATCAAGCAGGATCTGCTCAACTCTTTTATGTTCAGTAATATCCTGAACCATACCGTAAACAATGTTTTTTTCTCTATCATAGTTGGCAATTGAATGGATATCAAGCACTTTACCATCATTTGGTCTGAGAATTTTTAATTCTGCATCAAAAGGAATATTTTTGTTTATCAAGTCCGACATTTTTTTATCTAACATCGGCCTGAATTCACTTAAAGCAACACTCTTAATAAATTCGAACGATAAACGGTTTTTATCAATACCATATAGAATTTGTGCGCCAACCGAGGCAACAATTTCGTTTGTATTGCGGAGTAATTTCCAGTTACCCAGCCCGGCAACTTTTTCAGCGCGTTCCATTCTATTTTCGCTGTCTCTCAAAGCTTCTTCTATGAGTTGACGTTCGGTAATATCATAGATAATTGAATAAAGTAATTTTTTCCCTTCAACCGTAATAGGTCCGCTATTAACTTCTACATCTCTTATCTCGCCATTTGCCAAGCGATGTTTAAAATGGAATTGATTACGTTTTTCTTCCTTCGCATTCTTCATTGCTTCAAATACTTCATTTTGGGTGAGAGTATTTATTTCCCAAATATTCTTTGTGATTATTTCCGGATAATTCCACCCATAGTAATCGCATGCTGTTGGGTTTGCGTCAATAATGTTTCCGGTTTCGGGAGAAATAAGCAGCATGATTGAGTGGTTATTGTGAAATAATGATTTATGCTTTGCTTCACTTTCAGAAAGAATTTCTTCTGTCCGTTTTCTGGAAACAATTTCTTCACTAAGCTGTGTATTCTTAATAAATAATTCTTCTGTTCTTGAATTAACCTTTTGTTCCAGTAAAATATTGTTTTTTGTTTTCCGGCGGTTTTGTTTTACATAATGCAATACGACAATAAATAAAATTACTGCTAATGAGGAAAAAAGTATTAAATATATTTCAGTTCTTTCTTTATTAGCCAGAGTTTCATCAGCATCCTTTTTAAGAGAAAGATTTTCCTTATCAAGTCTTCTGTTTTTTTCTTCTTGGTACTCGGACTCTTTCAAATATGCAAAGTAGGCATCTTTATACATTCCAAGTTTTATTAAAGCATTCACTTTGTTTAAGTATAGTAAGCGTGTATACTCCGGATTAGTATTAATGGAAGGTTGTTGAAAAGCTTTTTCAATGTAAATCAATGCTTCTTTAGCTTGACCAGCATCAATTAAGAACATAGCATAATCTGAATAGGTATCATAGACAAGCATTGAATTTGAAAGTACTTTTACAATCTCAACGTTTTCTTGCATTAGTTTGATAGCTTCATCAATTTTCCCAATCATTTTCAGTGTATATGCGTGTCTTGCATTATTGATAACTCTGCGGCTAAGATCAGAATATTTGAAAGTCATGTTTCTAACTATTCTATAAAGAGAGTCAGCTTTAATAAACATATTTCTGTTATAATAGTTTTGTGCAATGTTGGATAAAGTCTCCATCAAGAGGTAAGGATCAGGATTCAGCTCCAGCATTTTTAAAGCTTCTTCATAATATGTCAATCCTACCTTTTTATCTACAAAAGCAACGTTTGCATTTCCGAATAAATTGAGATATTTAATTATTCCCCTTTTTGAATTCAGCTGTTTAAATAATTCGTATGCATTTGAACAATAATCGAAAAGATTATTCCTGCTAAATGTCCATTTACTATAACTTGCCAGCCAAATATAAGCCCATGCTTTTTCTTCTTTGAGATTATATTGTTCAGCTAAATTCAGAGCTTTATCAGCATATTTTTTTATACTGTCTGTTATGCACAGATTTGTATAGTTCTCACTAATTGAGTTATACAATTCAGTTTTTAACTTAGGATCGTTTGTAAATTCAGATCTTACTTTTAATGAATCAATTTTTGTAAGATATACAGATAGTGTTTGTGCAATTATAGATGATTGTACGATAAAATAAATTACAGAAACTTTTTTTATAATATATTTTAAGTTCATTAGTTGTCATTAATGTTATATAACTTTTTATTTTACAATATTTTTTATGAAAATACTGACTCTTTGTCCATTATCGACTTTTTCCTGGAAATTTTCAATTTTTGAAGTAGGGCGTAAACTACCAAAGACTCAAGCTTCATGATGTTAGCTGCAAGACCATAAGATAGAAATAATAGGTAAAAAAATGAAGGTTGGGGGTTTAGCCACTAAGGCACAAAGTTACAAATATCTATAGGACTCTAGCGGAGATTACATTTGGGCTACTGGATGAGGTTACGGGAACCATTTCAAAAGAATTTATTTAAGAACTGGATACAGTAGACACACAGCTCACCTCGTTTCAACAATTATTTCAAATTTAGAACGGAAGATCGTTATTGCCTTCTGCCGGTTCTGAAGTATTTACATTGTTCATTACAAGCCTGTTATATTCACTTACGGCAGTTCTGTTTATTTCGTCTCTCATTTCTTTTGGAATTATAACCGATTCGCGCCATTTACCGTCTTTTCCCTTTTCACTTGGAGCCCCTACAAATAAGCCCGAAGGACCTAAAACCAATTTAAATCCTTTTAATATTATACCTTCATTTGTTTCAAAATCTATGAAAGCCTTAGTATTTCCCGTTGAATTTTCCAGAATGAATAATCTCGAAATTGTCATTTTATTATCCGATTAGTCCTTATAGTAAGTGAATAGCATAAATAAATTAATGTTAATAAAAAAGATAACAAAGAAAGATATGACAAGAAAATAATACGTTGGAATATACAACTAAGTTTTAGCATGAGTGGTATAACGTCAGGGAATGGTCCTTGACGTCCTGGAAAAAAAGATAACAAAGAAAATTATGATAAGTTAATTTTTCGTAAAAATTCAGGATTTATCAAAAATAAAAAAAGCAGGCTGTAGTTGTCAGCCTGCCTGCGTTTATAGTATCGGCATGAATTTGAGCAGCTCCCGATAAAGCTTAAAATGTTTTCCAGCTTAATTAATTCTTTTCTGCCGCACTTGCAGCTAATCCTGCCAATCCGCCTACAGCGCCAAGATTCATAGATTCCAAAGCAGAACTTGGAACAATAATCAGCGACCCTTTTTCTTTTAGCCCTTCAAACAACATATTCATACCGCGCAATTGAAGAGCAACAGGGTTGTTAATATAATTTTCACTAGCTTTAGCAAATTTTTCTGAAATTTCAGTTTCAGCAGTTCCCAGTATAACCCTTGCTTGACGCTCACGTTCAGCTTGCGCTTGTTTGCTCATTGCGTTTGATAAAGCTGCCGGGATAACAATATCTTTAATTCCAACACTTTGGCAGGTAATTCCCCATGGATTTGTATGTTCATCTAGAGTTAGTTGTAAGTCGGCTGAAATTTTTTCTCTGTTTTGAAGAAGATCAGCCAAATCATGTTTTCCAATTGTAGCCCGTAATCCCGCTTGAGCAATATAAACTACAGCATTAAAATAATCCTGAACTTCTAACGCAGATTTTTCAACGTCCCAAACTGTCCAATATACAACAGCATCAACGTTAACAGGCACTGTATCTCTTGTAAGAGTCTCTTCAGCTTTGAAATAAGTAGTACGAATACGCTGATCCGTATAAGAAACAATCCGGTCAATAATAGGAATTATTAGAAACAGTCCCGGACCTTTTAAACCAATAAATTTACCCATACGCAGAACAACAGCTTTTTCCCATTGATTGGCAATTTTAAAAGCACTGGAAAATAAAATTGAAAATATAAACCAACCGATCATTACACCTTCATTAATAAATTTTGTCTCAAATAAGAGTACGCCAAACATTACAAAAACAAGTAGAATCGTAATAGCTACCAGATTAAGATCACTTCTTTTAATTTCGTTGGGATTCATTTTTAACCTCCATTTTCTTTAATTCATCTATTAGTTCTTCAATTGTAAAACCATAGCTTGAAATGACACTAAGAAATTCCGAACAGATGCTCTTTAATTTATTACGAAATTCAGTTGTATCGACTCTTATAGGAGGAGAACCGATAAAAGTACCTGTTCCCTGCTGGGATTCGAGAACATTTTGAATTTCAAGTTCTTTATAGGCTTTTGAAACAGTGTTAAGGTTTACTTTAAGTTGAACAGCGAGGGCTCTGACTGTAGGAAGCTGCTCGCCTACCTGCAGCATCCCGGAAGATATTCCAAAACGAATTTGATCTACAATTTGTTTATAGAATGGAACCCCGCTTCTTGGATCGATATTAAAATTAATCATGGGTCATTCCTAGTCTATGATATAATTATTGTACTATATAACTATTACACCAGCAATATAGTACAATTTTAATTTAGTGTCAAGTATAAATTTAGCGGGGTAATAATAAATTGTACTAAAAGGAAATCTCAAGGAGACAGAAGTAAGTAGTAGTAAAAAAAATGGTGGGAGATGGTAAACGGGAAAGAGGAGAAGAAAACTATTAGCTCTCAGCTTTTAGCGATTAGTACGTGGCGGATTAGCGACCTCACTCCGAAAAGGTTCATGCCCCATTTCTCATCTTTCCCGAATTAGCCCCTGATGATTTTCTCTGGGTGAATATGAAAAACAACTTATACTTTATGTTATTTATTTCTTCGTGAGAATATTTATAAGTACAATAAATACGATTAAAGCAATTAATATAACCAAGGATGCAGGTCTGCCGAAATTCAATGTCCATCCAACACCAAATCTTTTTTGAACCATAATTGAAGGATCCTGCGGGTTATAATAAATCATTCCAAACTTCCAGAAAGAATCATCATCAACATTATTCAAACCCGTTTCAGATTCATTTATATTGAGTTTTAATTTGCTTCCTGACTGTCCGGTTTTTATAGCTAATACAATAGTACTAAGTAAAATTAAAAACGGGAGTCCAAGATTAAAATATTTAAAAATATCAGCAGGAATTTCAAACAACCCGTTAAGATGCAATGAAACAAAAAGCATCCATGCAACTAATAAAGTACATATAATAACTGAATAGTCGGACCAAATAAGTCTAAAATGTTTGTCTTTCAGTTTTGAAGTTTCCGGTCTATTTGAATCTAATTCCCGTTTGGATAGTTTAATCGAAAAATATACTCCCACAAAAATGCAAAGAATGAAAAATGAAGTTATTGGCATTAACAGAACATGAAGATATGATTTTACAACTAACAGGTCAGGGGTACCTTGAAAATCGATGTGCAGAACGATTTGATCAGGAATTTTATTATAAAATAAAACCAATACAAAAACATTCGCTATGATTATAATGAGAGAAGGAAGAAACCACCAGATTGATATAAGATATTTCCCGGTACTAAATCCCGTATCAACTGTTAGTATTTTTTTCTGAGTGTGAACGTTCTCAACAGTTAATAGATCTTTCTTTAATTCTTTAGCTTTCAGGTTATAAATTGCATAAATAAGGAATACTAATAGTACTTCAACAATAATACCCAAAGAAAGGTAAATTTCTGAACTTGAATTATTAAGAAAATAACCAAGTATGACAAGAAATGGTATGAATACAGTAATGTAAATATGCCTGTAATTCTTTTTTAAGTCTTTTACGTCCGGATGGTGAATTATTTCATTCGGAAACCGCGAACCGAATAAAATATTTTCTTTTAAAAGATTAGGCATAATAAAACCGATAAAAGCAATTAAAACCAAAATGGTATAATTAAGCCAAAATAAATTTTCTTTAAGCATCATTTTTGTGCCCCTTATGATATAATAAATATACTTTTTTACAATTATCTATAAATTCTTCTTCCGTAATTCCTTTACAAAAGGCTTCGGCTATAACGGTCCTAATATTTTTTGAAATTTCCTTTTTGAAACCGGGATCGTGCATGCTGGAAATTTTGTTAACAACCACTCCTTTTCTTTTATGAACAGCAACAAATCCATCTTTCTTTAAAAGCAGATATGCTTTATTAACCGTATGCATATTTATACCTATATCTTCAGCAAATTGTCTTACTGAAGGTAATGATTCACCTTCAACGAGATCACCTGAGGCAATTCCTTCGATAATCTGATTTTTTACCTGGGCATAAATTGGGGTTTCTGCTTCAAAATCTATTTTAATTAGCATACAATATCTGCTCTATTTGTTCTATTAAATATAGAACAGATTAAAATAAAAGTCAAGAATAATTTAATATAAAATTATATAATCTTTAGAATGAAGTGATGAGACTAGATTCAAGGTTCAAGCTATTAGCTGCAAGACTTAAAACGAGAAACGTAAAAAGCCAGATGTTAGAAGTAAAAGGATTACGGTGTATAAATAGTTAGTATAAGTTTTTATTCATGCCGTCAAGGAAATACCAAGACGGCACAAAATGGAAAAGTGTTCTTAGTAATGTAAATTTAATCCTAAAAACACAACCGTACCGGGCATAGGGTAGGCATAATTAATATAATATTTTTCATTGGTAATGTTTTCAAGTTTGATAAACATATCGATATAGTTATCAAATAAATATGAGATGCGGGAATTTAGAAGTGTGTATGACTCGGTAATTTCTGTCGGAGAAATTTGTGTATATAATTTGTTAATATGCTGAAGTGAAAGATTAACTGAAATACTTTGCCAATTATATGTTGTGCTTAAATTCAATTGCTGTTGTGGAGCTGCTAAAATAGGATTTTTCATATTAATGCTGCTATAATTTAATTGAAAGCCAAGATTTCCGGCTGGTCTGTAACTGCCCGCAACTTCAACACCAACATTTGAAAAAGAACCGGTGTTTTGATTCCTTGGTCCGGTTGGGCCCATTACTGTTTGAATCATATTATCGCCTTTTACTTTATATCCGGTAATTTCAATAGAAGCTCTGTCATTTAAAAATTTGTGAAGAACGCTTAGGTCGAAATTGACCATTCTTTCCGGCTGAAGATTTCGGTTGGCGGGCAAAAAGAGATAAAGCTCCATTATAGTAGGGCTTCTAAATCCTTTGGAAACTGAAGCTTTAATGGTTGTTGAGTTGGCTAAATGATAAGCCAAGCCTCCGGATGGAACTGCTTCATTTCCATAAACATCATTATGCTCAAGCCTAAATCCTGCATTAACAATCAGCCGTTCAAATAATGTTTGTTGAATATATCCATAACCGGCGCATTCCCAGTTAGTTGTATCGCCAAAGACAATAACATTTCCATTCAGAGCGTTTGTATTTTTTGCAATACCGCCATATTGTTTATAGTCAAATCCCAAAGTGATTGTTGATTCATTAAAAAGGTTTAGCGACTGATAAAGAATTACTCCATAGTTTTTATCATTAGAATAATAACCATCTGTTACATTATGTACTCCGTAATTATAGAAAAAACGGAAAGAGCCGTTCGTATTTTCAAAATGATTTTCAAAAGCAAATGCGCCCATACCTCTTGTAATGTCACTTCTATACCCCGGTACGCCATTTTCCGGACCCGGATCTGAAGCATTAAACTTTGCAATACTAAAATCCGCGTTTATGTTCATGGCGGCATTAATATCAAAACCTAATTTTAAATAACCGTTGTCAATTCCAAAATCAGATGACGCGCGGTGCCCATTAGTTTGATCGTGATTAAAAGAAGCAAAGACACTAAAATTATTTTCTTTGTATCCGCTGTTAATCATATATTTTTGAGTTGAATATGACCCAAACATAGTTTGTGCATTAGTTCTAAAACCTTCCTCATTTTGCTCTTTTGTAATAATGTTAATGACACCTCCCATAGCATTAGAGCCATATAGGGTAGAGGCTGGTCCCCTGATAATTTCTACTTTTTCAACGTCTGACGCTACATATGCATCGGGAAGCGGATGCCCCATAATTCCCATGAATTGGGGATTACCATTTAGAAGCACAAGTATTTGAGTATTTGGATTTCCCCCAATTCCACGAATATTAATAGAACCGGCAGAGCCATCTGCAACACCAAAACCTGTAATACCACGTTCTGTTACAAACACACCGGGGACTTGCCAGCTTAATATCGACAGCAACGCCGATTCAGAGCTTTCTTCAATCTGCTTTTGTGTAATAACCGAAACCGTTAACGGTACGTTATTCCTGCTTACAGAATTTTTTGTACCAGTAATAATCATTTCATTGAAAAGGACTGTATCCTTTAGTGTTTGCTGTGCAATAATTGGAGAAAACGTTAATAATAAAGTGAAGAAGGAGAATAGTCCGGGAAAATGTTTCATAATTTTTGTTCCTTTTGATAGCAATGGGTGTTATGTTTTAAAAATACGTGTTACTACAATTTAAAAAAAATTAGTCGGCTTTACTCATAGTAAGTTTGCCGTGTTGAATTCCTTTTAGTGCTTTAAGTTTATCAGCAATTTCAGTTAATAAAATCGCTTTACCTTTTACTGCAATAATATCCATACAGTGGTTCTTATCTAATTGAAAATGCTGAGAAGAAAGAATGTTCGAATGATATTGGTCTTGTAAAGCTGCCAGGTTCTTAAGTATATCATTTTTATTGGGGTCATAGACAAGTGTAATTGATCCAACAACAATATTATTGCACTGCCACTTTTTCTCGACAAGATTATTGTGAATTAACCGGCGTATAGCCTGAGATCTATTTGTAAGGCGGTTATCAGTTACATATTTATCAAGGGAGTCAAGTAAGTCTTGCTCTAAAGAAACTCCAAATCTTACAACAGCCATCGTGTCACCAAAATATTTATCATGCTACCCGTAAAATTATAAATAAAAATAAAGAGAACAAATTATTTAAAACGATTTAGCCATGCAGCAAGACTTAAAGCAAGAAGCTGGATGCATGAAGAAGGAAGTAGAAAATTGGAGTGAAATGGAAGTCGGGTGACGTTGACGTAAGAAGCGAGAGGCTAGAAGAAAGATGTAAAAACGCCACGGCGGATTAACTAGCCTGCTAACCGTTTTGCCTGGCGAGGAGAAGGGATTTATGTATGCTGCCCGGACAATTTTTTTGCCTGTATTCTTGTTGCTTCATGTTAATTTAAATTCTAAGTTAAGAATAAAAATATGGATGCATCATTATGCGGCATCAAATAAATTATTTCTTCTTGTTTCCCATCAGCTCAACTTAAAATTATTTAAACAATAAACTATAAAAATGGAAAAGTTAAGAATAACATCAGTATACCTTCTTTTTTTGCTGATAGGAATTTGTTCCTATTCAAGATTAATTGCCCAGCAGCTCGATCCTATTTATTATGATACCGGTTCACCGGTATTGAAGGATATCTGGGTAGACCCTGTTAACGGTAAAGATAGTAATGACGGATCAGCGCGCAATAAAGCATTGCAGACTATTTCTGCCGCATGGAATTCAATACCATCAACAATTACTACCACCGGCTATAGAATTAATCTGACTGCCGGAGATTATGTTTACCGTGATCTGGCAACTAATGATATTGTTGGCTTATACCTGGATGAAAGACATGGAACGTACACATATCCAATAATTATCTCATCAATAGATGGAAATTTGAATGCACACATTATAAGTTCTTTCGACTTCAGGGATGTCAGCTATATTTATCTAACAGGTCTGGATTTTAGAACTTTAGCTGCTTCTTACGGAGGCGGAAACACTATTCATTTTGCTTCTGGAGATCACATAATAATTAAGAATTGCAATATTAACGGTTTTGACGGAAACGAAAGAAAACCGCAGGAAACACTTAAAGTCAACCAGGTAAAATACATTTATGTTGAAGACTGTGATATTTCAGGAGCATTCTGGTTTGCACTTGATTATGTAGGTGTGCAATACGGACACATATACAATTGCAAGATTCATGACGCAAGTGAAGACGCTTTACTGCTTAAAGGAGGAAGCGCGCAAATAACTGTTGAACATTGTACTGTTTATAACGCCGACAGGTTCGGATTTTCAGCCGGTCAGGGCGCAGGTTTTGATTTCATGGTTGTTCCCTGGCTTCATTATGAGGCATACGATTTAAAATTTATTAACAACATTATTTATAATACAGGTTATTCCGGAATTGCCGTTCTGGGAGGGTATAATATTTTAGCTGCTTATAACACTTTGTATAAAGTTGGAATTGACCATTCCGATTACAGAACTTTACTATCATTTAATCTTGGTCAGCGCGGCTGCGATGGGGCTGAGAATGATACGTGTAATGTTCATCATAGTCTTGGCGGGTGGAGTCCCGGTCCATGGAGCAATCCGCCTTTGCAATATGGAGATGAGTGGGATTGCATTCCAAATAAAAATGTTTTTGTTTATAATAATATATTTTATAATCCGGGAGCAGATTCAACAACCAGCGGGCATTTTGAAATCCGGGCGCCTTATGATGCATCGGATCAATCGCCATTTTTTTTGCAGTCGAGCAATGTTTCAAGCCCCGCTTTATCCGATGACAATTTGCAAATTAAGGGAAACATAATTTGGAACGGCTCCAAGGGTAAATTTTTAGGAATAGATGAAAACAGCGGGGGTCAGGATTCAAATCCCACCTGCAATACTGCCCAGCTTTTGAGGGATAACATTATAAATTCAATCGAACCACAGTTTGTTAATTATGCTTCTTATAATTTTCATCCTGCAAATAACAGTAATATTTTTAACGCAGCTAAATACAGTATCCCAAATTTTTTAGGAACAGATAAACCTGCAAGACCGTTGATACCATCGGGTAATTTTAACAATTCCATTCCGCGGGATTATGATGGAAGAACCCGTTCAGGCACTAATCCGCCAGGTGCATTTGTAAGTTCTAATGCTACTTCAATTAAAAATTCTTCAGATGATATAATTCCCCGTAATTTCTGGTTGGGACAGAATTATCCTAATCCGTTTAATCCAAGTACAGTTATAAGTTATCAGTTACCGGTTGCCGGTTATGTTACGTTAAAAGTTTATGATGTTCTTGGAAAAGAAGTAGCTACACTTGTAAATGAATACAAACAAGCGGGAACTTATAATTCTCAATTCTCCATTCTCAATTCTAAATTATCAAGCGGTATTTACTTTTATCGATTAATGTCAGGTTCATTTGCAGAAACGAAAAAATTAATTTTGTTGAAATAGTATTTTGTTAAGGTCAATTCTCCTTTACTAATCTGCTGCTGATTAGCTGAAATTGTCGAAGCCACAAAGACACCAAGTCACAATACTGTCGAGACCCAAGCTTTAAGCAATTAGCTGCATAAGTTAAAGAAAAGTAAAAAGTTAGGAGTAAAAGTGCTACGGCAGATAAAAAGCAGGAGGATTCGGTACAGATTTGACGTAAATATCGAAGCCACCAAGACGCAATGATGTTTTAATCTCGTCACGGTGTACCGTGGCATACTAGAAAAGGATTGCTTTTTACGGACGGCATACATTTTTCAGCGTTAAGGACTGCTACGGAGAATCCCGTTAGTAGACAATGTTGTCAGGTTAATAATATTATAACTCCGCCGTGAAGAGGCTGTGTGAAAATAGGGTGTCAAGCACATTTTGGGTTCGTTTTTAGAATGAAATCAAAACATTTTTCTAAAAAAACCGAATTATCACACAGCCTCTTCACGGCGGAGGAAAAAATCAACAACAAAGACTGGGGCTTTAGCCCAACTGATGGCTATGCCAAGCCCAAGGAGACAAAATTGTCTCTATCGGTACTTCCATTTTGGCTAAAGCCTTGTTTAAGGGAAGATTGCGTATTCTCCGTCATAAATGACGGAGTTATGACAGTTACATAACAGATTCTTTATTGCATAGTAATAAAAACAACATCATAAATGGACTTAATAACAGAGTTGCCAAAAATTAATTTCTTAACCTTACAACATTGCGTTGGTAGATTTCCTGACGCTACTGATAAACCCCGAATTCTTTATGAAGGAGGGGAATTTTGTTTTTAACATGCTAAATACTATATTTGTACCAATCCAGTTATCTGGAGGTGGAAGGACATATGTGCCTTTGCCCCGATTTATCGGGGTTTTTTATGGTAACATTTTTATACCGTATCCTTCAATCCCTGATTTCCCTTTGTAATATTTTGTTTCTATTATTTTTATAATTTCGTCCCCGAAAGTATAAGATTTTCCTTCTTCAATACCATAGGTTCTAAACATAAATCTACGGGAAGGATGTGCTAACAAATCTGCCAGTTGTAAACATGCAATATTCAGCATTTTAGGTTTAACTTTTAGTTCATGACTTGTAAACCTCATCTTCAATCTATCTGATTCAATAAAATTAGTTCCATTCTCAAAAATCCTAAGAAAAGATCTTTTCAATCGTAAATCTTCCTTACCTCCGCGGGATTCAATCATTACATCGCCATTTGCAGATTTGCTTTCCAGGAAAAAGAAAAATCTTTCCAACAAGATTTCCATGCAGTAATGATAAGGATCATATTTCCACGTTGAGTATTTAATTTTATGTTCTTTTTTATCAATCAGTACAGAAATTATAATGTAATCAAAATCACTAATTAATTTTAAATATTCTTGATTAAATCTTTCTTCAGTACTTTTATCTTTTAATGAATTGAAAGGATACTTTTTGTTTACCAATTCCTTACGATGCAAAATCACAGGTTCATCGGGATGATATGGAAAATATTATTGTTTTATTTTTTCAACTGAAGGTGTAACTATTTTCCCGGCATAATCCAATTCAAATATTAATCCGGTTAAACTTAGGTAACGATGGTTGGGATTATCTGAGCTACCAAGATCATTGTTGCCTACTTCATCAATATAGATTCTATATTTAGACACTTGTATCTAAAACCATCATAATTTAAGAATTATTTTTATATCGCAGTCAGGCTTAAAAATTTCTCATATATTAATTCTTTTCATAAATAGAATGTCTTAATAAAAACATATCTACCTAAGGAAGAATAATTTGAGAAGCACACTATTAATAGAATCAAATTAGTTTCTACACTGTAAGGAATCAAGTAAATTTTTCGACTATCTCTAACAGAAAGACAAAAAAGAATATTTAAGTTTCCTACTCCCCCGCACTTACAAGTAAAGAAATACCCGCAAGAATTATTACTGCCGCAAGTATCCGCCGTTTAAGGTGCTGCTCGTGGAAAAGTTTTCCGCCGATTATTATCGCAATTAAAATAGACAATCTTTTAACAGCTAGTACAAGTCCAACCGGCGCAAGTTTAACCGCTGCAATTTGAGTGTACCTATAAGCAACCGTTAAGACTGCAACCACCAGAATGAATAACCATGTTTCTTTATTTACCGAAATGAAGGAAGCTACTGCGCTTTTCCTTTTGTACAAAACAATAACAAGGAATATAATTCCATAGAACAACTGTTGATATGCCATAAAAGTATATGGCGGAAGTTTATATCCCTTTAGAAGAATTCTATCAGCTAGTGAAGTAATTGTAAATAACGCAACCGCGCCAAGTACATAGCCATATTTAGAAGTTTTAAATAGTATTTTAAATGGGCCAAAAATGCCTGAACTTGCCATTTTAAGCTCCAAAATGTACGTTCCTGCCACAATAAGGAATATTCCTGCCCATTCATAAATGTTAAGAACATCCCCAATAAAAAAGAAAGCCAGGATAGCTACAAGTGCAGGCGATATTGCCAGAAGTGGTAAAGCCTCGCTCAGCTCCAGATTTTTTATTGAAAGCATTACGAATAAAAATGCCGCCGCATTAAGAGCAGTTTTAACAAAAAGAATTATCAGGCTTGTGGTTATACCCTGCTGAACCGGCGCCATAATAAAAAACGGGATCGAAAAAACGAGCGTAACAACTGAAATAATGTAAGAGAAATCAAGCGCGTCCATTGAGAATAAAGATTTCTTTTCCGCCAAAGTTGATAATGCCGAAAACACTGCCGAAGCAAATGCAAGAATAAACCAGGTCATATAAAATATCTCCGGAACGCCAATTTAAATTTCTGTTGTAAGTTTTATGTAAAAATTTCTTCCCGGTTCAACTGTTATACTTCCCCTTGTAGTTGATAAATGATCGCGGTAATTTTTATCAAAAATATTTTCAACGCCTGCAAAAATTTGCATTCTTAAAGATGAAAAATTAAAACGTTTAGTATTAAGTTGAAAATCGAAAACAGCATAACCGGGTGTTGTCATTTCACCTGCTGCAACTTTATTCTGTTCAGCAAATATACGTGATGTTAAATCAGCTTCGAACTTATTGAATAAGCCGAATTTAAACCCTATGCTGCCGTTTAGCGGAGGAATTTCCGGCAGGTCTCCATTAGCAGTTAGATCATCACCTTTTACATATGATGCAAATGCATGAAGAACATACTCTTTATAAAAATTATATTCTGCACTAAGATCAAAGCCGTACATTCTTGCATTGCCGATGTTTGTTTTAATATAAGCGTTTCTTCCTTCAAAGGTTCCGGGTATTTCTGTAACAAGATCATCAAAGTAATTGTAGAAGACACTTGACACGAATCTTAAATCAGATTCATAATAACGAAGTCCTAGATCGGCTGATTTTCCTTTTTCCGGTTTAAGATTTGGATCGCCTACACGAACATAACTTCCCTGGTCTATATATTGAAATCTTTCTTCGAGGGACGGCGAACGGAAGGATAAACCTAAACTAAGAGTTACATCAAGATTAGTATTTATTGAATATTTCAGACCGAGATTGCCGCTATATGAAATATCATTATCATCAATCTGATTCCAGAGAACTATTTGTCCCGGTGGAGTGTAGTTGATTACACCATTTGTAATTACATAAATTGGATTGAGCGTTGTCTCCCCGGTTACATTAATCTTATCCATACGTACGCCAAGCGATAACGACAATTTATCTTTCAGCAGTTCAGCGTCATCCTGTGCAAATATACCAAGACTTTTATATTTGGAATCGGGAAGAGGTTTTTCTCCGGTTATTAAATTTGTTGTACTTGCAATGTTGCCGTTATTGTCCAATACATCTACTTGCTGATATTTTTGTCTGTTGCCGTTGTAACTTCTATCCCAATAATCAAGACCTAGAACAAGATTATTGCCTTCATCCAAAAGAAAATTCCCTTGAATCTGAAGATTGTTATTTTTGTGATCTGCATCCGGCGTAATTTTAAGAACGCTGACTCTCTTTGCGGGAGTAGTTAACGTAGCCGGAACATTTTGAACCGTGTGCGGAATATTTTCTACATCACGCTCTATAGACTGATATGCATACCTGACGGAAAGTTTATACAGTATGTTTGAAATATTTTGAATTTCATAACCTGCTGAAAACAATTCGCGTTTTTCATCTGGATATCGTACTTCAGCAGAAGCTGGAAATACCGAAGCTCCGGGTATTCCTACATCATTAGCTTTGAATAATTGATAATCAAGTTTAAGAAAATTGTTCTCAATCGGCTTAATATTCAATGCACCTGAAAAGCTGTAATCTTCAAACTGACTGTTTAATAATTCACCGGCGGGTGTTTGAGTATTACCCGCTTTCCGGTAAGACCCGCTGAACTTCGAAGTCCAGAAGGCGCTTCCCGTATAAACCGAACCCGACCATGCCGACATATTGTTAACTGAATTATAACCTGCAGTTGCATTTCCTCCAATCGAAAAATTATCATAAAATTCCGGAGATTTTGTAATTATGTTTACTATTCCGCCTATTGCGCCGGAACCGTAAATTGCTGACGAGGCTCCTTTTATAATCTCAATTTTTTGAACGTCATTCATGTCAACCATAGAGAGTCGTGCAGCGACGTCTGTTGAAGTTGCTATCCTGTTTCCATCAATAAGAGTAACAACGTTTTCACGGTTCAACCCGCGTATGCTGATCTCTGTTCCCCAAATTCCATCACGCAGCAATGCAACACCAGGCTCCCCTTTAAGAGCGTCCGGCAGGGATTGAAACGGTTTTTTTTCAACTTCATTTTTCGCAAGAAGTAATTCGGAATACGGCGAGTTGCGAAGATATTTATCATTTCTATCCGTACTTACAATTACTTCGTCAAATTGTATAAGAGATGCAGATAGAGAAAAATCTTTTTTGTTTTCACCATTAGTAATATTGATCTGCCCGGATAATGCTTTGTAACCTGGACGGGAAATTTTTATTGTGTATAAACCGTCATGAATATTATTTAACTGGTATTCGCCGCTTATATTCGAGTAAACCAGGTAATTTTGCGAAATAAAAACAGCAGCGCCCTGAACTGCTTCATCCGTATTAGAATCAATTATTTTCCCTTTTAATGATGCATCCTGTGAAAAGATCAGACCTGTAAAGAGTAGAAAAAAGGAACAACTTCTTAATAGCATTTTGTCTCCGTAAAATTCAATAATATTTTCATTTGTTTACTTGTTCGGCTCAGAATTTGTCAATATGCAAAATTCCGTACTACCGAAAAATAAAAAAGTCATATGACTCTTTTTATAATTATTAAACGTAAAAAGCCGGGATAAGTTCACAATGGAGTTAGTTAAAAATTTAATAATTCAAACGCTGGTTTTCTATATTTCAATCAGACTGCATTTTGCTAAAATCCTATGGATGTTTAATTTTTGAAAGAGTAAATCAAAGTGGATTTCTTAGATACAAAAAAATTAATAAATTATAGATATAATCCATTAACACTTAATAAAGGAGAAATATGAAAGCAATCCGGGTAGCTGCATTTATTCTGTTTACAATTTTAGTTGCAAATTCCTACGCACAAAAAGTTATTAAAACTGATTCAGTAAAAGCTTATGTTGGAAAAGAAGTAACTGTAAAAGGCACAGTTACAGAAGTTATAATACTAAAGTCGGGATTAGTATATTTAAATATAGATGGAATATTTCCTGATAATAAATTCACTGCACTTGTTTTTAAGAGAGATGCTGAGCCATTCGGTGATTTAAAAGTATGGGAGAAAAAGAAAGTTGAAGTAAACGGAAAGATAGCTGATTATCAAGGTAAGCCCCAAATAGTATTGACAAAACCGGAGCAGATAAAATCTGTTAAATAAAAAGTGAAAGCATTTAAATTATACAGGTTTAGATAAGGGCGGTTAGTGCCGCCCTTTTTATTTATAAAATTATTTAAGTAACTCACCTTACGCATAATTTAATTTATAACCACGTCCTTCAGAGCCTGTGTGAAAATAGGGGGTTAAGAGAATTTTTGTTTTGTTTTTAAAAAGAAATCGAAACATTTTTTCAAAAAATCTTAATTATCAC
>PMDS01000115.1 GCA_003155655.1 Melioribacter sp.
ATAGCTTTTTTAAGAATGAATCTTTTTGTTAAGATTTTACTGAATGAATGGCTGGATAATCCTTTTAATCCGAGAGAAAATACTGACTTAAAACTTATGCAAGAAAGTTTATTTGATTAGGGGGGTTCTTTTAGGATCTTTGCTTAAATCTGTCCAATTCTTCTTATTTTACTATATTTTTTATCTTCTCTTTTTTATCTTGGACAGCAGTGACCGCTAATGTAAAAGATGAGCAATTTTTGTCATTGATTTTATAAGAACGATTAAATATGTTTAATTGAAATAAAATATAAAAGCACAAATCGATAAATATTTACCTTCTTAATATATAGATAGATTCCTTTCGTTAATAAATAACATATGCTTATTAAAGCAATGCGGAAAATATATTTATTATAAAAACAGAAGCGTCTATATGAAATATTTTATCGTTTTGCTGCTGGCAATATTTACTTCTATTGGTAACTGCCAAAAAATAATAATTACCGGCAGTGTTAAAGATTCTGAAACAGGGATTCCTCTGCCTTATGTTAATATTCAGGTAATGAATACAAATATTGGCACTGTATCCAATCTTGATGGTCAATTTAAGATTACTCTTGAAAACGGGGCGGGCAGCTTGACTTTCTCTCTTATGGGATATGCCTCGCAGACTATTAGCCTAAGTTTCCCGCAAATTGTTGATGTAAAACTCCGTCCAGTAGCTTATGAAATGCATGAAGTAACTGCAAACAGTTTAACATGGGCAGAACAGTATATTCTTGAATCAATTGAACTGACAAATGAAAAAACAAAAGACCTGCATTTTTATAACGCGGATGCTTACTCAAAAACGACATTCTTTATGAAAGTTAATGAAATTGCAGGGCTGGCCGAAGCAATATCTAAGGTTCAATTTCTTGAACCGGATTTGCATAATGAAAAATTATCAGTTCTAAAAGTTTCACCTAATATGAAAAATATGCCGTACAGGGTAATAGCTGTTAACCAGACAATTAACCTGATGAACCATACATCAAAGATTTGGAATTTTTCAATTATAAGCCCTTTGACAGACAACTCGCTCCAATATTATGATGTTTCATTCAAACGAAAAACGAGAATTGATAATGATACTGTAGTGGTATTGAATATTTCACCTAAAAAAAATAATATTCCGCTGTTTGAGGGTGATCTGTATTTCATTATGAATTCTCACCAGCTCATTGAAGCTGATTTGCGTGGAAATCAACTGGTAAAGGATGCTACTTTTGATTCATTAAAATTATTTCAAAGATACTCGTTCAAGGATTCAACATTTAACCTGCCGGTGTTTACAAAGTTTTCGTTAAATATGAATGTAATGGGTGCCAAATTTAAACTAAAGCAGGAGTATACATTTACAAATTACTCAATCAATAAAGAAAGCGATAAGCCTTATATCTCCAAAGAATTATCGTTAATCGAAGAACCAAATCTTGATGTAAGCCTTGATTTCAAACGCGATGAAATGTTCAAAGTGCCGCTGACTGAGGCTGAAGAAAAATTCAATAAAAAGATGGATTCGCTTTTTGTAAATGCCCCAATTATTAAAAAAGCAATTTTTTATACGATTATGAATTTTGTCCCATTAATTATTGATGAACAATCTGATTTTGGAGGATTGAAATTTTCAAGATTCTCAAACATTTATCATTATAATAAAGCCGAAAGTCATTATCTCGGTTATGAATATACTTTTCTTAATAATGATATTGCCAATTTGTATTTGCGTGCAGGTTATGCATTTGGCGCCAAAGAATTAGAATTTGATTTTAAATTTCATTGGAGGCAGCTTTCATTTTCTATTTGGAATAATATAACCAACCTTGGAAGATATGAATATGCAAGGACGCTTCATACAATTGATGCATTGTTTTCTCACGAAGATAATCTAAACTTTTTTAAAATTTACGGAGGCGAAATTAAATATACCCTGCCTCTGTCGGGCGGTTTGTCTATTACTTCTTTCATTCATTATGAAAAGCAAAATTCGGTAAATAATTCTACAGAGTTCAGCTTTTTTAAAAGTGGTGAATTATTTAAAGAGAATTTTCAGATACCTGGTTATTCCGATAATAAACTTGGGCTTAAAATTACATATGCTGAAAATCCTGAATTTTGGGGTATGGATAAGTTAATTTTCCACGGACAGTCATTTTTGAATATTTATGCCTCGGTTGAATCAGGAAATAAGAATTTATTAAATTCGACATTAAATTCAACAGAATGGAATGTGGAAATTGCACGTTACCAGGAAATATTTGATCCTATGAACCTAATTTTTCAGTGTGGAATAAGGTTTATTAATAACGGAGAATATATTAATAATATGCGTTTCGTGAACAGCACTGAAACTTTTCAATCTCAAAGAAACGCGCTTACTTTTTATACACTTGATGATTATCAATATTATCTAAAAGATTTCATTATGATTAAAGCCGATATGACTCTATTCAGCTTTCCTGAATTTTCCGGATTCAGAATATTATTTGGAGGATATTATACATTTTTAAAACCGCTTGATCCGGTGAACCTAAATATAATCTTCAATCCATTAACTTCAGATTTCCAAGAATATGGAGTATCATTGAAAGGAATTTACATGATGAATTTATATTTTCTCAAAAACAATATTAATCCAAAAGATATTTATGTTCGTTTGGATTTTTCTTTATAATTTTGACTTAATAAAGAGAACATGTTAATACTCTTTTTAACTTTCTATAAATGCGATAATTGAATGAGGTTATTTATGAGTTTAGATACTTTGATTTTTGCTGCGCACCCTGATGATGCGGAGCTTTCTATGGGTGGTACAGTTGCCAAATTAACAGGTAATGGTATTAAAGTTGGTATTATTGATGTTAGCGGCGGTGAATTAGGTTCCCGCGGATCACTGGAAATAAGAAAAAAGGAAGCAAATGAAGCCTCTAAAATATTGCAGGTCAGTTTAAGGGAAAATCTTGGTTTCAAAGACGGTTCTCTAAAATTTAACGATGAATATCTTAAAAAAATTATTATTTGTATCCGGGAATATCAGCCTAAAATAATTTTTGCTCCTTATTTTAATGACCGGCACCCGGATCATATTGGAACTTCACAATTAGTTAAAGAAGCTATGTTTGCTTCCGGATTATCCAAAGTTATTACCGAAGATAATGGTAATGTTCAGCAGCATTACAGGCCAAAGAAATTATTTTATTATATGCAGACCTACGAATTCAAACCATCTTTTATAGTTGATATAACGGAAACATTCAAAACAAAAATGGATGCAATCAGGGCATATAGTACACAATTCCATAATCCTCAAAGCTCAGAGCCTGATACATTTATAAGTCAGCCTAAATTTCTGAATTTTATTGATGCCCGGGCAAAATACTTCGGATTTAAGATCGATAAAGATTATGGCGAGGCTTTTTTCTGTGAAGAAGAAATTGAATACGACCTGACAACATTTCTAAAAAACATAAAATAATCTTGTACGCATTTTAGCTTGTCATGGTGTGCTGGAAATTAAAATAACCTCCGGGGTCTTATCTTTACCCCGGAGGTTTTCTTTGTTCGCCCGGCATGGGTGATAA
>PMDS01000052.1 GCA_003155655.1 Melioribacter sp.
GGTTATAAATTAAATTATGCGTAACGTGAGTTATGAAATATTATTTTTGAGACAACCTCTTTTATTTGAGAATGAATTTTTAACATGAACTTGGAATTTTTGCAATTGCATTATTCCAGATAGTAAGCTGGTCCGGAGTAAGAATAGATGCTATATTATCAAACAGTGTTTTGCGTGTTTGACAGATATCTGCTTTAATTACCAGTGAAGCGGGGTTATTTTGAATTTGAGTTCTTGTATTTTGGTTCAAAGTTTTTATTTTAAGAAATGCCTGCTCCCTTGTTAACTTTCCACTTTTTACACTGTCTGCGATTAACCTGCGCTGGGTATCAGCGGCGGCAACAATATTTTTATTAGCATTATAGAATTGCTTGGCCAGGCTTTTAATTGAATCGTGATATGTTGTTACAAATCCGGCGATAGATTTATTTTGTGCTTCAGTTAAATTGAGGGAGCGTAATAATCCGCCATAATGTCTTGAATAATTAAATTCTTCAAGCCAGGGAATGCCTTTCATAAACGGGGCGCCGGGCGTAAAATCATCAACCATATTTAGAAAAGTATAATTCAATAATGAATTATCAAATGCCATGTCACTATCAAGTGTTGCATCATTAATTCCATTATTAAAATCTGTATAATCTAAAACTGTAAATTGCGCCGAATTGTAATTCATATTATTCATTCCCGGCCCTCCCAGTGACATAAAATCATCATGCTGACTGCACCCCGAAAAATAAAGAGCGGCAAATAATACGAACATGAAAGAAAGGTATAACAACTTGATATTTTTCATTTTAGACCTCGCTGAATATTTACGAAAATTCGACACTGAACGGAAATTCATGGTTTAAAATATGCCCAGAAGGTTATGGTGCAATATTTTGGTACTTCGTAAAGAGATAAATTTATCTTCCTTTGGAACTTGTCTGTAAGAGAAGTAATTTGTTATATAAAAGAATTATTTTTGACAAACTGCTTTAAAATTAATTTTACGTGGAATATTTATGGAACTTACAATAAACAGCCTTTCGGTTAATACATACGGCGACTGCAATAATAAACCAATAATTTTCGTTCATGGTTTTCCCTACGATCAGTCAATGTGGGATAAACAAATAAGAGCCCTCGAAAAAAAATATTTCTGTATTGCATATGATGTACGCGGTCTTGGCAGAAGTTATGTGGGAGACGGGCAATATATGCTTGAATTTTTCGTTGATGATTTATTTTCTATTATTGAAGAGCTGCACTTAAACAAACCGGTTTTATGCGGGCTTTCCATGGGCGGATATATCAGCCTTCGTGCAATTGAAAAAGATCAGGATATTTTTAGCGCATTAATTTTATGTGATACAAAAGCAGAAGCGGATGATGACAGCGCAAAATTAAGCCGTGCTGCCGGGATCAATCTTATCAATACCGAAGGATTAATGAAATTTGTTGAACCATTTGTAAGAAACTGTTTTGCCGAAGAAATTCCAAAAGGAAATGAAAAAATGTTTTTTGAAACGTTGTTCAAAGCTCACAGTCATGATCCAATTGGAGTGAAAGGAGTTATGATTGCTATAATGAGCCGGACGGATACAACAGCGAGCCTTTCAAAAATAAAAATTCCAACTTTGGTACTATGCGGTTCTTTTGATAAACTAACCCCGCCTAATAAAATGCGTACTATGTCTGAAAAAATTCCAAATTCCGAATTTGCAGTAATACCGCAGTCCGGACATATGACCCCTCTGGAAAATCCGGAATGCGTTAATGATTTAATACTGGGATTTCTGAGAAGAAAAATTCAGTAGTATATTAACTTTATTTCTTAATTACTTTATCTATGTCTTTGAAATTTGGATTATCGCCTTGTCTTTTTTGAACAGGCTGGCGTTTATCTGTTTTCAAAGTATCGGTAATTACAGGTAATTGCTTTTTCTTATTAATAACGCTGTCAATATTCTGGAAATATTTTAAACTATTGTCTTCAGGCTTTTTTTGATCCGGTAGATTTTCTTTCGGCTTTTCCAGGCTCTCTTTCACATTTTGGATTATTTCTGTTTTTGCCGGAAAGCTAAAATCATAAAACCCGCTCACGCTTGCAAGTAATGTAAGTGTAATTATTCCTGAACAAAAGACCGGCAGAACATACCCGTAAAATATTCTTACTATCCTTCCCCTTGCCTTTTTATCAATAATTACAGTGGGGTGATTTTCATCTTTTATTAATCCCCTTATAACAATATTAATTTTATGCGTTACGTTAAAAATTGATAACGCTAGTATCCAGAGTATAACTGTTCCAACAAATAAAATAAAAATTGAGAACTCTTTTGTTTTTGCAAATGAGATGCCGCCGATTATTAATGCAAATAGAAGAAGGAAAAAATTAATTTTTTGATTCAGTAATTTTTCCCACAGGGCGCGTTCCTGGTTTAAATCCCAATTATAATTTTTTGAAGACTCATTATTAAAACGGTCAAGCATTTTAAGATTCCTCTTTAATAAAAATAAACTTTATAGTCTTTCAATTTTCCATTTTCATATACAAACTTTGCACTGAAAAATTTATCATCGAGCAGCCAGGAAATAAATTCTTTGTCCCCCTCCCACAAATTTAATTCGAGCAGTTTTTCATTTTTTATCCATTCAAGCTGTCCTTCACTTGAATCAATCAATTTTCCCTCAAACTCTCGCGCAGTGAAAAGAAAAACATACCAGTCTTTCATTCCGTCAAAAAGCGGAAATGTTATAAAGCCGTGCATCTTTGGATTTTTTATCAGCAGTCCGCTTTCTTCTTTTACCTCTCTGATCACACATTCTTCCGGTGTTTCCCCTTGTTCAAACTTACCTCCAAGTCCATTCCATTTACCTTCATGCATGTCATTTTTTTTCTTAATTCTATGAAGCATCAATGTTTTATCTTTATCAATTACATAACAAAGTGTTGCTAATTGCATAGAGGTAAGTTCCTGACTCCTCTTCCAATGAAAAGGGAAATATTAATTGTGATTAATAGACGAAGCAAGAATTGATGAGATGTCGTCAAGCTCATCAAGGAACCATTTAACTTTTTCAGATTTTGCCCGGCTGCTGTCGCGTATTAGTGCAAGCCAGAGTTTAGTTTCATTTGCAAATTTAAGAGAGGAAATTGTATAACTCGTAAGTTCCCTTTTTGTAGATGCAGCTGTTGCTTCAATGTAATTACTTATTACGCTTGTGCCGCTGCCAAAAAGTTCATCTGCAATTCTTTGTGAGACGTTATCTTTAGGAAGTGAATCAACAAACTCAATCAGCTTTAGAGTAAAGAAATAAATTCTCTTTCTAAATTCGCTGCGCGATTTTGTGCTTTCAAGCTGCATGTGTTTAATCCTTGTTCATCCCAAGAAATTTTTCTTTTAAAAGATAATTTTTAACGTAGTCTGTAACCCCGTCACTAACATTTTTAACAGGTTTATTGTAACCGGCTGATTTTAATTTATTCATATCAGCTTCCGTAAAGTATTGGTACTTCCCGCGGATTTCTTCCGGCATCTCAATGTATTCAATATTTATTGGTTTGCCAATTGCATTGAATAATGCAGTTACAAGATCGATCCATGTCTGCGCCTTGCCGGTGCCAACATTATAAATTCCATTTTTTTCATTGTGTTCCAGGAAGAATAAACTCATATCAACTGCATCTTTAACATAAATAAAATCTCTTTTCTGCTCTCCATCCTTAAATTGCGGATTGTATGATTTGAACAAGTTCACTTTCCCAAAATCCCGCACCTGCTCAAATGCTTTATGTACAACACTCCTCATATCTCCCTTGTGGTATTCATTTGGTCCATACACATTAAAAAACTTTAAGCCGGCAACTTTATCAATCAAACCATTTCTTTTAATCCATGTATCAAAAAGATGTTTGGAATAACCATACATATTCAATGGATGAAGCACTCCAAGATTCGATTCATCATCAATATAACCATTTGAGCCGTCTCCGTAAGTGGCTGCCGATGAAGCATAAATAAACCGGGCATTATTTTCCAGGCAGTATTTTGCAAGTTCCTGTGAATAGTGGACGTTATTGTCCATCAGAAAATCGGCATCTTTCTCTGTTGTGGCCGAGCAGGCGCCCATGTGAATTATTGCAGTAATTTTAAATCGAACAGCACGCTGTAAAATCAACCCCATAAAATCATCTTTGTGAATAAAATCTTCAAACCTTAGCCCAACCAAATTCTTCCACTTCTCTTCCTTTCCTAATTCATCAACAATTATAATTTTATCATTCCCGAGCTTATTTAACTTCCAGACAATTGCGCTTCCAATAAAACCGGCTCCGCCTGTAACAACTATCATTATCTTCTCAATTATTTATTATATTTAGGCGAAAATATATCATTATTAACAATGAAATAAAATAGAACAATAATCTAAGACAATTACTTTTTAAAGATTGGGAAGTATGCCGACAATATTATATCAGTTGCAAAATATTTTATCAAAAAAAATAATGCTAATGGATGGTCCGCGGGGAACAATGATCCAAAAGCTGAAATTGAGTGAGGAAGATTTCCGCGGTAAACTTCTGAAAGATCACCCGAATGATCTAAAGGGAAATAATGATATTCTGTGTTTAACGCAGCCGGAAATAGTTAAAGACATTCATAGAGCCTACCTGGATGCCGGCGCAGAGATTTTAGGCACAAATACGTTTAATGCAAATCCTGTCTCACAGGAAGATTACCAAACGCAGCACCTGGCTTACGAACTGAACCGGCAGGCTGCAATAATAGCAAAACAATGTACGGATGAATACAACAAGAAAGATTCATCTTACCGGCGGTTTGTTGCAGGCGCAATTGGTCCAACCAATAAAGCATTATCTCTTTCTCCTATTGTAACTGATCCGGGATTCCGTGCGATAACATTCGACAAGATGAAAAATGCTTACAAAGAACAGATACGCGGATTAATTGACGGAGGAGTTGACATTCTGCTTGTTGAAACAATTTTTGATACGCTAAACGCAAAAGCCTGTATTTATGGTATTATGGAAATTTTTGACCAGACGGGCAAACAAATTCCAATAATGATTTCCGGAACAGTGATTGACATGAGTGGAAGAACTCTATCGGGGCAGACTATTGAAGCATTCTGGATTTCAATTGCACATGCAAAAAATATTTTGAGTGTCGGGCTGAACTGCGCATTGGGTTCATCGCAAATGCGTCCGTTTATTGAAGAACTCTCCAATAAGGCAAATGTTTTTACAAGTCTTTATCCTAATGCCGGTTTGCCAAACGAGTTTGGCGGGTATGATGAAACTCCCGAAACAATGACGAAGATATTGGACGAATATGCACGTGAAGGATTTGTAAATATAGTTGGAGGATGCTGCGGTACTACGCCGGAACATACCAGGCAGTTTTCTGAAATTACAAAAACACATCCGCCAAGAATAATACCCGAAGTGAAAAAATATCTGCGTTTGAGCGGACTGGAACCGTTAATATTCAGACCTGAAACCAATTTTGTGAATATCGGTGAGCGCACTAATGTAACAGGCTCTAAAAAATTTGCCCGTTTAATAAAAGAAAATAAATATGAAGAGGCTTTAAGTGTTGCCCGTGAACAGGTTGAAAACGGCGCCCAGGTAATTGATATAAATATGGATGAGGGACTGATAAATGGTGAAGAAGTAATTACAAAATTTTTAAACCTGCTTGCAGTAGAACCGGACATTGCAAAAGTTCCTATTATGCTGGATTCTTCAAAATGGAGTGTTATTGAAGCCGGATTGAAATGCCTGCAGGGAAAAGGAATTGTAAATTCAATTTCTTTAAAAGAGGGAGAAGAAAAATTTAAAGAGCAGGCAAAAAAAGTATTGATGTACGGCGCTGCAGTAATTGTTATGGCTTTTGACGAAGCAGGCCAGGCAGATACAATTGAAAGAAAAACTTCTATTTGTAAACGCGCTTATAATATTCTTACAGAAGAAGTTGGCTTCCTTCCCCAGGATATAATATTCGATCCTAACATTTTTGCAGTTGCAACAGGAATTGAGGAACACAATCAGTATGCAATTAACTACATAGAAGCGGTAAAATGGATAAAGAAAAACCTTCCGCTTGCGAAAATCAGCGGCGGTGTAAGCAACATTTCATTTTCATTCAGGGGTAATGATGCCGTACGTGAAGCAATGCACTCAGCTTTCCTTTACCATGCAATTGAAGCAGGAATGGATATGGGAATCGTTAACGCCGGGCAGCTTGCTGTCTATGAAGAAATTCCCAAGGACCTGCTTGAAAGAGTTGAAGATGTTTTACTTAACCGAAGGGTAGATGCTACCGAACGGCTTGTGGAATATGCAAATACACTAACGCAAGAAGTTAAAAGTGCAAAGCAGGAGGATGAATGGAGGAAAAGTACTGTTGAAGAAAAATTAAAACACGCGTTGATAAAAGGAATTGTTGAATATATTGACCAGGATGTTGAAGAAGCCCTTCAAAAATTTGCAAAACCGCTGGATATTATTGAAGGTCCGCTGATGAATGGAATGAATGCGGTAGGTGATCTGTTTGGTTCGGGAAAAATGTTTCTGCCTCAGGTTGTTAAAAGCGCACGTGTGATGAAGAAAGCTGTAGCATACCTTGAGCCCTTTCTTCTGAACAGTTCCACAGAAGAAGATTCAAACCTTTCAGAAAGAAATAAAGGCGCAGCTACAATTCTTTTAGCCACAGTAAAAGGTGATGTTCACGATATTGGAAAAAATATTGTTGGTGTTGTGTTGGGATGCAATAACTATAACGTGATCGATCTCGGCGTGATGGTGCCGTCAGATAAAATATTATCAACAGCAATTGAAAAGAATGTTGACGTTATTGGCTTGAGCGGGCTGATCACGCCATCACTTGATGAGATGGTTCACATTGCAAAAGAAATGGAAAGAATGAAAATGGACTTACCTTTAATTATTGGAGGCGCTACAACTTCGCGTTTGCATACGGCAGTTAAAATTTCACCTTCGTTTAACGGAACAACTGTCCATGTGCTGGATGCATCAAAAAGTGTGGGGGTTGTAAGCAATTTATTAAATGAAGATACTAGAGATGAATTTGCTAAATCCATTAAAACTGAATATGCCAAGCTAAAGGAAGACCACACAAGCAGGCAGAATGCAAAAGAATTTTTATCAATTGAAAAAGCAAGAGAGAATAAACTAAAAATTAACTGGGAAGAATATTCCATTCAAAAACCAAATAAATTCGGCGTTACAGTTATTGAAAATATTCCACTTGATGTTATAAGAGAATATATTGATTGGGCACCTTTCTTTTTAACATGGGAATTAAAGGGACGGTTTCCTGATATTTTTGAAAATACCATTTATGGAAGCGAAGCTAAAAAGGTATATAATGATGCAAATTTGCTAATTGATAAAATTGTCTCAGAGAAATTATTAGCGGCAAAGGGTGTGATTGGGCTTTTCCCCGCAAATTCTGTAGAGGATGATATTGAAATTTATACGGACGAATCCAGAAGTGGGGTACTTGATACATTGCATACTATCCGTCAGCAGTCAATAAAATCAAAAGGTATTCCAAACGTTGCATTAGCTGATTATATTGCACCCAAAGAAACAAAAGTAAAAGATTATACCGGAATGTTTGCAGTCACTACCGGAATTGGAATAGAAAAACTAATTGAAAAATTTGAGAAAGATCACGACGATTACAGTTCAATTATGACCAAAGCAATTGCAGACCGTTTTGCAGAAGCTTTTACAGAGCTGCTTCATCTAAAAGTCAGAAAAGAATACTGGGGTTATTCATCAAATGAAAAATTATCTAATGAAGAATTGATTCATGAAAAATATCCAGGAATCCGTCCTGCACCCGGATATCCAGCACAGCCTGATCATACGGAAAAAATAAAAATCTGGAAATTGCTAGATGTTGAAAAGAATACATCCATCATGCTGACTGAAAGTCTTGCTATGTATCCCGCGGCTTCTGTCTGCGGTATTTACATTGCACATCCGGAATCAAAATACTTTTCTGTTGGAAAAATCAGCAAGGATCAGGTTGAAGATTATAGAAAACGCAAAGGCATTAGTTTGAAAGAAGCGGAAAAGTGGCTAAGACCAATTTTGAATTATGATGAGGGTGAGTAAATCAAAAGCAGTAATGGAGAAATAAAATGAAAACCGATTTAGAATTAAGCATGTCCAATCTCCTAAAAAGGATTGATGAGCTGAAATCTGAAATCGACAAATTCCATCCCCTGCCGCAGGAAGTTGAAGATAGAATTTTTCAGAAATTCCGCCTTGATTGGAATTTCAATTCAAATGCAATAGAGGGGAATACTTTAAATTATGGAGAGACATACGCCTTTCTAATGCACGGAATTACAGCAAGCGGTAAGCCATTAAAAGACTATTTGGATATACGCGGGCACAATGAAGCAATAAATTATTTGATTAACCTTGTGCGCAACAAGGAAGAATTGACGGAAGCTGTAATCCGAGAACTTCACAAGGTTATTTTGGTGGAATCTTACGAAACTGATGCATTAACACAAAATGGAAAGTTGACTAAAAAGACCGTTACACTTGGCGCTTATAAAACAGTCCCTAATCATGTTAAAACTGCAACGGGAGAAGTTCATTATTTTGCTTCGCCTGAAGAAACTCCTGCTAAAATGGATGACTTAATGAAGTGGTACCGTAAATCAAGAAACGATAAAGAAATTCATCCCGTAGTTCTTGCAGCAATCTTTCATCACCGGTTTTCCGAAATACATCCATTTGATGACGGTAACGGAAGAATGGCGCGTTTGATTATGAATTTAATACTTATGCAGAACAATTTTCCCCCGGCAATTATTAAAATAAAAGATAGGAACAACTACTATCTTGCTCTTAGTCAAGCTGATGCAGGAAATTCTGTTCCATTCATTGAATATGTTTTAGAAGTCTTAATTCACTCCATGGAAATTTATTTAAAAGGCGCTCGGGGTGATAGCATTGATGAACCGGATGATTTGGATAAAGAAATTCTGTTATTAAAGAAAAAAATTGAAGGCAAAAAAGATTCAATTAGAAAGCACAATAATATTGAAACCCAATATGAAACGATTAATTTATCATTTAATCGACTATTAAAAAGTATAGGTCAAAATATTAAAAAGTTTGAAGAATTATTTGTTGAAAAAAAATACAAGTATTCAATAAATAAAGTTACCAATAATGAAATTGAAAGATCTCAACTAATGAAATTTATTGAAACAGACAATACAGAAATATCAATTCAACAATTAAAAGACACGAATAATCTAGCTATTAGCGATATAAATTTTACTATTGGATTAAAGAAACTAAAAAATATTGGTATCGATATTAATATACTAATATGGATTAAAATTAGATTTAAAGATTTTACATTTCTAATTTCTATAACTGTTGAAGATAATCATTCAAATGTTCTAGATAGGAATAATAAAATTTCTGAATGGTCTGAAAACATTACTTATGATAAACAAATCAGCGATAAAGATATGGAAGAAGCGAATAAAAAAATTTTTGATGGGATAATTAATTTCATAAAATCAAAAACTGATGATTAATTACAAAAATTACAGATATAATTAAATTATTAAAAATTAAAATCTGAGAGATCTATATGGAAAAGATCTATCGCCCGGGCGCAATTGGCGCTTTAATGGATGAGTATGAAAGAGTTGCTCTTGAATTGAAAAACCTTCTCAGTACAGTTACGCAGGAAGAGTTCATCAAGATTTGTGATCCTCTGACAACGGATGAGAATTGCAAATCTATTCAGACTATTATGAAACATGTTGTCAGCGCCGGCTACAGGTATGCGGACCAAATGTGCATATTCCTGCAGCTACCGGTCATCAACCATACCTTTCACATTTATAATGTTGTTCATGCCGTTGAGGAATTGGAAAAAGTTGTGCAGTATACTGCCGGCGTTGTAGTCAATAATTTTAAAATGACTTATGAAGAAATTATTGCAACGCGTCAGGATGTCCGCTGGGGTCTTTATGATATCGAAATGATGTTTGAGCACGCTATAGTTCACATATTGCGCCATAGAAGACAAATAGAAAAATTTTTATCAACACAAAAATAAATAACACTAATCCCAATAGGAGAATAAAATGAAATCCAAACGTTTTTTAATCCTGTTTTTTCTTTTCGTAACAACTATTAATTTTCTAGCCCAGGAAAAAATCGATTACCGGGTGATGCAGCGCATCCGCCAGGAAGGAATGCAAAATTCCAAAGTGATGGAATTACTGAGCTACCTTAGCGATGTATACGGACCGCGTCTAGCAGAATCACCTCAATACAAAAAAGCCGGTGAATGGGCAGTTAATAAATTAAAAGAATACGGTTTGGAAAAAGTAACAATGGAACCATGGGGTACTTTTGGACGCGGGTGGGAATTGAAAAAGTTTTATGCCGCTATGACCTCTCCTCAATACATGCCAATGATAGCATACTTAAAAGCATGGACACCGGGATTAAATAATGTTGTAAAAGGAAATGCCGTTCTTGTTGATATTAAATCAGAAGGAGATTTGGATTCATTCAAAAGCAAGTTAAAAGGCGCAATTGTTCTAACAAAAGGTGAACAGCCGGTTACATTAGCAATGGAAGCGGCTGATGGTAAAAGATATAGCGATGAAGATTTAAAAAAAATGCAATTGGCGCAGGATGGCGGTGGACGTAATTTTTCTCCTGAACAATTTGCCGCACTACGGACCCAGAGAGAATTAGCGCAAAAGGTTTCAAAATTTTTAAAAGATGAAGGCGCTCTCGTTACTCTTGAACCGTCAAGAGGAACTGACGGTACTATATT
This sequence comes from Melioribacter sp., assembly GCA_003155655.1. Taxonomy (GTDB): domain Bacteria; phylum Bacteroidota; class Ignavibacteria; order Ignavibacteriales; family Melioribacteraceae; genus Fen-1258. The sequence goes on from PMDS01000052.1 coordinate 10,872, forward strand.
TGTCCAGAGCGGCGGTTCATACTTAAAAAATTCCGAAACTTTAATACCGCAAGTAGTTGTTTCAGCAGAACAATACAATAGAATGGTCAGAATCCTTCAAAAAAATATTCCAGTTGAACTTGAACTCGATATTCAAGCTAATTTTGTTGATGCCGATTCGCTTGGCTACAATATTGTTGCAGAAATTCCCGGCACTGATAAAAAATTAAAAGATGAAATTGTAATGCTTGGCGGGCACTTTGATACCTGGCATTCAGGCACCGGCGCAACAGATAACACTGCCGGATCTGCTGTTGTTATGGAAGCTGTTAGAATCTTAAAAGCTCTTAAGATACAACCTAAAAGAACTATTAGAATTGCATTGTGGGATGCAGAAGAAGAAGGGTTGATTGGATCGCATAACTATGTAAAAAATCATTTTTTTGATTTAGATAAAAAGGAGAAGAAACCGGAGTATGATAAGTTTGCAGCATATTTCAATTATGATAATGGTTCAGGAAAGATCAGAGGTATTTATACACAAGGCAACTTTGAAGTGATGCCCATATTTGAAGAATGGTTAAAACCATTTAATGATCTTGGCGCTGCAACCGTTACATTTAGAAATACAGGCGGTACAGATCATCAGTCATTTGACGGAGCGGGACTACCCGGTTTTCAATTCATCCAGGATCCTCTTGAATACGAAACAAGGACACATCATTCCAATATGGATGTGTATGATCATGCCAGCAGGGCAGATTTAATTCAATCTGCCACAATTATGGCTGCATTTGTTTACAATGCGGCTATGCGTGATGAAAAATTGCCAAGAAAATTTTTCGATCCTAACGAGGTACAGCAAAGAAGAAGATTTTAATAAATGATTTTATAACCTGACAATAAATTGCTAAACAATGCCGCCAACTGATGAGTTAAAGAGTATTTTTGAAAAATGGAGTGGAGAAAAAGTAAAATCTTTTTCTCCGCTTCCCGAATCCGGTTCTTCTAGAAAATATTATAGGATTTCCGGTGAAAGTAAAAATGTAATTGCGGCATTCAACCCCGACTTGCGTGAAAACATAGCATTTGTTTATCTCTCAAAACACTTCAGAAAAAATAATCTTAGTGTTCCCCTAATTTATTCAGTTGATTTAAAGAATAATGTTTATTTGCTGGAAGATTTAGGCAATCAGACCCTGTTTTCTATTTTAGAAGAATCACGCAGCGGGAATGAACTGACTAATGAAGTAATAGACCTCTATAAAAAAGTAATTGAGCAGCTTCCGCTTTTCCAGATCACTACATCAAAAAAATTGGATTACACAAAATGTTATCCCAGGGCAAAGTTTGATAAACAATCAATGTTATGGGATTTAAATTACTTTAAATATTATTTTCTGAAGCTTGCAAAAATTCCTTTTGACGAACAAAAACTTGAAGATGATTTCATTGCTTTGACTAAATTTCTATTGCAGGCACGCTGTAATTACTTTATGTACCGGGATTTTAACTCAAGAAACGTAATGATAAAAAACGGCGAACCGTTTTTTATTGATTACCAGGGCGGACGGAGAGGAGCACTTCAGTATGACATTGCTTCTTTAATGCTGGATTCCAAAGCGAACATTCCACAGAACTATAGAGAAATATTTTTAGAATCATATCTTTCTTCTGTGTCAAAAATCGAATCCATAAATAAAAAAGATTTTCTAAAATATTATGACGGGTATGTTTTAATAAGACTTTTACAAATGTTCGGCGCTTATGGCTACCGGGGTTACTTTGAAGGCAAAGCTCATTTTCTTAAAAGCATCCCTTATGCCATTAATAATCTTGAACACCTTTTGAGTAAAAGTAAAATCAAAAAGACTATCAAGATTAAGGAATTGAACTCAGCTTTAGAAAATGTTATTTTTTCAAAAGAATTAAAAAAGTTTGAAATCAAAGAACAGAACCAAGCAAAACTTACTGTTCATATTAACAGTTTTAGTTACAAAGAAAAAATTCCGCAAGATCTTACAGGAAACGGCGGCGGATTTGTATTTGACTGCCGGGCTATTCCAAATCCGGGAAGATATGATGAGTATAAATCTTTCAATGGAACTGACAAAAATGTTCAGGATTTTTTGGATTCACAGCCGGATGCACAAAGCTTTCTTAAGGAAACTTTTAACCTGGTTGATAAATCAGTATCAAATTATATTGCACACGGATGGAAAAACCTGATGATAAACTATGGCTGTACCGGCGGGCAACACAGATCAGTTTATTGTGCTTTGAGACTGGCAGAACATTTATCAGCAAAGTATGACATTATAGTAAAATTAGTACACACAAAACTTGGAAATAACACAGTCACAGAGTAGCAAAGGAACTAAGTGACAAAAAAAAAGAGTGACAAAGAAACAAAGTAAATATGGAAGATGTTCATAAAAATAAAGCTGTTAAGACTTATAGAGATCTAGTTGTTTGGGAAAAGTCGATGCAATTTGTGACAGACATTTATTCCATCACGAAAAAATTTCCGGGTGATGAGCTTTATTCATTAACAAATCAAATTCGAAGAAGCGCCGTTTCGATACCGAGCAATATTGCTGAAGGATTCGGACGTAATACTAAAAAGGAATTCAAAAGATTTTTAAATATATCTATGGCTTCAGTCTTCGAAATTCAGACACAAATTAGAATTTCCTTAAATCTTGGATATATAGATAGTTCCGTTTTTGATAAAATATTTGAATCAAGCCGTGAAATTGAAAGAATGTTGAGCAGTTTGATTCAAAAATTAAAATAGACTTTATCATTTTTACTTTGTTACTTTATCACTTTGTTACTCAGCTATTTAATCACTATGTCGCTTTTTTACTTAGTTACTCAGGCACTTAATAAAAATGAAAGCATTAGTTTTAGCCGCAGGATTAGGCACAAGATTAAAACCATTTACCGACACTATACCAAAAGCTCTAGTTGAAATAAATGGAACCACTCTTCTTGAACTAGTAATAATAAAGTTGAAGAAAGCCGGGTTCAATCAAATTATTATAAATGTTCACCACTATGCAGATCAAATTATTAATTTTTTAGAGAGCAAAAATAATTTTGGGATTGATATTAATTTTTCTGACGAAAGAGATTTACTGCTTGATACCGGCGGTGGCTTAAAAAAAGCCGCCTGGTTTTTCAATTCTCCCGAACCATTTTTAATTCACAATGTCGATATTCTATCTAATATTAATCTTGAAAGATTAGTTTCTTTTCATAAGGAAATGAAGAAAATATCCACACTTGCAGTTCAGAATAGGATATCTTCAAGGTATTTTTTATTTGACGAGGGGAAAAACCTTTGCGGCTGGAAGAATGAAAAATCAAACGAAATAAAAACCGCGCGTATTCCAATAGGCGAATTAAAACAATTTGCCTTCAGCGGAATACAGATTGTTGATCCCAGAATATTTCAATATTTTCCGGATGATAATGTCTTTTCACTGGTAGATTTATATCTTTCTATCGCATCAAAAGAACAAATAACTTATTTTGAACATACTGATTCTATATTCCTTGATCTGGGGAAAAAAGAAAATTTAGCTAAAGCTGAAAAACTTATAACAAAAATTTTTTAAAGGAAAGAAGATGAAAAAACTGTTTATAATCTTGCTTCTTGTTTCTGTATCCATCCATTTTGCCCAAGGAGTAGACTGGATCAAGCAAAATTACGTTAAAAAAGATTTTCACATTGAAATGAGAGACGGCATTAAACTTTTTACATCAGTTTACTCCCCTAAGGACACAACAAAGGATTACCCGATTCTTATTGTGCGCACACCATATACAGTTGCCCCGTATGGAGAAGATAAATATCCGACAATTTTAGGTCCAAACCCGGCATTTGCTACAGAGGGATATATTTTTGTCTTTCAAGATGTACGCGGTAAGTTTATGAGCGAAGGTGAATATGACAACATGCGTGCATACATCCCAAATAAAAAAAGCAATAAAAATGTTGATGAATCTTCCGACACTTACGACACTATTGACTGGTTAGTAAAAAATATAAAGCACAATAATGGTAAAGCAGGCATCTGGGGAATTTCTTATCCGGGTTTTTATGCCGCTATGGCTTTAATAGATTCGCACCCGGCATTAAAAGCTGCATCACCACAGGCTCCAATTTCCGACTGGTTTGTTGGTGACGATATGCACCATAACGGTGCTTTTACTCTATCTATGTCGTTCAATTTCTTTAAATTATTCGATCAACCGCACGATGGCCCATCTACACAACGTAAACCCGGACCAGTGTATGATTCACCTGATATGTATAATTTCTTTCTGAATTTGGGAGCTTTACCCAATGTCAATAAAAAATATTTAAATGGGGAACATCCTTACTGGAATACTTTGCTGGAACATGGAACGTATGACGAGTTTTGGAAATCACGCTGTAATCTTCCATACTTCAAAAATATTAAACCTGCTGTGCTACTTGTTGGGGGCTGGTATGATTCGGAGGATTTGTACGGACCGTTAAATATTTATAAATCAATTGAAGAAAAAAACCCGAAGAATAACACGCATCTTGTAATGGGACCCTGGAGTCACGGCGGATGGGCAAGAAGTGACGGAGGTTCTTTTGGAGATTTTACTTTTCCTGAAAACACTAGTGATTACTACAATAAAAATATACTCTTGCCGTTTTTTAATTATTATTTAAAAGGCATTGGGACGTTTGATCTTTCTAAAGTTGTAACTTATCGAACCGGCGATAATAAATGGATAAAGTATGAAAGTTGGCCGCCTGCCGATGTTGAAAAGAAATCTCTCTATTTTTCCCAGGGCAATAAATTAATCTGGCAAAAATCTTCCGGCTCAGAAAATTTATATGATGAATACCTGAGCGATCCAAATAAGCCTGTGCCTTATACTGCTCAATTTTATGATTCACAGCAGATGTACTGGCGAACTTACATGGACGACGATCAGCGTTTTGCATCTTCCCGGCCGGATGTTCTTGCCTATGAAACTAATCCGCTTGAACAGAACGTTACAATTAGCGGACCTATTAATGCAGATTTATTTGTTTCCACAACCGGAACAGATGCAGATTGGATTGTAAAAGTAATTGATGTATATCCCGACAGCACCAAAAATTTGCCATCAGCTCCAAGTACTGTTAAGATGGGAGGATATCAAAGATTAATACGTTTTGAAATTATGCGCGGCAAATTCAGAAATAGTTATGAAAAACCTGAGCCATTTGTACCCACCAAGGTGGAAGAAGTCAAATTCAAGTTAAATGATATTGACCACACATTCTTAAAAGGACATAAGATAATGGTTCAAGTCCAAAGCAGCTTTTTCCCCTTTTTTGACAGGAATCCCCAAAAATTTGTGGATATATATAGCGCTAAAGATAGCGATTTTCAAAAAGCTTTCAATCGCGTGTATTTTTCCGACAAAAACTCATCCTGTATAAATTTTTCAATAGTTAAATGATTTCAAACAAAGAAAATTTTTAGTTAATTTGAAAATGAATAAAGTTAGTGTATATATGAAAAGGAATATTTTAGTTATTATTATTGGGTTTTTAACTACCCAAATAATCTTAGCCCAGTCTGTTTCAATTGGACCTCAAGCTGGATTTGTAAAATCAGTTTCAGCGGATGAGTCTATATTAATGCCGGGTGGAGCAATAAGAATAAATTTTGAAGGTTTAAGTATTGAAGGGGCTGTTTATCAAAAAATTGAGAATAATAAAGACGGAAGCATAAATACTAAATCTTTCCCGGTTCAATTGACAGGCATTGTAAAGATGTTTCCTTATATTAATTTTGAAATAGGGTTCGGCTGGTATAATACAAAAATTGACTACTCGCAGGATATTTTTCCCGGATTAGATTCGGAAACTTCAAAAAATATTGGTTACCATGTAGGTATAGGTTCACAATTAGAGATTGGCCGGTTTATGGTTACATGTGATGTGCGTTACGTATTTCTTGATTTGGATTTAAATAATATATCCAACACTACTACAATGAATAACAATTTTTTTGCTGTTATGGCTGGCGCAATGTTCAGGTTCTAATCTAAATCCTTTGTTAAAATTTAAGGTGTAAAATGAAAAAATTTTTCTCTTTAGTGATCATTTGGGCAGCTATATCTTCAGCTCTTTATGCCCAAACATTATCGATTGGTCCTCAACTTGGATTTGTAAAATCCGTTGACGCTGATAACACAACCCTGATGCCGGGGTTAGCTGTCCGTTTGAATTTACTTGGATTTGGTTTGGAAGGTGCCATGTATTACAAATCCGAAGAATTGCAGAACGGCGCTATCAAGACAAAAAGTTATCCGATTAATTTGACTGCTATGATTCATCTTATCCCATTATTTCACGGTGAGGTGGGTATAGGGTGGTATAACACTCAAATTGACTTTTCAAATCCAATAAATTCTATTAAAAATGAAACAAAGAACAAAGCCGGATATCACCTAGGAATTGGTGCACAACTTCCTGCAGGGAATATTTTAATTACCGGTGATTTGCGATATGTTTTTCTTGACCTTTCAAGCGTAGCCAGCGTTAAAAGTGATTTTTATGTTGTAATGATTGGCGCAATGATCGGTTTTTAAGTTTATTAATTTTTTCAACACATTAATTTACGAGGACATATGATTTTTGACAACATCAAACGGGCAGGTCTATATTATTCGTTAGGCGAAAAAATTACAAAAGCCCTCCAATATTTAAGCCAAACAAATTTTGCCAATGTTGAACCTGGTAAATATGAAATAGATGGTCAGGAAATTTTTGCTATTGTCCAAACATACAATACAAAGCCCTTGAGTGTAAGTAAATGGGAATCACATAAAAACTACATTGATATTCAATATATCGTTGCAGGTCAGGAAAAGATAGGGTATACCGAGAGTTCAAAGGCTTTTGTTGTACAGGAGTACAACCCCGAAAAAGATTGTACTATTTATAAAGGCAATGGAAATTTTTTAACTGCTGAGGAAGGTCATTTTGCTATTTTTTTCCCATCAGACATTCATATGCCAAGTATTGCGATTAACATTCCTAAAGAAGTTAAAAAAGTTGTTATGAAGGTGAAAGTTGATAAAGTTGAGGAACCGGCTACTGAAGAAAATATGACTTATGAAACTCCAAAGGAAGAAAATTTAACTCAAGAATCTGCTGACAAATCATCCCAATAATTTTATTTTAGCTGCAGGTGATTGGTGATTATGAATTTAATCACCAATCACTAACGGCTAATAAACTACTTTGCAATCTCTAAAAGTTCAACCTCAAAAATCAAAACGGATGCCGGAGGAATAGCATCTCCCCTTCCGTCTTCACCATACGCAAGTTCATAAGGAATAAAAAATTGGTATTTATCTCCAACGTGCATCAATTGCAAACCTTCTGTCCAACCTTTTATAACTTGATTTAATGGAAACTCTGCCGGTTGATTGCGTTTGTATGAGCTGTCAAATTCTTTTCCATCAAGGAATGTACCTTTATAATGGACTTTGACTTTGCTTGTATCTTTTGGAGTTGGACCGCTTCCGGGTCCTGCAACGAGAACTTTATATTGCAATCCGCTTGGGGTTGTTTTTACACCTTCTTTAGTTTTGTTATCATTTAAAAATTGAGCCCCTTCCTTTTTATTTTTTTCAATAAGTGGTGCCATCTCTGCCTTCTTTTGTTCTGCTTGAGCTTGCTGTTCTGCAGCTTGTTTTGCCTGCATTCTTTGGTTAAGACTTGTTAATACTTGAATAATTTTTTCTTGCGGAAGAATTGATTTTTCATTCTTTGCATCCAGGATGGATTGCATTAGAATATCATAATTACAAGTAAGAGCCGGATCTTTTAAAGATTGATAAATGTTTTGACCGATTGCATAACTAACCGAATCACTTTGTGTTTTCAATACAAGTGCAGCCGGTTTCTTTTCTTTTGAATCCTTTTTTGCAGAATTATCTTTCTTTGCCTGTCCAAATGCAACCGAAACCATCAGCAATAGGATAGCAAATAATCTTAAAAGCTTCATTTTGTCTCCTTAATTAGCATAAATTTAATTTCATGGGTTGTGAAAATAAGAGCATTGATTATTATAAGCAAGTTTTGAAGATAAAGGACTTTAACAAATTCTAAATTGAACAAATTAGTTTAAATAAAGAGAGGCAGTAAGTGATTAAGAAAAATTTTCCCGTTTGCCTTTTAATATTTCTTGTTTTGATTCCGCATTAAGTAAGAATTAGAATATCATTTTTTTTCCAAGCTTGTTCTTTTATCAATTACACATGCTGATAAATATAGAACGACAAGAATTAGACATACAACAATTATTATTGGACGTGGCGCTGTAGTAAGTGTAATCTCACCAATTGCACGCGATAAATATATAAGTATGTTAAGTGCAATTACTGTTTTACCAAGCTTTGAAGTGACCATTTCATCTGAATACAACAGAGAAGTGTATGCGAGAAAAATAATCATGATGCATCCGCCAATAGCAAATAACTGTAATAATGGGTAATATGGTTTTCCATAATTGAAGACGTAAATCTGGTATATCAAAAAAATGTGGAACAAGGACATCAAAGTATTTAATATACCGCCAATAAAAACTATTTGCTTTGCTTTCATTCTTATTCCATTTAATCTAATTGTAAAACACGATTTTCATTTTTTGCTTTTCTGTCTAATGCAGCACCTACAATCCATCCAACAAATAAGCCAAATGGCATGCCAAGTCCAATATATGCAACTTCATTTGTAGAGGCATAAACTACAACTCCAAACATCATTCCCAGGCTCATACCCATTCCCGACCAGTCTGATTGGTGTTTTCCTTTTGTAACTAAGTTATAAAATTTAGCACAAATACTGATTATTGCATTGTAACAGTTCCAAACAGATTGTATAAGTTTTTTAGGATTTTGTTCATGTTTTTTTTCTAAAATTTCCAATCTTTCAATTATTAAGTGAGCATCACCATCAAAAATTTTCCTTTCATTAAGTTTCATTAAAAGATTTTTTAATTTCTGAATACTTGACTTTGTTTTCGCATCAGCGGTTTTTTCATTCAAGTTATCAAGGTAATTAAAGTATTCTGAGATTGTCTTCATTATTTATATCCTTTGAATTAATAAGTTATATTTTTTAGTAAATGTGCCGGTTATTTAGATAGAACATTTACTGCCCGTTCCATTACATTATCCCTGTTAGCATCAATATCTTGCTTAGTATTTTCAACAAGTAAATCTGGAATAATTCCGATTCCCTCCGGGCAATAGCCTTCGGGAGTTTTTGTTAACCGGCAAGGATATAAAAATGTCCAGCCATTTGGCAGAGTGCCAGTTCCTACAATATCTCCAAAGCAGCCAAAAGTAGTATCACCAATCTGTGTTGAATATGGTAAATTTTTAAATATCTGAGAAAAATGTTCCGATCCGCTAGCAGATAACCTATTTGTAAGCAGCGCAATTTTTTTTGTGAAATGCAAAACGTCACTACGTGGAAATATTTCTAAAGGAATTGGCGCACTAAAATCATTATGACCCGGTCCCGTTTTCATTTGCTGGTTGAAGTATGTTATATCACGATCTACAAAAGCAGATGCTATGTTCCATAAAGTTATTTTTAATCCACCACCGTTATTTCTTAGATCAATTATGATTGCATCGCAATCATATAACTCCTTAATTATTTTATCTATATCAAAAGCCCAGTCACTTCCATTGCCTGAATTTGATGAAGCAAAAGTAGAGATGTAAATGTAGCCGATTTTCTTTGAACTTAAATTAGAGTTTACCCGCCCATACGTAAAATATCCGTCCCCTGCTGTCGTTACATCTGTTAGAAATTTATTTTTTACAAGGTTAAGACTAAAGTCTTCAATTTTTCTTCTGTTGATTTCGCTTGAAGAATACCAATTTGTAATATTTTTATTGAATAATGTTACATGACCATCGTTAAGACGCGTTAACATTTCACCCATTATATTCCATAAATCCGATTCATTAGTATAAGCGGTTATTTTTGAACCATAATAAGAATGGAGTGAATCCCAGTTAACTTTCTTGACAGGAAACAATGCATAATTTTCATCAAATGTTTTCCAAAGGATTTCAAAATTATTTTTTGGCGTATTCTCGGGTTCCGGACCGAGAAGTGTTTGTTCGCAACTAATAAATAAAACAGAAGGAAGAAATAATAGTATGACTAATGTTATGTTTTTTTTCATATAAAGTTCTCCTAAAAGCAAAAGAATAAACCGGCGCACAGATTATTCATATACATATTTATATTGCGTGGTTTATCGTAAGATGAATAATAAAATTCATAGTTAATCTGAAGATTTAACTTCCATATTAATGGCCTCTGATAAGTTAAAAGAGTATTTACTGAAAAAATCGCAGGGAAAAATTTAGTCTCTCCAAACATTTTGAATTTCCAGTCATTATCTGTGTAATTAAAATCACCGCTTGAAGAATACGTTGGCCGTGATAGGTTACTAACTACAGGAATAAAAAGCTTAATTGAAAAGAACTCTCGCGGTTCGAGATTATATTCTAATTGAGCAGAAACATCAAATGAATTATTCCAATACCAGCTCTCAATTGTTCTTGAAATAGTCGAAGCGACCCAAATATTAGTATAATCTGAATGACTAAGAAAAGTGCCTATTGATCCGCCAACAAAAACATTAATCTTTTTATTAAGAATTTCAAAATCAGCTATTGAATGCAGATAACTGCACCTTATTTCCGCGCGATGATTAATATCGTGAAAGTTATCGCTGGAGGTTCCAAGGTAATCATAATAGTATGAAGCTTCCGCATAAACCCTGCTATTTTCTCCTTGATATATATATTGAATTGAGGGGGCAATTCCCGTGCTGCTGAAAATAAGCGGGGAAGCATGCTCATCTTTAATATGAAAATCGCTTCCGCCAAAACTAAGACCTAAATAGTTTCTTCCACTTTCCTGAGAGAAAGAATTTCCTGTGAATACAATGCAATAAAACAAAATCAATGTAATAACATGTTTTTTAAATTTCATTTAAGTTTTCTCCAACCGTGTTTCAACAAATAAAAATTTACTAAAGCCCGGACTTCTTTTTCTTCAACTTGATTAATTATTAAGACCTTAATGATTTCGTAAGAAATTCTTGGCTTGACACCCTGAATTGGGTAGAAGGAAAATCCTGCATCTTTTTGATATAAACCAACCCGTTCCTTTAACATAGCCATAAAGTCGTTTTTTGTTCATAATATTAAGGAACGGGATCAGAACCTAAATCAATACATGCTTGAAAAAATAAATCAATAAGTATTATAAGAAATAATATTTTTTTATATAGCCGGCCCGGTTACTTTCTTGTAATTTTTCCTACTCCGGAAACTGTACTCCTAACCTGTTTAGGATTCCCATCATAAATTATATTCCCGACTCCGGATATTGCCGCATCAAGATCTTCTGAGACATTAACTGTGCAATTGCCTGTACCATTAACTCTTGCATTACATGTTTTAACCGGAAAATTAAATGCACTTATATTTCCTGCTCCGTTAATTCCACATGTTAAATTGTTTGCATTTCCATTTAAATTAATATCACCCGCACCGTTAATTAGGCAGTATAACTGGTCGCAGACAAGCGAATTTTCAGCAGTAATATTTCCAGCCCCTTGAATTGTTACGTGGTCAATTGTTTTTAGAGTAACATAAATTCTAACTGTTACATTGGAATAACTGCCATCATCTAATCCTGCATTAAGGATTCTTCCATCGGCATTAGTCTTCACGTTATTGATGATATTATCATCAGCCTCAACCCTGACTGACTGAAGATCTCCTTGTGATAAATATACATTTCCCGCGTAACGAATATTGATTCCAGTACATTCTCCTACACTTCTGTTTTGTGAAACAATATTTCCCGATCCATAATACGTCTCATTCACGTTAGAATCATTATTATTCATACATCCTGTCATCCAAACAGAAAGGAGAATTAATAAGAACAAACTAATAACATTGTACTTTTTCATTTTAACTCCTTTATTAATTTTACTACACTATGATCTTAAGTTAAGATACGATAGAATTGGATCGGAACGTCTGAAATTAAGACGATTATTGCCATGAAAAGTTTCGCAAAAAATTTACTCTTAATAATTTATAAAAAACTATATTGAAAGTACATTCCATATAGGATGGACGGTACTAATAATAATGGAAATAATTCAGATTCTAAAATGAACGACATTCCCCTAAAAAATGTTAATTCCTTTATTACGAAAAACATTTAATGATTAACAATAAAGGCAGAAAGGAATTAATAAATGGAAAAGAACGTATTAGTAATTGAGCGCTTCTTTAATGCCCCGCGCGAAATTGTGTGGAAAGCCTGGACTGAGCCCCAATATTTAATGCAGTGGTGGGGACCAAAAGATTTTACTGCGCCTTTCTGCAAGAATGAACTTAAAGTTGGCGGCAAATACCATTACTGTATGCGTTCAAAGGAGGGAGAGGATTTTTGGATTGCAGGAGTGTTTAAAGAGTATTCACCTTTTGAACGGCTTGTATACACAGATAGTTTTGCAGATGAAGAAGGAAACGTTGTACCTGCTTCCTACTATGGTATGGATGAAAGTTTTCCTCTTATAATGGAAGTAAATATAGAGTTTGAAAATGTTGACGGTAAGACCAAAATGACGCTGTACCATACCGGTCTCCCTTCAAGCGAAATGAAAGAAATGACAAAAACCGGATGGAATGAATCATTTGATAAGCTTTCCGGTTTCATCATGGAAAAATCAAAATAAGTTTATTGCTTTAAATAATATGAGAGAAAATAATATGCAAAAGATTACCCCGTTTTTGTGGTTCGATAACCAGGCTGAAGAGGCTGTTAATTTTTATACGTCAATTTTTAATAACTCTAAAATTGGAAATCTTGCACGCTATAATGAAGAAAGCGCTAAAGTTTCCGGAAGAGCACCGGGCAGTGTTATGGTTGCCTCATTTCAATTGGAGGGCGATGAATTTACAGCACTCAATGGCGGTCCAATATTCAAGTTCAATCATTCAATATCATTTTATGTTAGATGCAAAACCACAACAGAAATAGATGAACTGTGGGGCAAACTTTCCCATGAAGGGAAAACTTTGATGGCATTGAACAAATATCCTTTCAGTGAAAAATACGGCTGGGTACAGGATAAATACGGTGTCTCATGGCAGTTAATTCTTGGCAATAATCAACAAAAGATTGCACCATGTTTAATGTTTGCCGGTATTCAGCAAGGAAGAACCGAAGAAGCAATTAATTTTTACGTTTCTTTGTTCAAAGAATCACATATTACAATGAGCGCCTATTACGAAAATGTTGAACCGGAATTGGAGGGAAAGATTATTCACGCGGAATTTTTGCTCAACGGGCAAGCGTTTATTGCGATGGATAGCGCGATAAAAATGCCGTTTACATTTAATGAGGCATTTTCATTTGTAATTAACTGTAATTCGCAGGAAGAGGTTGATCATTATTGGGAACATCTTGCCGAAGGCGGTGATGAAAAAGCACAACAGTGCGGGTGGCTTAAAGATAAATTTGGGGTATCCTGGCAGATTGTTCCTAAGGCACTTATTGAAATGATGAGTGATAAAGATGCCGTTAAAGCAAAAAGAGTCACGCAGGCAATGCTTAAGATGAAGAAAATCGACATTAATGTTTTAAAAGAGGCATATGATCAGAAATAAAATTCAGCAGTAGTTTAAATAAAGTTTAATAAAATAATTAAGGAAAGACTAATATGAGTACAATGAATAATGAGCCAAAGCTGAATATTTTTGCTAAATGGATCAGCTGGGCGCCATATATGCATAGCATTCTTCGTATTGTAGCAGCAATTATTTTTATTCTGGCAGGCTCAATAAAACTTTTTGCTTTTCCTGTTGGTGTACCACCGTCAGGAGGAACTGTTCCGATTTTATCCCAAGTTGGTATTGGAGGTATACTTGAAGTATTTGGCGGACTGTTTATTCTAATTGGTCTCTATACACGTCCAATTGCATTTATTTTATCAGGAGAAATGGCAGTAGCATATTTCCAATTCCATGCCCCGGCAGGTATATTGCCTCATATAAATAATGGCATGCCGGCTGTTTTATTTTGCTTCATCTGGTTTTACTTTTCCGCCGCAGGTTCAGGACCGTGGAGCGTTGATGCATTCCGCGAGAAGTGAGAGGCTAGACGCGAGAAGCGAAACGGGAGACGGGAAAATTGAGAATTGAGAATGGAGAATGGAGAATAAAATGGGCTTCCCCCAAATGGTAGACAGGAAAAAAAGTATCAAACCACTCACAAGCTCTGAGTTGGTTAGTTAAAGGATTGAAGGGCTCCATTTGTAAATGAACTCACCCCTTCGCGTTGCTCAGGGGAAGCTCTAATTCGCCGCGGCGAACCTCTTTTTTTAATAGAAGGGTTGGGATGAGTTCCCCATTTTTTCATTCCTAAAATTCCCGCACTTATTACCAACAAATATTTATTTTTACAATTATTAATTATTTCACCACAAATACTGCTCATTCAGAATTATAAATTTATCTTTGTGCTAAAGGAAATGGTATCATTTTTTCATAATTACCGAACTCACCCTAAATCTCTCTCTTATTAAGAGAGGGACTTTTAAAAGATTTTTTAAAGCCCTTCTCTTCCCAAGAGAAGGGTTTGGGATGAGTGCCGGAGATAACATGAGTCTATCAAAAAACCAAAAATTAATTGCTGTCTCAAAGCAGCTTTGCAGGAATTTAAGGAAACAAGCTACTAATGAAGAGAGTATTTTATGGGAACATTTAAGAGATAGAAAATTAAACAATAAAAAATTTTACAGGCAGTATCCGTTATTTTTTGATATGTACGGCAAAGAAACATTTTTTATTGCCGACTTTTGTTGCTTCGAAAATAAATTAGTAACTCACCTTACGCAAACAGATGATA
>PMDS01000037.1 GCA_003155655.1 Melioribacter sp.
CACTCTCTTCAGGACGTGGAGTCTAGCCAAGTAAAAAAAATCCGGGCTTTAGCCCAATTCTTTGTTTAATAGACACATAATTTCGTAATTAGCTTACATCTTCATAATGAACTCGAAAATATGAATGCATGCTTTGCTATGAAGTCTTAAAATCAATTAATGTAAATACGTTTTTACATAACGTGAGTTAAGTAATACTATTTTTTTTATTTCTGTAAAACTTCCAGATTGCATCCGGCAAAAATAAATTCCGCACGAAAGATTTTTTGAATTCAATAATGTTTTGTAATAACCCTTATCTAAATATTCTTTAAAAAATTCATCAACTTTTTCCCCTAAATATGGTAACCCATAATTTTCACAAACAGCTATAACCGGTAAATGCACTATGAATGCCGGATGTATTTAACTTTAACTCAAGATTCGCTTGATAGTTTGAATCAGAAGCAACATTTTATAAGTTTATTCGTCTAAATAAATGGTAAGGAACAATGCATTGCATTTAATTGTAAAATAATCAATACTTGAACAGCAGATTTGGTTTAATACCTAATTTTATTTATTGAAAAGACATTTTTACCTAAATAAACATTCAAAATAAATGAAATTTCTAATCCTAATTAATGGGGGTCTCCTTGAAACTCAGATCTGCCTTTATCATTTTATTTTTTCTTTTTTCTAGTTTATTAACAGCGCAAAAAAATTCAGAAAATTATAGGCTGACCGGCTCGGTAAGCGACTTAATGACTAGCAAACCTTTAACTGGGGCATCCGTAATTGTCATTTCAAAATCTTCGGGTAAGGAATTAAAAGGAATTGCCGCCGATGCAAAAGGAAATTTTATATTAGAAAATATTCCCGAAAGCATTGTTCGCATAAGATTATCAATGGTTGGTTATCAAACCCAGGTAATTGATTCGGTAAATCTTGATAAGACTTCCCGGATTGGTCTGATAATGCTTCTGCCCACTACTGTTGAAATGCCGGAAGTTGTTGTCAAATCAATAAAACCAATGATTGAATTTCATTCCGATAAGCAGGTTGTAAATGTAGACCGGGTTCCCGGAAATACGGGCTCTATAACTGAAACGCTGAAAAATACCGGACTTGTAGATGTTGACCCGCAGTCTAATGCAATTACAATACGAGGACAGGGTGTTAAACTTCAAATGGATGGTCACGAATATTCGATGCCAAACGATATGCTTGCACAAATGCCGGCTTCTTTGCTGGACCAGGTTGAAGTAATTCTTGCACCCGGCGCCAAAGAAAGCGCAGAAGGCGGAACTTACATATTAAATTTAATTACGAAAAAGAATTCAATTAGTAATACAAGCGGAATGGTAAATTTAAGCATCGGATCAAATAAACTCTATGGCGGCGGCTTGTATTTTAATTATAAGACGGGTAAGCTTAATTGTTTTGCGCAGGTTTTTGGTAATTATGGCGAGGCAGGGTATAGATCTTTATCAGAAAGATACGTTTATACAAGTCCATCAATGTATTACCAGCTGTCATCAAGCGAAGATAATTATTTGTACAGAGCAGGCTATTATAAAATAGGTCTGGATTACGATATAGATGATCATAATTCCTTAACTTTTTATACAAATTTTAATGGGTATAATTATTTTGATAAAAGCAATGGGCTTTCATCTGTGGATAACCAGAGCAGTATTTTTCAGTATAGTTATTCAAATAACAATAATGAAAATTATATTGAGAACAACCTTTCATTTTACGGATTTTATAAAAAGAAATTTGAAGCAAAAGGAAATGAACTTACATTTGATCTTATGTATACAATTATCGGCAATCCGGATAATTCAGATATGAATCTTGGTTACAGCAATCTTCCAAATTCCCCCAAATTGCAGAACAGCGGCACAGATATAAACGCAAAAACGTTAATATTTAAGGCAGATTATACACTTCCATTTAAAGATGACCGGCTGGAAGCTGGCTACAGTTTTACCAGAAGAACAAGAAATAACAACTATAACGTACAAAATTATTCTTATTTAAATTCAGCCTGGCTTGATAGTTTAAAACTCAGCAATCAGTTTGAATATACAGAAACAATTAACGCGCTTTATTCAAGTTATTCTTATAAGCTGGATAAACTGGAAACAAAGCTGGGAATTAGGGTAGAAAATCTTTCAACTCACGGCAATCAAATGACCACTGGGGCGCTGTTTGATGAAAACTACTTGAGTTTATTTCCAAACTTTAATATGCTCTACAGGTTTAGCGATTTGTTTCAACTTGGATTTACTGCCTTTAGAAGAGTTAATTATCCCCAGATTTATTATTTGAATCCTTTCAGACAGAATCAGGCGCCAAATACATTCTACGCCGGCAACCCGGATTTGAAACCTAATTATATAAACTCTTATGCAATCAATCTTTCACAATTTTTAAGTGTTTATTACACACATACTACCGGTGATTTTACAAGTGCGCGGTCGATTGAAGACGACAGTGTAATAGTATCCAGCTATGTTAATTTAAACAGCCAGGATACATTTGGATTTAACCTGACTCTGCCTTATAATAATACACCAATGTCTCCTGTCCATCTGCCTGATTTCATTAATTCATTCTACATGACCTTTAATTACAGATCTTTCAAACAGTCAGGTCAATATTTGAATCAGGATTTAACAATGACTGATAAGACTTACAATCTAAATGCAAATATGAGTTTAAAATTAGGCTATGATATTAATGCAGGTATTTATTTTTATTATATGCCAAAAATCGAAAATAAATTGAGAATAAGCAGTGAGTATAAATATTTAAATTTTTATTTGAGCAAATCTTTTTTAGAACGTAAACTGAGGTTAAACCTATCTATTAGCAATCCGTTTACAAACCTGAAACAGTATTATGTAACATTAGGAGAGGGATATAATACCGGCGGCAGCTATGAACCGATCAACGGCAGGTCAGTTAGATTAAGTATTTCTTACTTTATAAACAACTATCAAAACAGGCAGGAAAGAAGTATCGACGACGGTAGAGATTCCGGGGGAAAAGGTGCAGGAGGCTCAACTCCTTAGTGGCTAGAGGTAAAAGGCTAGATGCGAGAAGTATGTCTGCGGCGGGATTATGGTAATCAAACCAACTGAATGCCACAAAGGCACAAGGACGCGAAGGTTAATATTTTTTACTCAATGCAATAATCAGCTATCTTGAACTTCTTATTATTGGCATATACATTTTTTTAATATCTCGGTAATTTTATCCTGCTCTTTAATATTTAAAGAAGCGAAACCTAACCGGGAAGAATTGTAATTTACTTTATCCGTATTATAGAAACTCCCATCGCTCATTATTAAACCATAATTTAATGCCATTTGAGATATAGATTTTATTTCAATGTCATTAAATTTCACCCAAACTGACATACCGCCGTCGGGTATCTTAAAAGTAACTTTGTTTCCCAATTTTTCCTTTAATTGTTTACAAAAATAATCCCTTCTCTCATGATAAAGTTTTACTGTTTTTTTTATATGCCTTTCAATTGTTCCATCCTTATATAATTCACCAATAGCGGCTTCCATCATGCTGTCCCCCTGCCAATCAACAGCTCTTCTTAAATTTGAAACAGCTTTAATAAAATTTTCAGGCGCTATCATAAATCCCATACGTATGGAAGGTACCAAAGTTTTAGTCAGTGTCCCTATATAAATTACACTCCCATAAGGATCAATACTGGCAATAGGAAGAACCGGACTGCTTTGATAATGAAAATCATAGTCATAATCATCTTCTATAATTGCAAATTTGTACCGGAAAGCCAGATCAAGCAGTTTTATTCTTCTCTCAGGTGTTAATGTTACTGTAGTCGGGTAATGATGATGCGGTATAACATAAAGTAATTTGATTTTTTTGGTTTTACATATTAATTCAACTGTATCTACATTTATCCCTGATTCATCTACAGGCACTTTATTTATTTTTACGCCCATCTGCATGAATGTAAGATTGGCATTCTTATAGCCCGGTTCGCCTACAATAATGTTATCGCCGGGTTTTAACAATAGTCTGATTGTTATATATATACCCATTTGCGCTCCCTTCGTTATAAGAATATTCTTACTTGAAATTTTCAGTCCCCTTGTTTCATATAAATAAGGGGCTAGTGCATTAACAAGATATGGAGCGCCGGATGGATTACCATAATTGAGATACTTTTTGAATGAACTTAATTTTAATAAGCTTCTATACGTTGTCAATAACTTATCAACAGGAGCCAATCTGACATCGGGAAGACCATCATCTAATACTAAATCTTTGGTGTTTGGTTGTTCTGAAAAAGGAAATATAACATTACTTTTTTCATCAACATTGAAATTTGTTCTTAAAGGATATTCTTTTATTTCTTTGAAGGACAAAAATTTTACCGGATTTATTTCCGGCAATTTTTTTGTTATGTAGGTGCCCTTTCTTGGAATAATTTCCAGCCATCCTTGTGCAACCAATTCATCTAATGCGTTTTGTAACGTTTTGCGGTGTATTTTCAATATGAAGGCCAATTCCCTTGTACCCGGCATTTTCATTCCGCGGCTTAACTGCCCTCTTCTTATATGGGTAATTATTGAATTCATTATCTGGGAATAGATCGGCACATTGGAACTTTTGTCTATAATAATCAGGTCGTTAAATGAATTCATCTGGTACACCAACTCTATTTATTCTGGTATATAACTATATACCAGTAAAATTATATTTTTCCGGTGTAAAAAACATAATTAATAAATAAACGGAGTTGCATAATGAAAACAAGAATGAGTATTAAAAATGTTGAACCCGCCATATATAAAATAATGGAAAAAGCTGAAGAGCTTATGGATTCGTTCGATATTGAACCAAAGCTCAAAGAATTGGTCAAATTAAGAACGTCCCAGATCAATGGCTGCGGATACTGTGTTAATTATCATTCCAAAGAAGCAAAAAAATTGGGGGAAACTGAACAGAGGCTTTACTCAGTTTGTACCTGGTGGGAAGTACCTTTTTTTTCTGAAACTGAACAGGCTGTATTAAAATTTACGGAAGAAGTAACCAATATTTTCAATGGCGGTGTTTCTGATGAGACTTTCAATCTGGTAGTTAATAAATTAGGTGAACAAAAGACGGCTCAATTGATTTTTATTATTTCAACTATTAATACATGGAATAGGCTGGCAATTTCAACCCATATGATAGCTGAGGACGATTAAATGAATAATGAAAAAGATTCTAAAGTTATTTTCGATAATTTATTATTTGAAATCCACGCTTTAGAGAATCACTCAAGAAAATTAGAATTTGATTCATCTGAAAGAAATAAAATTGCTGATGAGTCAAAAGAATATATCAATAAATATTTAGAAGTCCTGCCCGGTCTAAAAGCCTTCACAAAAAATGATTTGACCGAATTGAAGGCAATAAAAGTAGAAGATAATGGCAAACCATTTGAGCAGCTTCTATCTATTTTACAAAATGAAGTTGATCAAGCGGGGATTAATTCTGCATCGGGACGCCACCTGGGTTATATTCCCGGAGGAGGAATCTGGTCTAGCGCCATTGCAGATTTTCTTGCCGCGGCTGCTAATCGTTATGCCGGTATTTCTTATTCAAGCCCGGGTGCTGTAATTATAGAAAATCAATTAATTAAGTGGCTTTGCTCAATTATCGGTTACCCGGCATCAGCCCATGGCAATTTAACTTCAGGTGGATCAACAGCTAACCTGACTGCAATTCAGGTTGCAAGAGATTCTTTTGGAATTAATGCCGGCAACGTAAGAAGATCGACCATATATTTTACCGCGCAAGCGCATCATTCCATTCAAAAAGCTTTTCATACAACAGGACTGCATGAAGCTATTCAACGGATAATTCCAATGAATTCAAATTTCCAAATGGATGTATCTGCATTAAATGAAAAAATTACACAGGATAAAAATGAAGGCTTGAATCCGTTTCTTGTAATAGCATCTGCGGGAACTACCGATATAGGTGCGATAGATCAATTGGATTTAATCGCAGATATATGTTCGAGATACAATCTGTGGTTCCATGTAGATGCCGCTTATGGAGGGTTTTTCATGCTTGTGGATGAACTAAAAGAAAAATTTAAAGGCATTGAAAGATCTGATTCAGTTGTGATGGATCCGCATAAAAGTTTATTTCTGCCATATGGTTCCGGTACGGTTTTGATTAGAGATAGGAATAAATTACTTGCTTCATATTCCCATAACGCGGCATATATGCAGGATTCTTTAGACTCTGATGAATTAAACCCCGCTGATTGCGGCATAGAATTATCAAAGCATTTCAGGGGATTAAGATTATGGCTTCCACTTCATTTACATGGTCTTGATGTATTCAGGGCAAATCTTCAGGAAAAGATTCTACTGGCACAGTATTTTTACAGATCAATAAAAGAAATGGGTTTTGAGACTGGCCCCACCCCTGAGCTTTCGGTTGTCCTTTTTAGATTGCCTGCAGAAGAAAAAAATCAGTTAAATAAAAATTTGCTGAACGCTTTGCTTGAAGACGGGAGATGTTTTTTTTCTTCAACACTAATTAACAACGAGTTTTGGATTAGGTGCGCGATCTTAAGCTTCAGGACACATCTTGCAGAAATTGATTTGGCTTTACAAATGATTAAAGAAAATGTTGTAAAGATTAACAAATAATTCATAGCATAAAGAATATAATTTATAAATAACTTAACAGGAGAGCCCGCAATGCAAAAAATAATTGAAGAAACTAATGCTATAACCTGGTTTGAAATTCCGGTTACAGATATGAACCGTGCGGTAAAATTTTATGAGACCATTCTTGACATAAAGATGGATGTGAAATTTATGGAAGAAACAAATGAAGAAGTTTCGTTTTTTCCGTTTACCGGAGCTGAAATCAGGGCAACTTCGGGGCGTGTTTCAGGTGTGCTGGTAAGGAATAATAGAACCGAACCTTCCGGCAAAGGAATAACTGTCTATCTGAATGCGAACCCATCAATCCAGGAAGTAATTGCTAAAGTTGAGCCGGCAGGCGGAAAAATCATATTGGCAAAAACTAAAATTCAAGCCGGGTGTGTTGCCATGATCTTTGATACAGAAGGAAACAGAGTAGGATTGTTTGCAAACGCGTAATTATGCAATTTTTTAAATGACTTTAACCAGATTTTCCACTCTACGCCAATTGTAATACATAATTTAGAAGCCGGTATCCTGCTTAGCGTGAACAGTGAAGTCAATACGCCTTGGCAGATTGTAGCTATTAAACCAACTGAATGCCACAAAGGCACAAGGATACTACTTCTTTTAATTCTTTGTGACATTGTGTCCTTGTCGCGGATTGTAATAATCAAACCTTCTGAATGCCGTAAAGGCACCAAGACACAATGAAGCTGTGTTTGCATTTCTCAGTGTCAAGAACTTCCTGTGGGAATTCCTTTGGGTGAAGTTATAAGGCTACGGAAAAAATAAAAATCTGAAACCTGAACTAGCCGTCTTAATAATGAATAATTCTATAGGGATTACAAAATTAATTAAAGTAATACATGTTTTGATTTAACAAATTATTCCTAATTCATAATATCGTTTTTTTTGAGAAAAGTTTAAAAATCATCGGCATAAAGAAAACTACATATAATGCAGATATTACAATTCCACCAGCTATACTAAGACTTAGATTTTTCCAGAATGCTGATTCATTGCTAAGTATAAATGGAATTAATGCTGCAAATGTGGTAGTGGTAGTCGTCAAAATCGCACGCAGACGTGCTCGTGACAAAAAAATAATCTCATCTTTCGAGAATGATTTACAGTTCGTAGAGAGATAATTTACAAGAACAATTGAATTGCTAACACATAAACCGAGCAGCAACAACATGCCTGCATAAGCTCCACGCTCAATATTATAATTAAAAATCCAGAATAATAATACCGATCCTACCAGTGCAAATGGAATTGCAGTAATGATGATTACTGGTTTCTTGAGGGATTCGAATAAACTCGAAGAAATCATAATGATTACCAGAATTGCTGCTCCAAAAACTTTCAAAATATCTGTCTCTTCTTTTTCTGAAAAAATAAAACTGAATTCAGCGGGTTTTATACTATATCCTTCTGGAACTTGCGTTGATGCAATTGAAGCCTCCAAAAACTTGTTCCCGTATTTATATGGACCCTTAAACTCAAAGCTTATGTTTCGGACATATTGTTGATCTTCTCTATTGATAGAAGAGAGTACCTTTTGTTCTTCAAATGTAAGAACGTCTCTGATCTTGAGTTTTTCCTTTTCATGCTCATTCACAATCATATTTTCTAGATCAGTTAGCTGTATCTCGTTATAGTTGGAAAATTTAATTCGATAATCTACTTCTTCATTGTTGATCCTGAATCTTCGATAATCAAGATTGCCACCAGTGTTTTTTGCAAGTATCGAAAATAATTGATCTATCGAAATATTGTATGCGGCCAATTTATCCCTGTTAATTTTTGCAATAATCTCATATGTATCCTTAGACCAATAGAATGCTGACTTATCGATATCAACATTATCAATTCTCGAATATCTCTTTATTTTATCACGAAATTGTTCAGCAAGAGATTTTACCTTTTCGTAATTAAATCCTTTCACAATTACATTGAACATACTGCTCGAACTACTACCCGAATTAGAGAATCCCGGACCAAATCCATAAATATAAGAATCAACTCCTCCTAAACGTGTTATGTAGGCAGTAATATAATTTTTAAGAATATATGGAAATACTGAGTTTGATTGCTCAGAAGTAAATTCAATCTTTAAAGTTGCTGTCTCTTCATCAACAACGTTTGCAATTAAGGTCTTTATATTTTTACGATAAGCAAGAATTTCATTCTCAAGATCTTTGCTGAGTTTATCAATTCTATCGATTCGATTCCCATTAGGCAGATCCAAACGAACATAAATGTAAGTTTCCTCACCATACTGCCAGAGTTCCCCATGTGAGACATGATTGAAAAATACATTCAAAGTACCGCCGAACAGGTAATTTACATACGGTTTTACATTTTGATAAGTTTCAGAATCAAAAATCGAATTGTAAGCTGCTCCTATTATTGGTATGTCAAGTCTGTTAGGCATTAACCATACTGGTAATCCAACAATTAATATTAGAAATACAATACTGAGCTTTTTCCATTTAAAAATTTTATTTAGAATAAAAGAGTAAAATCTTATTCCAGGAACAGCTAATTGTATACAAGTAGTACCCTTGAGCACATTGTGATATGTATTTTTGAATAAAAGCGGGACTACAGTAAATGAAACAATTAATGAGGCCAATAAAGTTGATCCAATTCCAAAAACAAATTGCTCAAAATATAATTTCAATTCGCCGGTTAGAAAAATCAAAGGAATAAAAACGGATATTATTGAAAATGTAGAAAAAAATAATGGAGCAAATATTTCTTTTATATTAACAGCAAGTCTTTTCGTCCCTCTACCGTCGTAATGCTTATCAAGATAGTCTAGAACTACTATCGAATTATCAATTTTGAACCCGAAACCAATTATGAAACTAGCAATAGTAATAATGTTTAGTGAAAGATTAAACACTAAGAATAGTATAAAAGAAAACAGAAATGAAAAAATTAATGATATTAGAATAATGAATGGATACCTGATATTTCTAAAAATAACTAGAATGACAAAGAAAATGATAATGACCGAGAAAAGACCATCCCGGTATAGTTCATCAAGATCTTTAAAGATTTCTTTACTTTTATCAATCTCTTTAATAAAACTAAAATCAGGTGGAAATTTTTTAGCAAGATTCATAATTTCATTATCAACAGCTTTTGCTATGGCAAGTGTATTAGCACCGGGTGCTTTTGTTATGTTTATTGTAACTGTTTCTTTTCCATTTATTCTATAATAATTAGTTGGCCGTTCAAAATCATCAATAATTTTTGCTATATCTTTTATCCTGATAGCCTGACTATTTGGTAAAATTTTTACAACCTGTTCTTTTATTTCTGTCGGATTGTTTACTTCGTTGTTGACTTTCAAAAACACTTGTTCATACCCCCTTTGAATTTTTCCTGACGGGACAATTACTTCTGATTCACCAACCGCTTTACTGATTTCTTCATTGCTAATGTTAAATGCATGAATCTTAGAATAGTCAACTATTATTTCAATAAGCCGATCAGACCCACCACTTATTTCAGCAGTAGAAACACCATCAATTGCCTTCAGAGGAACGAGAACATTTTCTTTAATATATTTTCTTACTTCATTTGCAGAATGGTTTGATGAAAAAGAGTAAGATAGAAAGCCCTGCAAGTTCTGAAATTCTTTTGGTATATAAGGCGAGATTCGTAGAGTATATACTCCAGTTGGAAGAATTGACCTAAGTGAAGCTAACTTTTCATTAATTTCTATCCTGGCAAAATTTATATCTGTTTTAGGATGAAAGTCGATTGAGATAATAGATATACCTGAAGATGAGGTGGATGATATTTTCCTTACACCAGTTACAGTTGCAAGTTCTGATTCGATTGGTGAAGTCAAATAAGCTTCTACTGCCTCTGGTGATACACCCGGCCATGCAACTGAAACAGATAAGCTGGGATATTCTATACGCGGCGTTAGTTCAATTGGAAGATTTATTAATGATACAACACCAATAATCAAAACACTGAAATAAAACATCAGTGTTGTAATAGGGCGTGAAAGAAAAATGTAAAATATCTTTTTCATAAAAGAAAATACATTTACTCATGTAAATTACATCATAAAGTACTATGTATCTATTATAAATATAAAATCATATGTTAATATATAAGGTGAGTCTTTAATAGGATCAGTCTAATAGCTAATTATAAATATCTTTCTCAACTTTAAATCTTTCAATCCAGAATAATCGATTTTGATTTCCAACTATCAAATAAAATACAGTTCCCGTAGAATTGAAAATTACTTTAAAAGCGTTCAAACCCGGAAGGGCTGGAACTCCAACTCTTTTCTCAAAAATTCCGTTGAGTGAATATATATCAATATAATTTGTTATTGCATTTACACTAAATATAGGCACAACGATTTTATTGTTGATTAATTGAGGTGTCATAACTTTAGCAGATGGCATCCATCCTGATTTTGCTACCTTATTTTTTTCATCAAATTCCAGAAGCATTTTATTTTCAACCGGAAACGGAAGTTTCGCATCAAATCTAATATAGGAATGATTTTCTATATTATATTTAAATAATTCATAAGGTTGTGATTGTGAATAAATGAATTCTTTTCTGTTTGGTAATAATAATAAATTTACCATGGACATATATGTGAAGAAGCCGATTTTTCCTCTAGTGAAAGAACTTGCATTTACTTTTTCCAACATTTTAGCTTGAGGCTCAATAATAAAGCCAAACTCGGAAGTAACATCCGTACTTTTGAGCGAGATTATTTTTATTGGTTTGTAGCCTGGTAATAACATAAAAGATCCAGTCAACGCTGTACTATCATCTAAAAAAATAAAATCACTTAAGGGAAATTTTAATTTAATTGTCTCTTTCAATTTACCATCATCTCCAAATAGAGATGCGCGTAATTGATTATTATCTATTGCCAGTACTCCTTGATGTTCAATATATTTAAGAGCGGGTTGTGGTTCAAATTCACCTGGACCAGAACCACGCTTTCCGAAACTAAATAAGTCTTTACCAGTCTCTGCAGAAATTGCTTTTATTTTATAAAAATACGTATCAAGGTAAAATATCCTATCGGGCGGAACAAAACAAAAGCTTCCAATCCCGCTATAATTTCCATCTGAGGTTGAGGAAGTATCGGGTAATAATAGAGGGCTTATTTTTTTTATCTTATCTTCAACAATTTTAATACTATCACAACTTTTTGTGTTTATACTAATATCATTAATAGTATTTCGAGAACAACTTATAACTAGCAACACTATCAACGAATAATTAAACAAAAATGCTCTTTGAAGAAAAATATTTATCAAATCAACCCTCTATTAGTAATTTTAGACATATTAAGGATTAAATGCAAAACAATACTGGGAAGTAGTATAACATATCACATAACTACCAGTTGTACACCATCCTGTTCCAACTTCCGGATAGTAACAATCTCGAGCGTTTACTTGATTTGCTTTTGAGACTGGTACTAAATCTGAGAAAAGTGCAAGACCTAAGGTAATTACGGTTGCGATTAGAAAAAAAAATTTCTTCATAGTCAACCTCCTTAATATTAG
Organism: Melioribacter sp.; assembly: GCA_003155655.1. Classification (GTDB taxonomy): domain Bacteria; phylum Bacteroidota; class Ignavibacteria; order Ignavibacteriales; family Melioribacteraceae; genus Fen-1258. The sequence continues at coordinate 12,260 of PMDS01000037.1, forward strand.
TTAATATATTTATTACTTTCTTCTATTTTATGAAGAAAGTTGATTTTTTCGTTATAGGAATTAGTAGACGCATCCACTGTTAAAGTTGAGCCATTATTTGTCCAAAATATTCTATTGATCTCTGCAGGATATTTACCAATTATATCGAAAAAGATATTCATAGGGATAATTTTAATTTTAAATGGGATATTTAATTTATGCTGATTAATTTTTTCTTTGTTCGGAATTTCCGGGAAAACAGTTGTCACATTAATTTCTTCACTAAATTTTATTTTTGCCCAAAATTCCAATTCATCAAGACAGCTTTTACATGACGACCCTCTTAAAAATATTAATAATGTATTCCTGCGATCATTATCGATTAAATACTGATCCATAATAGAATTTAATCTCTCTCTTACATAAGGAAGATCAATGTGTGAGATTAGCCCAGAATTTAATTCAGTCTCAATTCTTTGCCAACGGAGAAAAAATACAGAGCCTATTAAAACTATGATAATTATAACTAATGCATTATTTGCTTTTTTAAAAACTTCATTTTTATCATTTTTTATTTCTTCATAAACCTTTAACTCTACGAAGCGATAAGTAAATGATACTACTAATAAAGTAGAAGTGAAAATGATCATTGTTAAATCATCAATAACAAATAAATTGCCAAAACAATTACATGGTTTTTGTCCTATGTAAAAATAATTCCAGATATGAAAAAACAAAAAGCTTAAAAGAAGAAGACGGTAAACAATTATCAATATTTTACGATATATATTGAATATTATTGAAGCCCCAAGTACTATTTCAATTCCTGGTAATAATATGGCAATAAGAATACACAACCATTCGGGAAAATTAAAATAATATTTTAGTGAAAAAGCAAAATCACTTGGATTGATTAATTTAATTAAACCTGCGATTAAAAATGGGATCCCTAGAATTAAATAAAATAATGAAGAGAAAAAGGACATTTTAAGATTTTTGTATATAAAGTCCTTTATATAATTAGTTCCCACCATTGTGAAACCCACTTACCATTTGTATGGGAAAAAAAATAGAAAAATAAAAACAAATTATCAACAAAAATTTTTAAAATAGTATTTTTTTCCAATATAATAATTATTGCTTTATCACTCTCACCTTTGATTCATGGGCTAAAGTATACTGCCCTTCAACTATTACATTTTCCCCTGGTTTAACACCTTCGGTTATTTCTATTAGTTCATCGTTTTGTTCCCCTATTTGGACATACTTCCACTTAGCCTGATCTCCTTCGACCACAAATACTAATGGTCTTTTATCCCTCATAAGCAATGCTTCCTTAGGAATGAGAATCCGATTTACTAGTTTGTTGGATTCAATCAATACCTTAACAAACATTCCGGGTTTTAATCTGTCCGAATTATTCTTAATCTGTATTGACACCTTACTAGTTTTTGAATCCTTATCAATATAGGGACTAATATTTACTACTTTTCCTTCAAATGTTTTTCCGGTCAGTGATGGTATCTCAATTTTGACGCTGTTTCCGGTTTTGATTTTTATAACGTCACTTTCTAAAACGCCAACATCTACTTTAAGTGTGCTAGTATTAAATAGTTTGCAAAGTTTTTGCCCAATGTTTATTCGTTGTCCTTTCACTAGATCAAAATCCCCGACTACACCGCTAAATGGTGCCGATATTTTTGTATACTCATAATTAAGTTTTGCTCTTTTGTAGGCATTGATAGCAGTTGTTAATCCACTTTTATTTTGAATCACTTCTTCTCTTTTAGCCCCGGTAAAAATTAGTTTCATATCTAATTCGTCTTTTAGTCCAGTATATTTTGATTCATCAATCTTTCCATCGTTAAAATCTTTTTCGAGTTTCTGCATTTGATCTTGTATCTCAATTACTTTAATTCCATTCAATGAGTCATGGGATGCTTCTTTCAATAAAAAACCATATTCAATTTTAGCATCAGTAACTTTAACTTTTGTATCATTAACTGCTATCTCATATTCTCTGTCATCAAGACCCACCAGTGATTCGCCTTTATTAACAGGTTTCCCTTCGTAAATATTTAGAGTATTTATTACTCCACTTATATTGGAAGTTATCTCCAATTCCTCAGCAGCACGCACAATTCCGTTCGCATTGATATATAGACTAAGACCGCCTCTAAATACTGGTTTAGTTCTTACATCAAAAACAATCTCATCAAGTTTGTTATAATTTACAGAAGCCTCTTCTCCTGAAACCATCTGTTTTGAGGCGTTGAAAAGCAGAAAATATGCTATAACACAAATTACTAAAGCAACAAGAAGTACCGATAGCCAAAGTTTAATTCTCATTTTATTCACCAAAGAATTGATCAAAAATTAATTGAATTATCTATTATTCTTTTTTTTCTAAAATCTAATGGTTGGTTGTTTCTTTTTCAGGCTTCTTCCTCGAATATTTTTCCATACATGCATATAATACCGGGATAATGGTTAATGTCAAAAATGTCGAAGATAGCAATCCGCCTACCACTGCTAGTGAAAGAGAAATACGAAGCTGAGTTCCCGCTCCTATTCCAATCATCATTGGTATCATTCCGAATACTACCGTGAATGTGTTCATAACAATTGGTCGGAAACGGTCATGCCCTGCTGCTACTATTGCATCATGAACCGACAATCCTTCTTCTCTTTTTCGCATGATAAACTCAACTTTAACAACGGCATCGTTATCTGCTATACCAACTAATATTATCAATCCCAATAATGAAATTATACTTATGCTTTCGCCAAAAACATATAGTGTCAATATACCTCCTATAAGTCCAAGAGGCACTGAAAATAAAATAATGAATGGAAAAAGTAAGGATTCGAACTCTGATGCCAATACCATGTACATTAACAAAACAGAAATCACTAGCGCAATATATAAAGCAGAAAATGCGTTTGTAATCTCTTCATTTACTCCACCAACCAATATTGTTTCATCATGAGCTTTCGGTAAATCTGAAATTACCTTTTCTATCTTCATAACCACATCATCCAATTTTGCATCCTGAATAGAGGCATAAATGTACATTGTTCTCGATTGATCTTCCCTCCAAATTTCACTGAAGTTATTTCCGAATTTATAATCTACTAAGTCCTTTATCTTAACTTTTGTGTTTCCATTTTGAATATAGTTTTGCAGCACAATTTGAATATCGTTTCTGTCATTCTCCGGTGTTCTTAAATTAACCCCTATTTTCTTATCGAAATCTGAGAAATATGTTGCTACGCTGCCTTGGACCATGTTCTTGATCTGCTCTGCAACAAAGCTGACGCTAATTCCGTAAGCCAGACACTTTTCGCGGTTTATTTTAATCGAAAATTCCGGGGCATCTTTCTCAAGACCGAGGCGAATATTCTTAATACCTTCTATTTTCCCTTCGTTCATTTTTTTCACAATTTGTTCTGCTTTGTTAAATGCTATATCCAAATCTTTATTTTTTATCTTGATGACAATATCGTTGTCGGAAGGGCTGATTAACATAGTGTATGAATTTTTTACATCTTTGAAGTTGTATTTTATGCCACTCAAATTGCTTAAAATTTTTCTCAAATTGTCTTGAACTTCATAGTAATTTTCATATGAATCCAGTTTAACATTAAAATTTGTTTTATTAACTGTGATCTGTTCCTTATTTATAAAATCAAATTCATTCACCCGGCCAATATTTGATACCAAGGCTTTTACATGTGGAATCGAAAGAACTGAACTTTCAATCTTGGAAGTTAATGCCGCATTTCCTCTTAACGATGTACCCACCGGAAACTCAAACTCAAGAATGAATTCTTCCTGGGCTCCTTTCGGTATAAATTCCTTCTTCATATTCATTGTCGCTAACACAGTTAGTGCACTTAAACCAAGTGTAATTGCTATCACGGTCTTTTTATTTTCAAGTGACCATTCTAATAATATTTCATACTTTTCAAGTAAATATTTCATCATTCTGTCAACAATCTTAAAGAAAAATTCCAGTTTTTCATTTAGAAATTTTCCCGTCTTTATATAAAAAAGAACGAATACAAAGAAAAATGATCTAAAGATTACTTTGAACGGCAATTTAACCCAAAAGAAAATTCTCTTAAATACATTTCTCTCCTCTGGATGATCAAAAACCAGAAATCCTTTATTATATTTTTCCGGATCTTTGAATATTTTAAAGCTTTCGCGTGAATCTAACATAGGTATTAAGGTAAGAGCTGTGATAATTGAGGCAGTTAGTGCGAATGCAATAGCAAGAGATTCATCTCTAAAAAGTTCACTTACAATCCCTCGGATGAATATTAATGGTAGAAAAACTGCAATGGTTGTTAATGTAGAAGCAACCACGGGCATTGTAACTTCTTTTGTTCCTTGAATCACTGCAACTCGGTTTGGTAATCCCTTATCTCTATATCGGGTATTATTCTCTATAACTATAATTGCATTATCTAGCAGCATTCCAACTCCGGCGGCTAATCCTCCTAATGAAATAATATTAAAATTTATATTAAATAAATAGAGGAGTAAAATCGTTATTACCAAAGATGCGGGAATTGTTATACCAATTATTAGAATGTGCCTAATATTCGCCAGGAAAAAAAATAGTACAATAACCGCCAGTATCCCGCCGTAATATATTTCCTGCTTAACATTTGAAATCGCATTTTCAATAAATCCAGATTGATCGGATACAATTAGCAAATTATAATCCGGATACTCTTTACGTAAAGATTCTAGAGCTTTTCTAACTGCCTTTGCTATTGTAACAGTATTTGCGTCGGGTTGTTTATAAATTAATATCCCTACTGCTTCGCTTCCATTGAAGCGTGTTAGTCCCTCTCTCTCTTTAAAATTTTCTTTTGTGGTTGCAACATCTTCAACAAGTATTGAACTACCGTCTCTATTTTTTTTAATAATAGTTTTTTCAATATCCCTTACATTTTTGTATTCCCCGAGTGTTCTTAAGGAATACCTGAACAATCCTTTCATTATTGTTCCGGCTGGTAAGTTTAGATTTGATGATTTAAGTGCATTAGCGATATCTGCGTAAGTAAGACTTAATGAATACAATTTTGCCGGATCAACATGTATTAATATTTCCCTTTCCAATCCACCCGTAATAATTGCCTGCGCAACTCCTTCAATTTGTTCAAGACGTCTCTTAAAGACAACTCTTCCAGCCTCCTTCAAATCTATTAATCTTTGAATATTTTCCTGTGGGGAATCGTGATCGATGTACTCACTTCTTGATTCTTGATATTTTATGCTTGAACTAGCTTCCCCCTTTGTGGGACTAGAAAGGGCAAGAACCAATGTCATTATTGGCGATGAGGATGGATCTGATCGAATGATCGTCGGTCTACCAGCTTCGCGGGGTAACGCAAAACTCATATTGTCAAGTTTTTCTCTTAACGAAAGCAGCGCAAACTTCATATCTGTACCCCATACAAAATCTAAAGATATAACGGATATCCCTTCTTTGGAGACAGAAGTTATTTTTTTTACACCGGCAACAGCAATTACTGCAGATTCAAGAGGTTCTGTAATTTGTTTCTCAACTTCTTCAGGAGTAGCATTGGGAAAAGTTGTCTGAACCATTAAGTGCGGAATGTTTACGTTTGGTAATAGATCGACACCCAGTTTTGTGAACACGAAAGCACAAAGTAATGCAATAGCACAAAAGAAAACTGTTATTGTAATTGGACGCCGTATGCTTAATGAGCTTATAGACACAGAAATACATTCCCCTGTGCAATAAATAATGAATTAATTAAAATAATATTAATATTTTGAATAAGACTTTGCAAGTGTTACGTTAAAGAATTCGATTGTTGTATTGACTTTTCGGTAGTCATGTTCCATAAATCTGTCCTTGACACCTATTTCTATATTGCATGAAAATAACATACAACGAACATATAGCCCACGTGTTCTATAGAGCAGAGTTTGGGTAAGGAGTATTCGCGGGGTTATTGTGAATTTAAAATAATGAAAATCGTTCTAAAAAGATATGCCTTGCTTGAAGCTAGAGGCTTGGAGCTAAAAGCTTGAAGCTAGTTACTTCACTTTAAACACTCTATCCAAAAATCTTAGTATATAATTTGATGCTTCATCGAACCAGGGGTGAAACAGCCAGAATGGGTGCGGCGTGTTTTGAATTGTATGTACTTCTGAATAAATATTATGCGTGTTCATCTTTCTAATCATTTCATCGCGTCCGGCATGAAAGCGGGGAATTGAACTGTTAATAAAAAGTATTGGCGCAGTTTTTTCATTTACATAATTTATTGCAGATGCTTCAGTCCAGAGGTCTGGTCTTTCTTTATATGTTGCACCAAACCACATTGCACCCGCAGACGGTTTGCCCGGGATTGTATCTTTTCCGCTTTCGTCAGGGTCTGCCATATTCAACACTCCGTCAACATCAATTACAGCCTGTACATTGCTAGAGTGTTTAAAATACATACTGTAGGTCTCAAATTGCTCAAGACCGTTTGTTGTTCCAAGCAGCGCGGCTAACTGCCCGCCCGATGAACATCCATACACAGCTATTTTGTTTGAATCAATATTGTACTTAGCAGCGTTTGCCCTCATCCATTTTACAGCGGTCTTTAAATCATTTACCGCCGCCGGGTATAATGCCTCTATCGAAAGTCTGTACTCGACTGTTGCAGTAACATAACCATGCGAAGCTAAAAATTGAGCCATGGGAATTTCCATCTGCCTGTTGCCGGAACGCCATCCTCCTCCGTGAACCAGGATTACGCCTGGATAACGTTTTCCTTTCTGCATTGGCGAAAATATATCCATGTGAAGTCCGCGGTCACCGTAAGATGTGTATATAATATCTTTTTGTTCAGCTACTCCATCCGGCAGTTTTGGAATTACAAGTTTTGCGAACGGAAATTGTTTGTAAACTTTTGAGGCTATGCTGCCTATTGAAAAAGAAGTGTCTCTAGGAATTTCATTTTTTTGTTGAGCGAAAGTTCCTGCGCCAAGAACCAAAAGCAGTAAAAATATCTTTTTCAATTTAGTCTCAACATAATTATTCGCCGTCCGGCTCTTCATGCACCATCACTTTAACATTCTTAATCTTTGCAGTGATTGCTTCTTCGACCTTGTGAGAGATTGAATGAGCCTGATCAATTGTCATATTCTTATCAACATGAATATTCAATTCAACAAATTTATAGGGTCCGGATTCGCGCACTTTAATATCATGAAATTTTTTCACTTCAGATATTTCACTTACAATTCCAGAAATTTCATCATTTAAACCCAGGGGCGCCCTATCAACAAGAGCATTGAAAGATCTTTTACCCAGCCTGTAACTAACTGTTAATACTATTAAAGCAACTACAAGTGCGGCTACCGGATCGGCGTAATAAAAATGGAATGCAGCCCCGGCTAATCCAATCAATACAACAGATGAGCTCCATACATCCGTTGAAAAATGAATTGCGTCGGCTTCCAGCGCCTGGCTGTCATGTTTTTTTGCAACTTTTAATAATGCCCGGGAACGGGTTACATCTATAATTATTGAAATAATGATTACAGCAAAGCTCCATAAAGTAACCTCAATTTCGGTTCTTCCGGTGATCAAACGCTTAACTGCTTCATAAATGATCCATACACAGGTTACTACTAAAAGAAATGTCTCAACAAAAGCTGAATAATTTTCAATTTTACCATGACCAAATTGGTGTTCCTGATCGGCAGGTTTATCCGAATGTTTTACCGCATACAAAGTAATAATAGCAGCAACCATATCAAGCGCTGAATGAAGCGCTTCTGAAAGTATTCCCAGGCTCCCGGTAAGTATTCCTATAACAAGTTTGAATGAAGTGAGGAATACCGCTGCAATCACTGATGTTATTGCAATATTTTCTTTCTCTTTTGTTGCTATTGCAGGAAGACTCATATTTAAATACCAAAATAGGGTTATCTATGAGTAAAATTAAGGATTTTTATCTTAAAAGCGATATTGTTTCCAGCATACTTTGGGTCACTTTTTAGATAATAATTGTTGATTTATTCAATTCAACAATATATTGTTGAATAGCTAAATTTTTAGAAATATGCCTACTAATGGAATAAATAGTGATCCTTCTTTTGTTGAGTCAATTCGTTTAGGTTCCGGAGCCGGAAGTATCAGCAAAATAAATGCATCCAGGCTTCAGCAGGATGAAAAAGTATTCCAGAAATCCCTGTCTCAAGAACAAAAAAATACAATTGTATCTGAAAAGTTAGAGCAAAATCAAACTGTTCAGTCTTATAATTTACGATTACAGCAGAACACACCGGCTGCTCAAATTCTTGAAACAATTACTCCTTACAACGACGTTCAGAAATTCAAGGGTTTTAAAAGCAATTCCGACAGTTTTAATAATTCCACTAAACGTAAAAAAACTATCTGCGAAGAACAATTGGATGATTCTTCCATAGAGAACGGGTTCTACATGGTTGTTAATGACAACGGTTCAAATAAATCATTAAAACAATTGAAAGACAACGTTGATCTCTGGAGAGAAAAAATAAATAATAAATATCATACAGGATTTTTCAAAGAACCGGGAACATTAGTTAATACATTAGCCTAACTTTTTATATCCCTTCAGTCCAATCATCTACAAGTTCATTAACCAAATATAGCTTTTCGCTTGTTCCTTCTTTCTCAACAGACTCACATTCAACAACTCCATAATTAAGCAGTTCGTAAAGCATTCCTAAAAATTCATCTTTCTCGCTATCATTAAGATCGCTAAGATCAAAATTAGCGCACTGACCTGAATTTAAAAATAATTCAAATTTTTTAAATGCCTTTGCCGAATGAGGAGTTTCTATAGGTTCTTCTTCCGGAGAAATAAACTCCGGGTGATCAGCTTTGCCGGAGTGATCAATAAGAACGTACTGAAAAAAATCTATGCTTTTAACCAAATTCATTTTTATAACTCTTTTAATTTTATTATCGAAGATTCCGGCAAATTTTTGAATTAAAACGGCTTATTTATCAATTTGTTTCTTTGCTTTTAATTTCCCTATCCTTATAAAGTTTTGCCCCTTTAATTCTTTCATCGCCAATTTCAGTTTCAATAAAATGTTTTTCCCTCTGATTATTCACTTCAAGTTCTTCGTATCCTACAATTCCCTTTTTTGCTAAGGATGCTACCATTTTTATAAATTCTTCTTTCTCGCTCTTGTTCATCTTGCTAAGATCAAGCCTGTCGCTGCTGCCAAGATTAAGAAATTTATCCACGTTTGAAAAGGCTTTGGAAGTGTTTGAAATTTTTATTGAATCTTTTGGACCCGGTTCGTTTTTAACTTTTTTTGCCTGGTCTTGTTCAGCAGAAAATAAATTTGAAATGCCGTTTACCCGGTCTATAGAGTTCATAAAGAATATTTTTCTTTATTATCGAAAAGTTGAGAAAAAAATTAATCTACATGAATTGTTTAAGATCACAATACCTGGAGTTGATGTTCGGTTTTAATTGGGGAAGTTTGTTAACAAAAAAGCCGTTCCGAAAATAAAATCCGGGACGGCTTTTACTTAATAGTTTGTGCGATCAATATTCCTGCGGCAGCTCCTTCATTTGAGCATAAGTAAAAACCGGACCGTCTTTACAAACGTAAACATTGCCAACATTACAGCGACCGCATTTACCCAGCCCGCATTTCATCCTATTCTCAAGAGTTGTAATAATATTTTCTTCTGCAAAGCCAAGTTTTTGCAAAACAGGTATCGTAAATTTTATCATAATTGGAGGACCGCAAACAATAGCAACAGTATTTTCAGCTTTAGGTGCAACTTTTTCAACTATTGCAGGGACAAAACCAATTTCACCATCCCAATCCGGTACTTCTCCGCCTGGATCCACTGTAACAACAGTTTTAATGTCTTTCCTTTCTTTCCATTCTTTCAATTCACGTTTGTAAACCAAATCATTAAAAGAACGTGCACCGTAAATAATTGTGACGTCTTTAAAATCATTTCTTAGATCAAGTGTATTCCAGATAACGCAGCGCACAGGCGCCAGGCCAATTCCGCCGGCAATGAAAACAACATTTTTGCCTTTCATTTCTTCAACCGGGAAATAATTTCCGTATGGACCGCGGAAGCCAACTGAATCGCCTACTCTTAATCTTGTTAACGCGGTTGTTACTTTTCCAATCTGCTTGAAAGAACATTCAATATATTCTGAACGGGTAGGCGATGAGGCAATACAAAAGGTGGATTCACCTTCTCCAAATACGCCATATTCACCAAACTGTCCCGCTTTAAAAGAAAAACTCTTTGCAGTGCTTTCATTTTTGAATTTTAAACGAAACGTTTTAGTATCCGAAGTTTCCTGAACAATGTCGGTTATTTCCATCATTTCAGGTTTGTAAATATTTGATCCGCTCATATTAATTTCCTGTTTCAAAAACTTTTAGATTAACTTTTATGCCAACGAATTTATTTCAGCAACAACTTCTGCAATGTCAATACCAACCGGGCAGCCGCGTGAACATCTTCCGCAGCCTGTACAGAGTACCTCATCAAATTTATCCTGGTAATATTTAAACTTGTGTGCAATGCGCTGGCGGTATCTTTTACCCTGCGTCTCTCGCGGATTATGACCGGATCCATGAAGAGTAAACAATCCAAACTGGCATGCATCCCAGTTTTTCATTCTTCTTCCGCTGGAATAATCACATTCTTCATCAACAATATCAAAGCAATGGCATACCGGGCAAGCAAATGCACACTGCCCGCAGCCTACACAAATATCGCCGACGTTATCAAAAATTTTATGCTCAAAATTATTTGTCAGCCATTCACTGACTTTGCTTGTTTCAAATCTTTTTTCCGGGTTTTTAATCTTCGAAAGAATTTCTTTGGATTTTGCCTGATTACCATCACTTAAATACTTTTGATATGGCTGAATAAATTCCTTTCCCCTTTCAGTAACAATCTGTAAGGCAAAATTCTTTTCATCAAGCGGAACAAGGAAAAGATCAGAACCTTTTTCTGTTACCGGACTTAGCCCTACGGAAGTGCAGAAGCAAAATTTATCCTGGTAATTGCACGCAACACCAATTACTATTGAACCCTCTGCCCGCTCATTAAAAAATTTATCTTTATAATCCCAATTGAAAACTTTACTCATAATTTCAATCGAGCGCGCATCGCACGGCTTTGCGCCAAGAAAAACTAATTTTTGTCGGGGTAAAGCAGGTTCAACAATATCAAATTCATCTTTCTTATTCTTGTAATAAATAATTGGTTCTGTCTTTGCAAAAACAAATTCCTTATAAGAAATATTTGAGGGAATATTTTTACTATTAACAACTATATCTTTTGCACCGGTAATTCTTTTCCAGTTTATCTCTTTGCTATCCTGTCCAATTACAATGTGATTATCTTTTATCAAATCATTTACAAAGAAACTCAAATTATCCAGGCTGATTATTTTTTCTTCCATTTTTTCCTCTTTAAATTCTGAGTCCCGCAAACTTGCCTACCGGTAGGCAGGGCGGGATGAAGAATCTCAACTTTTATTTAATCATCCAGAACTGCGTCCGGGATAACCCGCTAGCCTTAGCATCGCTAAAGTCAGCTCGTCATTTTATGAAATCCTCATTATCATTCAAATTATACGTTCCAACCAAAGTTGGCGTATCCAGACCCATGCCTGCTACGAAATCAAATTCTTTCTTAGCAACCATTCCCATTTTTCTATTAAGCAGTGAAAGCGGAATTTCGGCAGGGCAGGCTCTTTCACATTCATTGCAGCCAATACATCTGCCGGCAAGGTGAAATGCTCTAATTATATTCCATGAAAAATTTCCACGCGTGTGGGCGCTGCTTTCAATCCACCGTGGAACAGTTTTATCTGCAATGCATCTTTCACAATAACAAAGCGGGCAAGCCTGACGGCATGCATAACATTTAACGCATCTTTCAAATTCATCTTCCCAAAAATCCCAGCGTTCTCCGGCAGACATTGCATCAAGTTTCTGCATTAAAACAAAATTCTTATCTTCTCTTTTTGGCAAATCTTCAAGCGTTCCAAGCAAAGTATGATAAAGCAGCGGAGTACGAACGCTGCAGTTAAGGCACTTTGTTGCTATAGTTTCTGCACTGAAATCCTGTCCTAATTCCGAAACAACACCGTTGCAATTCATCCCAATTATATATACATCATCTTTATTGACCTGATTTTCCTGAATCAACTGGACAATTGCCTTTACATCACATCCTTTTGCAACAATACCAACAACGCCAGTACGTCTAAATTCTTTGCGCGTTAAGTACAGTGCAAGATTGTTAACACAATATTTATTGAATACAAGTTTCTCAGCATCTTCTGCAGTACGAGCGATGAAAGGTTTTGTTCTATCTGGGGTTGTGCTTTCTATATAGCCAATTACAACTTTAACAGTTCCATTCGTCAAGAGTTCTTTTGCTTTTGCTCTAAGCTCATTCATGAATTACAAACTCCTTATTTATTTTTGCGTACCTGGTGAATGGACCTTTCTCTTTAACTTTGTTTACGACTTCAGTAACTACATCAACGAATTTTTTCCCTTCGGAAGCGGATACCCAGGAAAAATGCACTCTAGATGAATCAATCCCTACAAAATCCAGCAGCTGCCTGAACAAGATCCATCTTCTGCGTGCATGAAAATTTCCTGTATTGTAATGGCAGTCGTTTGGGTGGCATCCGGAAATTAAAACTCCATCAGCGCCCTTCTCAAATGCTTTGATAAGGAATACCGGGTCAATTCTTCCCGTGCACGGCACTCTTATCATTTTGATATCGGCAGAGTATTTTAGTCTTGAAGTTCCAGCAAGATCTGCACCTGTATACGTACACCAGTTACAAACAAAAGCCGCTATTTTAGGTTCAAATTGTTTTTCTTCTTCCATGTTCTTTCCTTATTAACGCTTTCTTCAATTCCTCTATCTATAAAAGGAGAAATATTGAAGAAGTGCTATATATTAAAGAGCGTTTATCTCCGCATAAATTTCTTCGTCGTTGAAACCAATTAATTCAACCGACTTGGAAGGACAAACAGCATTGCATGTCCCGCAGCCCTGGCATAACCCGGCATTAGCATATGCAACTACTTTTATTAAATTGCCCTTTCTATCTCTAATTTCTTTTCTTTCAATTGCATTATAAGCGCAGACTTTCTGACAGTAGAAACAGCCTGCACAAACTGATTCATTAACCCGCGCAACAGTAGGCTCGCGTTCAAGAAAATCTGAGCCAAAAAGTACCAATGATTTGCTTGCCGCTGCCGAAGCCATTGACACTGATTCGGGAATATCTTTTGGTGACTGACATGCACCTGCTAAAAATATTCCCGCGGTACTTACTTCAACAGGTCTTAATTTGGGATGTGCTTCATTGTAAAAACCATATTTGTCGTAAGATATTCCTAATGTCTGGGCTAACTTTTTAGCATTTGGCTGGGCGATCATTGCAGTTGCAAGAACAACCATGTCGGCATCAATTGTCATCGCTTTTCCGGAAAGAGTGTCTTCACCTTTCACGATATATTTCCCGTTCTCTTCATAGATACGCGATACTCTTCCGCGGATGTATTTTACATGATCTTCTTCAATTGCACGGCGGACAAATTCATCATAACCTTTACCGCCTGCCCGGATATCCATATAGAAAACGAATGCTTCGCCGTCGTGTACTTTGTGTTTGTAAAGCATTGCATGTTTTGCAGTATACATACAGCAGATTTTGCTGCAATAAGAAAATCCTTTCGATTCATCACGCGAACCGACACACTGGATGAAAACAATTTTCTTCGGAATCTTTTTATCGGATGGACGGAGGATTTCTCCCGAAGTTGGTCCTGATGCGCTGGCAATTCTTTCAAACTGTAAACCATCGATTACATCTTTATATTTTCCGTAACCGTATTCACCGTATCCTTTTATTTCACTTTCATCCGGCTTTTTATCTATTGTATATAATTTATATCCGGTAGCAACAACTATCGATCCTACATCTTCAGTTAAAAATGTATCTTCCTGCTCAAATGCTATTGCACCTCTTCCGCAGACTTTTACACACATCTGGCATTTTCCAGTTTGGTAGTATGTGCAAACAGCTCTATCTATTACAGGAATATTTGGAACTGCTTGCGGGAAAGGGACATAAATAGCCGGACGGAATGCCAGGTTTTCTTCAAATTCGTTAAAAGCTTTTTTCTTGATAGGACATTTTTGCGCGCAGTCACCGCAGCCTGTACACTTTGTTTCATCTATTGAGCGCGCTTTTTTCCTGATTGTAACTTTGAAATTACCAATGAAACCTTCAACTTTTTCAACTTCGGAATAAGAAAGCAATTTAATTTTTGGATGCTGATAAACTTCCACCATGCGTGGAGTCAGAATACATTGAGAGCAATCGAGAGTTGGAAATGTTTCCGATAACTGGCTCATGTGCCCGCCAATGGATGGTTCTTTTTCAACCAGAACACATTCAAAACCGGCATTAGCAATATCAAGTGCCGCCTGGATACCGGAAATACCGCCGCCAATAACAAGCGCGCGCTTTGTTACCGGAACCCTGATTGGTTCGAGGGGCACATTGCGTTTAACTTTTTCAACTGCAATACGCGTTAAATCAATTGCCTTTTTTGTAGCTTCAATTTTATCTTCATGAACCCATGAACAATGTTCGCGCAGGTTAGCCATCTCAAAAAGAAAGGGGTTTAAACCGGCGTCTGAACATGCTTTGCGGAAAGTTTTTTCATGCATGTGCGGCGAACATGAACCTACAACAACGCCATCAAGATTTTTTTCTTTGATAGCATTTTTTATCAGATTCTGTCCGGGATCAGAACACATATATTTATAATCGACTGATACTGTAACACCGGGAAATCTTCCCGCTGCTTCTGCAACGGTTGCACAGTCAACTGTTCTTCCTATATTTTCCCCGCAATAACAAATAAATACTCCAATTCTCATTATCTCACTCCTTAACTGCTACTTTTTCGAGTAATGAATCAGCAGAAATAAAATGTAAATCTATTCCAAGTTCTTTGGGCTTAACTCCAAGAGATAAACCAATAAATTCAGAAAGATAAAGCACGGGCATATCCTGATGATTCTTCATAGCGCGCTGGCGCATATCAAGATTTGAATGACACATAGGGCATGCAACAACGACAACATCCGCCCCATGAAGCTTAGCATCATCCAATATTTTTCTAGACAGATCAACTACAATTTCTTTATGAGCAAATGAATGCGCACCGCCGCAACATTCAATTTTATAATTCCAATCAACCGGTTCGGCTCCTGTTGCCAAAATAATATCTTCCATAGAATGCGGCTGTTCAGGATCATCAAAATGGGTAATATTAAAAGGACGAACCAATAAGCAGCCATAATAACAAGCAACTTTGATACCTTTCAAGTCATTTTTCTTTTTCTCTTTGATTCTATCCCTGCCGACTTTATCAAACAGTTCTATAATATTTATGATGGAAAGATTGCTTCTTGCACTTTCACCAAGCAGTTCGGCAGTCTGTTTTTCAAGCGCCGGATTAGCTGCAAGTTCGTGCTGGGTTACAATTAGCCTGTTATAGCATGCTGCGCATGGGGCAAATAGTTCAGAAATTTTTTGATGTTTAGCAATAATCAGATTACGCGCAGGCAATGCAACTGAAAGCAGATGATTTGTAGCATGGGCTGAAGTAGCGCCGCAGCAGGACCAATCAACAGGTTCTTCAAGTTCAACTTCTAGAATTCCAAGAACCTTTCTTAATGAGACATCGTACTCTTTTCCTGTGCCGGCAGAAGAGCATCCGGGATAATAACCAACCTTCACTTGTTACCTCTTATTCTGTTCGATCAAAGATTTTTTTTATTTCCTCACCCTTTTTAATTTTATGAGGAAACAAACTAATTTTTCCTTTGAAAAACATTTCGGGGGCAACATCAACATCCTGGAAAAAATCCAGAGTTTTGAGCTTATAATCTAAAGTTAAGCCTAACTCAAAGGTTTTGCCGTTCTTTTTAATTTGATTTAAGAATGCTTTGTGAAATTTAACAGTATCCTTCTCAGAAATTTCAATACCTTCACGCAAAGCGGTTTCTCTCATTGCATCCATGAATTTAGCGATATCAAAATTTTGAGGACATCTTGAACTGCAAGTTAAACAACTTGCGCAGAGCCAAACGGTTGAAGATTTTAAGGCTTCATCATCAAATCCTAATTGAACTAACCTTACAACCTGATTTGGAGAATCTTCCATATAATCCCTGATGGGACATCCAGCCGAACATTTTCCGCACTGATAGCACAGCATAGGAGATTCAGACGTAATATTTTCAATTTTCTCTGAAAGAGTTAAGACGTGATCCTGATTCTGATGGTGTTGCATTGTATTTACCCGAATAAGAAAAAATTTCCTTATGCAACTTAGATAGGTTAGTCTTTTTTTGCAACAAATCAGGAATAATAAATTTTTTATTTTAATGACTTTATGACCATCTAATGTCTAAACATTTGCATAATTGTCTCGATAACTGTATAATATCATCAAAACCGGCTTTTCTGCAAAAATATTTTACTAACTCACGTTACGCAAAAAGGGTATTTACGCCAATTGATTTTAAAACTTCATAACTCCACCGTTTAGAGGCTGTGTGAAAATAGGGTGTCAAGCACATTTTGGGTTCGTTTTTAGAATGAAATCAAAACATTTTTCTAAAAAAACCGAATTATCACACAGCCTCTTTACGGTGGAGACAAAAGACAACAAAAAAAGAAAAGGGCTTTAGCCCAAATAAAATAGATGAAAATTCAAGCTAATAACGAAATTATGTTTCTATAAAACAAAGAGTTGGGCTAAAGCCCGGATTTTTTTGCTTGGTTTCACTCCACGTCCTGAAGGACATGGTTATAAATTAAATTATGCGTAAGGTGAGTTAATGATTAATTTTTTCTACAACCACTGCTGTACCGTAACACAATACTTCTGTAACTCCGCTCATAACTTCTGTTGCATCATAACGAACACCCAGTAGCGCATTTGCACCAATTGCCTGCCCGTGTGCCACCATTAGCTCAAATGCATCTGAACGGGTCTTCTCACAAAGTTCTGTAAATAAGGTAATGTTGCCGCCAAAAATAGTTTGTATGCCAGCCCCCACTGTACCAAAAACGGAACGTGAACGGACAACTATTCCCTTTACTACTCCAAGGTTTTTAACAACCTTATAACCATCCAACGTAAATGTTGTTGTAATGAGCGAATGATCCATCTGTCTCTCCGGAATTATTTTATATTTATTAATAGGTCTTCCAATTAGAAATCCATTTTTTTAAGAGCGCTTTTTGTGTAAACTCTATTACCGACTGCGGGTGCATATAGGTATATGACTTTGGCGGCATTTCATCGGCATTAATATCCTCCCAAATATCTTTCATCTTTTTTTCTTTATTAGCATTACTGTATTTATTCCATTCAGAAAAATTAACTTTTTTTCTCCCTGAATTAACATCATCGGTAATAATCCAGGAGACCGGTGCAACTTTACTGTATAAGGGCCAGACGGTTTCGTTTGAATGGCAGTCATAACAGGATGTCTTTAAAATTGTTTTTATCTCAACTGGTACTTCAATTTCTCCAGTTACAGGCGGATTTGTACGTGGCGAGTCAATAAACTGGATTAAAATGAATGCAATTACAAGCAATACCATTATAGATTTGTATATTTTTCCCATTACAATTCTCCATGGTTACTCTTTGATTTTTTGGATTAAAACTTTGTCAACCCTGGCACCATCCATATCCACAACTTCAAATTTGTAATTGCCGTCAAGAAAATGATCTCCCGTTTGAGGAATTCCATTTAACCTGTACATTACAAAACCCCCTAGCGATGTATAATGCTCTTCGCCTTCAAATTCAATTTCCAATTTATCTTTGATCTCGTCAATTTGAATTGAACCGTCTACTAAAAGAGATCCATCTTCTCTTTTAAAAATTGCAGAATGCCAATCGGGAGATTGATCGGGCAGTTCGCCAAAAATATCTTCAACAAGATCATGCAAAGTGCTTAATCCTTGAACGGAACCAAATTCATCAACAATAATTGCAACATAAGTTTTAGTTTCTCTAAATTTTTCAAGCACTTTAAATGCCGAAATATTTTCCGGCAGAATTAAAGGTTTAGATATAATATCCCGCAGATCAAATTTTTCGTCTTCAGCATACTTTTTCAGGAAGTCCTTTACAAGCATAATTCCAATAACATCATCAAGATTTTCATTACACACCGGGTATTTAGAAAAGCTGTTTGAATAAATAAATTTGCGGGTTGTTTCAATGTCATCATTAATATCAATCCAAACAATATCCTGCCTGTTTGTCATAACAGCATAAGCTCTTTTATCGCCAAAGCGGAAAACACTTTTCATCATTTCAGATTCTTTCAACTCCAACACACCATATTTTCTACCCTGCTCAATCATCATTTTCAATTCTTCTTCGGTAACCGGGGGATTATCCGGATTTTTAATTCCAAATAATTTTAGAATAACTCTAGTAGAAATTGTCAGCAACCAAATCAAAGGCTTTGCAATAAACGAAAATAACCAGACCAACCTGGAAAGAACTGTAGCAATAGCTTCCGGATTATTAAGTGCAATAGTCTTTGGCACCAACTCACCAATCACAAGTGACAGGTAAGTAATAGCAGAAATAATCAACACTAAAGAAAGGCTTTGTGAAAATTTTGCAGAAGCACCCAGGTCCTCAATAACCGGTGCAAGATGAGATTGAAGAGTAAGTCCGCCGTAAACACCGGAAATTATACCAATAAAAGTAATACCCACTTGAATAGTTGAAAGAAATTTTTCGGGATCGTTTAAAAGATTTAGCGCAACCTTTGCCCCATTGTTCCCTTTCCTGGCCATTTCTTCTAATCTAATCTTTTTTGAAGAGATCAGAGATATTTCCGACATTGCAAAAAGCCCGTTCAAAATTATCAAAAATGATATTACTATAATTTCCATGACTTTATTTATTAATCTCCAAAATCTCTTTAGAGAATTTAATCAAAAAATTCATAACTGATTCAGGGGAATTAAATTTATTAGCCATTTCCAGCTTCATTGTATCGTTTACCTGAAGAAATTTAATATCTTTAGAATAATTTGAATTGATGTGAGTCAAAAGCGGCACAAATTTATTCTTGTAAAAATCCTCTTTTTCGCTTCTTGGAAGGACAATAGTAACCTTATTAATTTGAACAACAATTCTTTCCAACAAAGCAAAGGAAGCATAAAACCGCAAAACTGCGGCTAAAATCAACCTTTCTACATTAGAAGGAATTCTACCAAAACGGTCAATCATCTCTTCTTTTATTTCATCAAGCTCTTCAATTTTAATCATTGAAAACAGCGCCGTATAAAATCCCAACCTGTCTGCCTGATCCGGCATATAAGATTTTGGAATTCCAATTTCAAAGAAAGTATCAATAGTTGGTTCAGATCTTTCATGCTGGCGGGGTAAATCCTTAAATACTTCTTTAAACTCATCCTGCTTTAACTCCTCCACGGCTTCATCAAGAAGTTTTAAATACAAATCGAACCCTATCGTATCAATAAATCCGCTTTGTTCTGTGCCTAATAGATTCCCGGCACCGCGGATTTCAAGATCGCGCATGGATAAATTAAAACCTTCACCAACATCTGCATATTCTTCAATTGCCTGCAAACGTTTTATAGCTTTTTTTGTAATTGTATGTAAAGATGGAACAAGAAAGTATGCATACGCCTGCCGGTCGCTGCGCCCAACTCTTCCCCGTAATTGATGGAGTTCGGCAAGACCAAAACGGTCTGCACGGTTTATAATAATTGTATTTACATTCGGAATATCAAGACCGGATTCAATGATTTTTGTAGAGATAAGCATATTGTAGTCTTTGTTAAGAAATGAGTGAATAACTTTTTCCAAATCGGTAGACTTCATCTGCCCATGGGCAATGCCAATTTTAATTTCGGGTACATATTTTTGCACATAATTTGCAATTTTTTCTATTGACTGAACGCGGTCGTGAACAAAATAAATTTGTCCATTGCGTTTAATTTCATTTAATATCCATTCCCGGACTTTGTGTATATCAAATTTATCTACCTTTGTGTAAATGGATTGCCTGTTAGGAGGAGGAGTTGCAATAATAGAAAGATCACGGGCGCCAAGCAGGGAAAGGTTTAATGTTCGCGGAATAGGCGTTGCAGTGAGTGCAAGTGTATCTACGTTTGCTTTTAACGAACGCAATTTTTCTTTTGCCATGACTCCAAACCGGTGCTCTTCGTCAATAATCAACAAACCTAAATCCTTAAATTCTATATCTTTTGAAAGTAGTCTGTGAGTTGCAATAACCAAATCAACTTCACCTTTAGAGATTTTTTTAACAATTTCTTTTTGAGATGCTTTTGTCTGAAACCTTGAAAGCATCTCAACTTTTACCGGAAATTGTGCAAGCCTGTCTTTAAATGTATTGTAATGCTGCTCTGCAAGAATTGTAGTTGGCACAAGCAGAGCAACCTGCTTTCCATCATTTATTGATTTAAACGCTGCCCGTACTGCAATTTCAGTTTTTCCAAAACCCACATCACCGCAAACAAGCCGGTCCATCGGGTTTTGGTTTTCCATATCAAGCTTTACCTGCTCTGTTACTTTTGTTTGATCCGGAGTGTCTTCATAGAAGAAAGAGGCTTCAAGTTCCTTCTGCCAAATTGAATCAGGACTGAATGAAAATCCCTGTGCCGATTTTCTTCTTGCATATAGTGTAATTAAATCCCTTGCAGCATCTTTAATTTTTGCTTTTACTTTTTTCTTTGTTGACTTCCACTCGCCGCCACCTAATACGGAAAGTTTAGGCGGAGCGTTTTCCTGTGATGAAAATTTTTTAACCAGCGAGAGATAATTAAGGTTAACATAAACCACCCCGCCTTCAGCGTACAATATTTTTATCGATTCCTGTTCAACATCTCCAATCCTTATTGTTTCCAAACCAACATATTGACCGATTCCAAAATTTTCATGAACTACAAAATCATTTTTTTTGATTGAAGCAAAATCTTTAACACGCGACTTTTTATATTTTGTTTTAGTAGAAAGTTTTGTTCTATAAGGTTTATTAAAGATCTGGTAATCCGTAAGAAAAACCAGCTTATTTATTTTTGAAATAAATCCGCTTTTAACTGCAAGCGTAATAAATTTTATTTTTCCCAATTCAAATAATTCGGATAACTCTTTTCCGCCGACGGAACGTACCGGTTTGAAATCCGAAAGCAGATCATAAAGCCTGCTGCTTTGAAATTCGTTCTCAGCTGCAATTATAATTTGAAAATCTTTTGCAGCATAATCCTGAAGCATATTTGCCAGAACTTCAAAATTAGAATTGATTTGCGGTGGCTCGGTAAAATGAAGCTGGATGCACCCCGGATGCCCGCTTAAAGAATCTTCAATTACCCAGCGTGAGTTTTTTTTAAAAATGTTTTCTAATGAAGTAAACCCATCGTTCTCTTCTTGCCCGCCAATGCGGGTAAACTCTTGTTCTTGTTTACCCGCCGTGGCGGGCTCTTCGTCGTATAATTCTTCTTTCAATTCTTCGTCAATATCTTCTTCAAAAGTTTGAGAAGTTGATTCTGCCTTTGGGGTAAATAAATTTTGCAGTTCATAATCTGCGGCAAACACAATTGGATTATCCAGGTAATCGAAGATGTCTGTCCCCTCATTTTCAAGATTTATTGGCGCGGCTACTGTTACGGAAATAATTTTATCAAGCGAACGCTGGCTGTCGGGATCAAAATGGCGGATCGATTCAATAAAATCCCCGTCAAATTCCAAACGGCAGGGCTGCTTTTCACTGAAAGACCAAAAATCTATAATAGAGCCTCGTACAGCAAAATCACCCGGGTCACTAACAAATTTCTCGCGGTTATAGTCAATACCGTTTAAGTACTCAGTTAACTCATCATAGGAAATACTGCCGCCTATTTCAATCTTTGTAGTGTTTTTATTAATTGAATTTTTCGATGGCAATTTTAGTTTGAGCAGTTCGTATGTAGAAACCAGGATAAAATGTTTGCGCGTATTTAAATCTGTAAGTTTTTCCTGTAGTGATTCGGGCGTTAAATCATCAACTATGATTATTCTCTCTTCAAGTCCAAGAATGCTAAGTTCAACTTTCGCCTCGTTGACCAGCTGCGTTGATGTTAAAAAAAGAACAATTTCTTTTTCCTTTTCTGAAATAACCTGTATAAAAAAAGATTTTGATGAACCTGCAAACGGTGAAACGTAAATTTTTTCTTTCGGCGCAGATAAAAAAACTTTTTCTTTTAATTCAGAAAAAGTTTTTAGGGAATGCATGAGAATATCAGCAGAAGTTTCCATCTTTATTTTAACTAAAATTAATTCTCTTTTTTAAGGAAAAGAATTTATTGTGTTTAAAATACAATACACCCTACTCCGGCAGTATGCGGAGAGGTGTTTAATTAATAATAACAAATTTAACATCTTTTAGTTCAACAAAACGATAGGCAGAAAAAAATTCAAACCTTCTTTTAATGTATCTGCAAATGAAAAAGAGGCGGCACCTGCCGCCTCTTCTTTTTATTTAGCCGACAAAATAAAATTGAGAATTTAGAATTGAGAATTGCGAATGCTCATCACAGTGTACCGTTGCGTGCTAGAAATTTGTTGGGTTACAAGTTCTTTTTAGGTAAAGATTTCAATATGTTTTAAATTATTCTTCTGATAATTGTGGGAGTTGTTAACTTATGTTTGAACAAACCTTTAAAAACATTGACGATATACTGTTCAAAGATGCTGGGTGCTCCAACGAACTTGATTATGTTGAACAAACTTCATGGATTTTATTTTTAAAATATTTAAATGATTTAGAGCAAGAAAGAAAAACAAAAGCTGAGCTTGTAGGAAAGGATTACGAGTATTTAATTGATAGGCAATACAGATGGGATGTTTGGGCTGCGCCAAGAACTAAAGATGGAAAGATAGATCAGAACAAAGCACTAACTGGAGACGACCTAAAAGACTTTGTCGATCTAAAACTAATTCCCTACCTAAAGAAATTTAAAGCGTCTGCATCCTCTCCAAATACAATTGAATATAAAATTGGTGAAATATTCAATGAACTGAAAAATAAAATACAAAGCGGTTATACTTTAAGAGGAGTCATTGACTTAGTCGATCAATTGCGTTTTCAGAGCCATGCTGAAAAACATGAGATGAGTCACCTTTATGAAGATAAAATTAAAAACATGGGTAATGCTGGTCGAAACGGTGGTGAATATTATACTCCCAGACCATTAATTAAAACTATTGTAAAAGTTGTAGCGCCTAAATTAGGTGAAACTATTTACGATGGTGCTGTCGGTTCTGCCGGATTTTTATGCGAATCCTTTGAATATCTTAAAGAGCATAATAAAAATCGGTCTACCTCGCAGGATAAAATACTACAAACCAAAACTTTTTACGGCAAAGAGAAGAAATCGCTGGCTTATATTATCGGTACTATGAATATGATTCTGCATGGAGTTGAGGCTCCAAATATTTTGCACACAAATACCTTAAGCGAAAACCTTGCAGATATACAAGAGAAAGACCGTTACGATATTGTATTAGCCAATCCACCGTTTGGAGGCAAGGAACGAAGCGAAGTTCAGCAAAACTTTCCAATTAAGACTGGTGAAACCGCTTTTCTATTTTTACAGCATTTTATTAAGATTATGAGAGCGGGAGGTAGAGGAGGCGTCATAATTAAAAATACTTTCTTGAGTAATTCAGACAATGCCTCTGTCAGTCTGCGTAAACTACTGCTCGAGAACTGTAATTTGCATACTGTACTGGATCTACCAGGCGGAACGTTCCAAGGCGCTGGAGTAAAGACAGTCATATTGTTTTTTGAGAAAGGAAGACCTACAAGTAAGATTTGGTATTACCAGTTGAATCTGGATAGAAACTTAGGAAAAACTAACCCGCTTAATGAAAATGATCTGGCAGAGTTTGTAAAACTCCAAGCTTCAAAAGTTGATAGTGAAAACAGTTGGACTGTTAAAATTGCTGACATTGATAAAACTACTTTTGATCTAGGTGTTAAGAATCCAAATAAAAAAGAAGAAATAAAACTTCGTGAACCGAATAAAATTATTGAAGAAATGAAAGCATTGGATGAAGAGAGTGTGAAAATTCTGAATTCAATTATGGAAATCTTATGAAACTTGGGTGGGAAATAAAAAAGTTGGGGGAAGTCTGTAGAGTCGAAAGAGGAAGTTCTCCAAGACCGATTGAAAAATATGTAACTAATTCCGAAGATGGTGTAAACTGGATTAAGATTGGTGATACTAAAAATGTAGATAAATATATTTATACTACAAAAGAAAAAATAACTAAAGAGGGTGCATTAAAATCAAGATTTGTTACCGAAGGCGACTTTATTTTATCTAATTCAATGTCATTTGGTAGACCATATATCATGAAAACATCTGGGTACATACATGATGGTTGGCACTTATTAAAACTTCAAGAAAATATAGACAATAATTTTTTCTTTTATTTATTAAGCTCCCCCATAGTCCAAGAACAATTTACGACACTGGCAAGTGGAGCTATTGTTAAAAATATAAGTAGTGATCTTGTAAAAAAAGCTATTTTACCCATTCCGCCATTAGCCGTGCAAAAACGAATTGTCACCGTATTAGATGAAGCATTTAAGGCAATCGATAAAGTTAAAAACTATACTGAAAAGAATTTGCAGAATGCAAAAGAACTATTTGAAAGTTATCTACAATCGGTGTTTACTAATCGTGGTGACGGTTGGGAAGAAAAGAAATTAATAGATATTTGTGTATTCAAACCACAGAAAAAAGAAGCAAGAGATAAATTAAGAGAAACAGATAATGTTACCTTTTTGCCAATGCAAGATTTAGGAATTTTGAATAAAACAATAGTTGGAGTTAAAGAAAAAAAAATGAAAGTTGTTATTAGTAGTTATACATATTTTGCTAATGAAGATGTTTTATTAGCAAAAATTACTCCTTGTTTCGAAAATGGTAAAATTGGAATTGCACGTAATCTTAAAAATGGAATTGGTTTTGGTTCAAGCGAATTCATCGTTTTACGATCACTAGGGAATGTAATATCTGATTATTTGTATTATTTCCTTTCGCGTAATCAATTTCGAGAAGAAGGAAAGAAGTTAATGAGCGGAGCTGTAGGTCACAAAAGGGTATCAAAGGAATGGATTGAAAATTATAGTATTCCATTTCCTAATTCAACAAAAACGCAACAAATTTTTGTTCAAAAACTTGATGCTCTCTCAGATGAAACGATAAAACTCGAATCAATTTATCTACAAAAACTAAAAGATCTAGAAGAATTAAAGAAAAGTATTTTACAAAAGGCATTTAATGGTGAATTTAATATTTCTAAAGAGATGGAAAAAGTATGAATGGTGAATTAGATTACAAAAACTTCAGACATTCAGCAGCTTTTGGAAAGCGCATTGAATATTATGTAATTGGATTAATGTTAAAAGAAGGGTTAGATGTTTTTCTGCCAATGGTGGATGATGATGCAATAGATGCGGTTATTAAAAAACCAGATGGTTCTTTTGTAGAGGTACAGATTAAAGCACGTTCTAAGTATGTAAAATTTGGATCAGCTGCATTATTTGCCGCTATTCCGCATGAGTACAGAAAAAATTATTGGTTTGTATTTTATTCTGAACGGATGGATAAGATGTGGATACTTTCATCAAGAGAATTTATTGAAAAATCAGTTCAAAACAAGACTGGGGAACATAAAGGGATACATTCCATATGGTTCAACGGCAAAAATACTAGGGAAAAAACTGAACATGTTAAACCACAATTTGAAAAATATTTAGTAAAAAATTTTAACAGAATACTTAATGAGAATCCAGATAAATAAGAATAAATATGAATGAAGCTGAAACCAGGGCAGAATTAATTGATCCCAAATTAGCAGATAACGGTTGGGACAGCAAAAAAAATCCCGAAATAAAAATTCATAGGGAATTTCCAATTACTGATGGTAAAATAAAAACCAGCGGCGGCAGAGAAAAAGCTCTTAAGGCTGATTATGTGCTGGCATATAAGAACCGTAAGCTTGCAGTTGTGGAAGCTAAAAGTAATGAGCAGGAAGTTGCGGAAGGTGTAGCTCAGGCAAAAGATTATGCTACCAGGCTGAAGCTCGATCATACTTATGCTGCTAATGGAATAGAGATTTACTATATCAATATGGATAAAGCCACTGAAGGGCTGGTAAATGATTTCCATACCCCTGATAATTTATGGGAACAATCTCTTAAACAATTAAATGAATGGCAAAGCAAATTTGATACCGTTCCGTTTGAAACTAAAGGCGGTTCAATGGGTGGAAGATTTTACCAGGATATTGCGGTTGAAAAAGCAATGGATGCTATTGCCAATAAAAAGAATAGAATTCTTTTAACATTGGCAACCGGTACTGGTAAAACCTTTATAGCATTTCAAATTGTATGGAAGCTTTTCCATGCAAGATGGAATCTAAATTACGATGGTAAGAGAAGGCCGCGCATTTTATTCCTGGCAGATAGAAATATACTGGCGGATCAGGCATTTAATGTTTTTTCATCTTTCCCGGAAGATGCGCTGGTTAGAATTAAACCCAATGAAATCCGCAAAAAAGGTTCGGTTCCGACAAACGGTTCTATTTTCTTTACAATCTTTCAGACATTTATGTGTGGTCCAAATGATACACCATATTTCGGCCAATATTCAAAAGACTTCTTTGATTTTATCATAATTGATGAATGTCATCGTGGCGGTGCAAATGATGAAAGTACCTGGCGGAGTATTTTAGAATATTTTTCACCCGCAGTACAAATAGGTTTAACAGCCACGCCAAAGAGAACTGAAAACGTAGATACATACAGATATTTTGGAGAGCCGGTTTATATTTATTCTCTCAAGGAAGGAATAAATGACGGCTTCCTTACGCCATTTAAGGTAAAGAGAATTAAAACTACTCTTGATCAATATAAATACGAATCAGATGATAAAATTATTGAAGGAGAAATAGAAGTCGGTAAGATTTATGTAGAAAGTGACTTCAATAAAATAATTCAAATAAAAGTCAGAGAAGAAAAACGTATAAAAGTCCTGATGGAAATGATAAGCCCCAATGAGAAGACTCTAGTCTTCTGTGCTACTCAAGATCATGCCGCTGCAATAAGGGATTTAATTAACCAGAATAAAAAGAGCAATGACCCAAATTATTGTCATAGAGTAACGGCAAATGACGGTGAGTTGGGAGAGCAACATTTAAGGGAATTTCAAGACAATGAAAAAATGATACCCACCGTATTAACCACCTCACAAAAGTTATCTACGGGTGTTGATGCCAGAAATATAAGGAACATAGTTTTATTGCGCCCTATTAATAGCATGGTAGAATTTAAACAAATAATAGGAAGAGGTACCAGGTTATTTGACGGTAAAAACTATTTTACAATTTATGATTTTGTTAATGCGAGCGCTAAATTTAAAGATCCTGAGTGGGATGGAGAACCGGAAGAACCAGAGCCATGTGACAGATGCGATAAATATCCGTGTGAGTGTTTAATTGAACCGCCAAAACCTTGTCCGGTATGCGGAAAAATTCCTTGCGAATGTGTAAAAGAACCTCCTGGACTATGCCCTAAATGCGGGAAATGGCCATGTGTTTGTAAAAAGATGGTAAAAGTAAAATTACGTGATGGGAAAGAATTGGAAATTGTGCATACTGTTGACTCCACATTTTGGGGCCCAAATGGTGAACAATTAACGGCTCAGGAATTCTTAAATCATTTATACGGAAAACTTCCGGAATTCTTTAAAAACGAAGCTGAGCTAAGGTCTATTTGGGCTAATCCAATTACTAGAAAAACATTATTAGATAAATTAGAAGATGCTGGCTTCGGAAAGGATATACTCTTACAGTTACAGAAGCTTATCGACGCCGAGAATAGTGATTTATTTGATGTACTTGAATTCATTTCCTATTCAATTCCGCCAATTAGTAGAGAAGCTAGAGTTGCTGCAGCACAGAAAAACATCTTTGCCCCTTTAAGTAATGAACAAAAAGAATTTCTTGATTTCGTTCTCTCAAGATATATTGAAACTGGTGTAGAAGAACTTGAGCAGGATAAATTGCCCAACTTACTTGAGTTAAAATATCATTCCATTAGTGATGCTACCGAAAAACTAGGTGCGGCAATTGGAATCAAAGAATTATTTATTGGATTTCAGGAATATCTTTATAGATTAAATATAGCTTAGAAGGATATTTTCTTGGTGTAAAGGACCATGAGTCTGTCCGAATACTAGCTTTTTGAAAAATTCGGTTTCGTTTTTGAAGTAAAATCAAAACTTTTTTTGAAAAAATTGCTCAAAATCGAAGTTCTCTGACAGAATCCCACTCCTTGGCAGAACACTTTATCACAATCAAGGCTTGGTTTTAACAGCCGTTTAATTACTCCGCATTTTAAACTCGTTACTACTCTAATTCATCAAAATTATCGTTGAAATATTTTTCATAATCTTTTTTGCAATTACTAGGGAGGTCATTTTCCTTTTTCCATCTGCAAATAATATTCTTAACATCTTCAATCCCTATATCTCTGTTTAAATGAAGTTTCTTTAATAATTGAATAGTATTATACTTTTTAATTTTAAATATATTCGCAAGGTGTAACATATCTTTGTCATCGGTCACTATCCCAATTTCAAAAACATGAGCAATTGCTAAACTATGTATATCATAATACTGTGTAGAAAAATTTTTCTCTTTTTTTACCGAATGAATAATATCATAAGCAATTTTTATATCTTCTTTCTTTTTCTTTGGAATGGTAATTATTCCAACTTTTCTGTTTTCAACAAACTGTTCTTCATAAACCCAGTCAAATTTTACCATTAATCTTTTACTTTTCCTGTATTCATCTTCCAGTTCCTTGACAATGTATAGCCTGTAAGTATTACTAAAAATGGGTTTATTTAAAAATGGATGGATGTATCTGGCAAGTCTAAAATAACTGTTGCTATCAATTAATATTGGTTTCTGTGGCAATTAGGTACTCATAAATACTTCGTGCTTCTAATATCTGTATATCTAGTATTCTTTTCAAGTAATCTGGTGTAACTATTATTTCGTTTTTTGCTTTTTTTAATAATTCAAAAAATGGTGTGTTAAACACTTCTTCAACTTTATCAATATATTGTTTTGCCGTTGGGTTATTATTAAGTGATATTGATTCAGCAAAAGTTTGCTGTTGCTTATTATAACTGCCTAGAATAGGCCCAATTTCAATGCCGCTAATTAATTTATTACTAGTGTTCTTCTTTAATTTAGAATGTATTGTATAGGGAGAAATCTGTCTTTCATTTGCAATCGATAATATTTTCTCTATTATTAGTCCCTCTTTATTATAATCTTTTATTTCGTCAACAACTTTTATAGCTTCTTCATTTCCAAACAAAAATTCTTCCGCAAATGAATCAGCAAAACGTTCTGCGGTAGTTTCTACCAAAGTAGGAGCAATTATATGTCCTAATTCATGAATCATCCAGAATTTAAAATCATGAACTTTAGTATTTAAGTTTACATACACCCATGTGGTAGAACTCTTCGGTAAAAAGATGTGCAGTGCATTCTTATGTTTATTTTTTTCTCCCCACAATATCGGGATTAATATTGCCTTATAAGAATCAAAGATTTTTACAATATCACTAATGCTGATGTTTTTCACATTGTTATCAATACTACTTTTAATTTCTTTCGTTACGCTACTTATATAATTCTCATCAATTTTAGGTTCAATTAAATATGGTGGGGATTTGAATTTTTCAAAAGGTAAATATTGAACAAGCTTTTCTAATCCTGTTCCAGTTATTTTTGCGGTTTCGATATGTTCTGGTTTAGTTATTGAGTGCGCTTTTACTCTAAATGCAACTCTGGGTTCTAATTTATTTTTTGGTTCTATAATAAGCTCATTATACTTTAATTTTAGCAGGGTAGCTAGCCTGAGCAACTTATCTGGTCTAGGAAATATTTCGTTTTTATACCATTGTGAAACACTTTCACGTGATACTTTAAGCTTTTTAGAAAGGTCGGCTTGGCTTAAACCAAGTTTTTCGGCTTGTCGTTTTATTTGAGAAATGTTTAATTTCTTTTTCATTCAATACAAATATATATTCCGGAATTGTCTTTGTCAAGTTTTGTCAAGTTTGTGGGCAGTCAAAAACCATGAATCTGTCCGAATACTAGCTTTTTGAAAAATTCGGTTTCGTTTTTAAAAGAAAATCAAAACTTTTTTAAAAAATTCCTCGAAATCGAAGTTCTCGGACAGACTCCCATTCCTTGACAGAATAAATTTTTTCAGTGCATGTTAAGCCTGCCTGCCGCAATTATAAACATTGGCAAGGTTGATCCGGTGACTTTTACGGGATTCTTTTGCTACCTTTTCCCCGCCGAAGCGGGACAAGCTTAACGTAAGAAAAGGACAATTAACAATTTAATTTTTTAAAACTGATAAATCGGTTTGCGGAGTTTTGATTTGGTGCGTTTACCAACTGATAAATCAGTTGGTTAATGATAAAATATTTTTGATGGATGGTGAAATCTATCGCTCATCTCTCCACGCATAAAAAGAATTGCTTGTCCCGACGTCTTTTGTCGGGGCGCTTGCCCGGCAATGTCTTTATGACGGGTTAAGAAATTTCGTGAAGAGAAGCGTGGTCATCGAGTTTACCTGCCGTAGGCATGGCAGAACGGATTTAAGTTCGGCTTCATTCGAATAATAAATTTTCTTGATAATGATGCAAAGGAAATATACTTTACTTATAAGTTTTAGTCCTTTATGATAATAATCGGCGTCGAGCCGTGCTTCCTTAGGGAACTAGTCATAAAGGGCTAATTTTTTTTATATCAAATGTGTTCCTTTTATTGTAATAATTGTTAGGGTATTTATCGAAATCGTAAATATCCACAATCAAAGAAATTTTCTCTTTTACGAAATTAACATACCTCATATCGTTCTGGTTGTAAGCTCTTTGAACGGCCCAGAGCATATAATCAACAACCTGCAAACATGGTTCACCAACAGGCCGTTGAGGAAAAATTTTAATTTCCGTATCTATTTTAATCTTCTTTTTTTCTTCGAATGAAAAGACAGCCGTCCGGATAGCTTCTTCAAAAGGTTGTTGTCTAACACGGTTACCGCGAACTGCAAAATAAATTAAATTTTCATAAGCTGTATGAAGTTGATTTTGAAATAGTTTGGTAACAAGATCGTCATAAAACATATTAGGACGTTTATTATGGCGTTTTTTGAAAATAGACTCGTTTTTACGTGCTACAATAAATTCGGATTAAAATGGTAATTCTTTTATCAACTTAAATACTTTTTCGCGGACTTCAGCGCAATCATCCGTTCCATGAAAAGCTATGAGAGATTTTTTAATAGATGGAATTGAAGCAAGATATTCATCCTTAGATAATTCAGACTGAAGATGCAGAATCCCTTTCCTTATAAGTTCCGGTGAATCTGTTTTGATAAAACCAAGTATTAGAATTTTAGAGCATCCTTCTTTACCAATAATATAATCACCATCTCGATTATAGAAATATGGATCGCCTGATAGCTTCAAGCTATTAGCTATAAGATGCAAGAAAGAAAATGAAAGCCCGCCTGCGTTTGCACTTCGACGGGCAGGCACCGCGCCTAAAAAGAATTGCGTTTAAAAAATTTAGATGATATCAGGAATAAACCTTACGGAGAATGGTATAGTGCATCGAATAAATTATCTTTAAAAAAACTAAAGCCCAATTAAGGCTAGGTAAAAAGAGGCAAGCTCAATTTACACCCGGCACTGGGCCGACTTTTACCTTAACGAGCTGGTACAAAGATAATAGAGAACACCACATAAATCAATGAAAATTTCCTGGCCATTAAAAGACCATTCTTTGACTATGTTTCCGTCTCCCCTAATTACATTTTCCGTGCTCCTCGTTGGTAAATCTCTTCAATATCATTAACCAATTGCGTTTGCCCGCCTCCGTCAGCTGACGGATTGCTGGGTGGGTTTATCCATTGGCAATAGAGCTAATAAATAACCACGGCAACGGTTTCAACCGTTTATAATATTAAACAAATTAAAGCTTGTTAAAACCGATAAATCGGTTTGCGGAGTTTTGATTTGGTGCGTTGACCAACTGATAAATCAGTTGGTTAATGATAAAATATTTTTGATGGACGGTGAAATCTATCGCTCATCTCTCCGCGCATAAAAATAATTGCTTGTCCCGACGTCTTTTGTCGGGGCGCTTGGAAATTTCAGGAAGTGAAGCGTTAAGCGGGGAAACCGCGCCAGAGGCGGGCGGCAATTGCCGGATCATTTATTAATCTTTAATCTTGTTGCAAACAACTTGTAGCTTGAAGCTCATTGCTTGCTGCTAATAGCTAATTTTCCGTTTCACGATTTGAGACTCCTTACTTCTTCCGCCTATGTCAGAGACTCCGGCGGACAGGTTCTCCTTACTCCTTTTAAACATTATACTTTATTCTGACTTTTTTTGAACCGTTCAAAATTATTTTTAAAAGAAGTTTTGCATATTCGTGAAGAACCTCACCCTCGGTCCCTCTCCTTAAAAAAAGGAGAGGGAGGAAATGTGAAAATGTTTCGTCCTGAAGAAAGTTCTTTGACATACTGACGATTCCATAGATGCCTAACGGTGAAAAACCCCCGACAAAAAACGTCTCCCGACATAAGACGTCGGGACAAGCTCCGCAAAAGGCGCGGGACAGGCGGGACAAGCGGGATAAAAATGGGATGGAAATGGGATGAAAACCGGGATAAAAACGGGACAAAAATGGGATGAAAACGGGGTAAAAACGGGATGAAAACGGGATGAAAATGGAAGCCGGGTAGAAGGGCTCAATTCTCCATCCTGCCTACCGGCAGGCAAGTTCTCCATTTTCAATTCTCAATTAAAAACGATTTCCTTCGTCCTGAACGCCAGCGAAAGGATTATGAAATTTCATCAGTAACATTTTTATATTATTTTTAAAGTTACGTTGAAGCAGAAAGAATGAATTTCCATTCACTAAATGAGAGAAATTTAATATGGCACTTCTTAAAGCATCCAAGCCAAAAGAATTAAAGCCGGATGAATTGAAATGGACATGTGATACTAAAGTATTCGATTTTGAAAGTACCGAAAAGGTTAAACCTATAGAAGGAATTATCGGGCAGGAACGGGCATTGAAAGCAATCAGGCTTGGGGTCGATTTAAAAAGTCCCGGGTATAATATTTTTATAACCGGTCTCTCCGGTACCGGAAAATTTACTGCTATAAAACAAATGCTTGAATCTATTAGTCCGGATTGCACATCACTTAACGACTATGCATATGTCAATAATTTTGAAGATGATGACCGCCCGCTGCTGCTTCAATTTCCTGCAGGACAGGCGGAAAAATTCAAGAAGAATTTAACCCGGGCAATAAAATTTCTTCAGGAGAAAATTCCACAGCTCCTTTCAACAGAACCGTTTATAAAAAAGAAAGGTCAACTTCTTGCTGAATATGGCAAGCATCAGCAGACATTGATGAATGTATTTGAAGAAAAACTTAAAAAAGACAATTTTACATTAGGGCAGGTAAAAATCGGCGAGATTATGCGTCCGGAAATTCTTGCCGTTATAGATGACCAGCCGGTGTTTATCCAGCAGCTTGAAGAACTTATACGCACTGAGAAAATTACAAAGGAAAAAGCACACGAAATAATTACAAAGTACTCTGAATACCAGGACGAACTTCAAAGGGTTTTTAAGGAAAGCTTAAAACTCACTCAAGGCTTCCAGGAAAAAGTCTCCAAACTTGAGAGTGAATTTGTAACCGAGTTTATTTCTATTTCGCTTGAGGAATTAAAAAAGAAATATAAAATTCATGCAGTAAAGGAATATCTTGACCATGTTCATGAAAGTATTTTAACAAACCTTGATATATTCAAAGGACAGAAACCTGCCCGCGAGGAATCTGACGGCGGGATAATAATTGATTATTTAAAAGAATATGAACTCAACATAATTTTAGATAACTCACGAACAAAAAGCTGCCCGGTTATTGTTGAAACATCTCCAACATATAACAACCTATTCGGAACAATTGAAAAATATTCGGATGGCAGGGGAGGCTGGTATGCAGATTTCACAAAAATAAAAGCCGGTTCACTTCTGCGCGCAAATGGCGGTTATATTATCATCAATGCAATGGATGCTTTTAGCGAGCCCGGTGTTTGGAAGACATTAAAACGCGTATTATTATTCGGACAGCTGGAAATTCAGGACGTAGCAAACCTATACCAATTTTCACCAAGTGTTCTTAAACCGCAGCCGATTAACATTGATGCAAAAATAATTTTGATCGGCAACAATTATATCTACTCAATTTTATCAAATTATGAGGATGACTTTAATAAAATTTTCAAGGTTAAAGCCGATTTCGATTATGAAATAAAACGTACAGACCAAACAATTACCGAATACACAAAGGTCCTCAAGAAATTAATTCAATCTGAAAAACTTTTAGAGTTTGATAAATCTGCGATTGCAAAAATATTTGAATACAGCGCACGCTATGCCGGTGAAAAAAATAAGCTTACAACACGCTTTGCGTATATAGCAGACGTAGTAAGAGAAGCCTGTTTCTGGGCCAGGGCAAACGGCAGTAAACTTGTAACAAGCAATCACGTGAAACAGGCATATAACGCCTCAAAAGAAAGACACGGACTTTATGAATCCAAAGTTACAGAAATGATAAACGACGGAACTATATTAATAGATACCGGCGGGACGCGGGTTGGCACAATAAACGGACTGGCTGTTTATGAAAGCGGTAAATTTTCATTTGGAAAACCTACCCGCATAACGGCTTCAGTTTCTCTTGGAACAGGTAATATAATTAACGTAGAGCGTGAAGCAGGACTAAGCGGAAATACTCATAATAAAGGAGTCCTGATTATTTCAGGTTACTTTAGAGAAATGTTTGGTTCACGAATACCGTTATCATTTACTGCAAGTTTAGTTTTTGAACAAGGATACGGAATGATTGACGGCGATAGTGCTTCAATTACAGAAATATGCGCGCTCCTTTCAGCATTAACAAACATTCCGATTAAGCAATCCTTTGCAATAACCGGATCAGTAAATCAGAAGGGGGAAATACAACCAATAGGAGGGGTTAATGAAAAGATTGAGGGATTTTTTGAAGTTTGCAATATGAAAGGACTGACCGGCAACCAGGGAGTAATAATTCCGCAGCAAAATGTAAAAGACCTGATGTTGAATGACGATGTTGTTGATGCAGTGAAGAAAAAGAAATTTAATATCTATCCGGTTACAAAAGTAGAAGAAGCAATTGAAATACTAACGGGATTACGTGCGGGCAAAAAAATGAAAGCCGGCAGGTATGAACAAAATACAATATTCGGCGAAGTGGAAAAAGAGCTAACCTCTATGAGAAAAAAATTACTACCTCCGCCAAAGAAAAATGATATTAAGTCCCAAAGGATGAAGAAAAAATGAGCGCTAAATTTGCCAAGACAAAAATTCTTGCAACTGTTGGACCAGCCTGCGACACAACCGAAAAACTAGAAGCTTTGATTGATGCAGGATGTGACGCATTCCGTTTAAATTTTTCTCATGGTTCATTCGACTTCTTTGAAAATATTTTTAACATGATTAACGAGTTGTGCGTTAGAAAATCCCTTCCAATTCCTATTCTTATCGACTTACAGGGGCCCAAGATAAGAATTGGGGAGTTGAGCCAGCCCGAAATTGAAATTAAAACCGGTGATGAAATAGAATTATGTATTAATGATTTACCGGGAACCAGGGATAAAATTTCTGTCAGTTATAAAAATCTTGCAAAAGATGCCCATGTTGGTGAAGCAATTTTAATTAATGATGGATTGATACGGCTTGAAGTAAAATCGAAAAGCGCGTCATCAGTTATATGCAAAATTATTGAGGGAGGTATTCTTAAACCAAGAAAAGGCATGAATCTACCCGGGATGAAATTAAGCACACCTTCTGTTACTGAAACGGATTTTAACAATCTTGAATTTGCCCTTAAACACAGGGCCGATTTTATTGCACTCTCATTTGTACGCAGCGCAGAAGATATTCATCATTTAAAAAAATGGCTTTATATACGGGGAATAGAAAAACCAATAATTGCAAAAATTGAAAAGCCTGAAGCAATACAAAATTTTGATTCTATTCTTGATGCAGCTGATGGAATTATGGTTGCCCGTGGAGATTTGGGGGTTGAACTTGCACCTCAGCTGGTACCTGTCTTTCAGAAAAATATAATTAGAAAATGTAATTCTGTAGGTAAACTTGTAATTACAGCAACTCAAATGCTGGAAACAATGATTGAGAATCCGGTGCCGACACGCGCTGAAGCTTCTGATATAGCAAACGCAGTTTGGGATGGCACCGATGTTGTGATGTTGAGCGGAGAAACTTCAGTCGGTAAATTTCCGCTTGAGGCAGTAAAAATGATGAATGACATTCTTCTAACTACTGAAAGTCAGCCTCTTTTTAGGAGTGAGATCAAATACGAAATTCCAAAGGATTTAACAGCTAATTTATTTGACTCAATGGCGCACGCACACAAAAGTATTGCAGAACAAATAAACGCTGCTGCAATTATTATTTTTACTCATTTTGGCCGTAAAGCAATAAGCACCGCAAAATTCCGGCCGGGAGCTACAATTTTTGCTTTTTCAGATTCGTTTGATACTTGTAACACATTAAGTCTTCATTGGGGAATCAAGCCCCTATACCTGGAAAATGTTGATGATGAAGATTCGGCAGTTCAAAATTCAATGAAACTGTTATTAGAGAAAAATTTCATCAATAAAGGCGATCTTTTAATTTTTGCTGCCGGAAGACCTCATATAGATTTAGAAAGAAGAAGCTGGATGAGATTTGCAATTGCGGAATAATTGAGCACCTGTTTTCCGAATGGCAAGTTGAGATTGAAGTTTTAAAAAATCAAAATTCTCCATTCTCAATTCTCCATTCTCAATTAAAGAGAGAATTATGAATTCAAAATCATATCATATAGCTAAATGGTGGGAAGCAGCAGAAAATGGAAAACTGCTTTGCACACTTTGCCCGCGCTATTGCACTATAGGAGACGGACAGGCTGGATTCTGTTACATACGTCAAAATATAAATGGAACATTATATTCCACAGGATATGGGAGACCTACCGGATTTGCAATTGATCCAATCGAAAAGAAACCATTAAATCATTTTTTTCCGGGTACCGATGTTTTAAGTTTTGGAACCGCCGGCTGTAATCTTGGATGTAAGTTTTGCCAGAACTGGTCTATAAGCAAAGCAAGACTTGATGATGTTCAATCAACCAACGCTTCTCCGGAAGACGTTATTAAACTCGCAAAAAAATATAATACTCCCTCTATAGCATTCACTTATAACGACCCGGTTATATTCGGCGAATATGTAATTGATATTTCGAAAATTGCCCGGCAGGAAAAAATTAATTCTGTAATGGTTACAGCAGGTTACATAGACAAAAACGCCCGCAAGGATGTATTTAAATACATTGATGCAGCTAATGTGGATCTTAAAGCGTTTACAGAAAGGTTTTATAATAAACTTGCTTTTGCACATCTTAATGATGTTCTTGAAACGCTTATATGGCTGAAAAAAGAAACGGATATATGGTTTGAAATTACTACGTTATTAATACCGGATGAAAATGACTCTGAAGAAGAGATAAAAAATATGTGTGAATGGATTTTGCAAAATCTAGGAGATGAAATACCGCTTCATTTCACGGCATTTCAACCTCATTTTAAAATGTCTCACAAACAGCCAACACCAGCTTCGACAGTTAAAAAAGCATGTAATATTGCCAAAAATCTTGGGATTAAATACTGTTATGTAGGAAATATTCATGATCATGAAATGCAAAACACATATTGTCCTAAATGCAATTCAATTTTAATAGAAAGGGACTGGCATACAATTAAGGTAAATAACCTGGTAAAAAGCAAATGTGCCAATTGTGATGTACAGTTGCCAGGCAGATTTTAATAAAATTTAACTTGTTTATAGGAATGAATTCTATATATTATAAGGAATCTATAATTTATTATAGGCACAATTCACTAAATAACCTGGAGGGTTGTATGAAAAGATTATTTCCATTTATCGGCTCAGTAGTTGTTCTGATATTAATTTCCATTTCAGTTTCTAATGCTCAAGGCACGCATGGTGTCGTAGGTAAAATTTTCAGCAAGCAGGAAGCAAAAACTTTATTTGGTAAGGTTATTGGCTCAATTTCAGTTGACACAAAAGAGTTACAAAATTCACTTTCAAAAGCAGGAGATTATGTTCTCTTAGCAGTTAAAAATAACCGCTTAGTTGTTTGCAACGTGAAAAGACAGCCGGTAAGTAGCACAATGGATATTCTCGATAAAGATCAAACTATGTATGTTTTTAGTACAAGTATGGTTCAAAGACTACTTCAACCAACTGCTGCTACAACTCAAGATGTAAGTGCATTGAAAGTTGCAGCGCCTTCAGCAATTACAGTAGAAGTTCGTTCAGGAGTATTAACATTATCAAGTAACACTGAAACATTGGAAATGTCCCTGATTTGTCCACCAATTTGTTGGCAAGATTGACATTAACTGACTTATTTAAATTTTTATTTTTCTCAAGTGTTGTAATATGGTTAATTCCTCCATTTAAGCAATACAAAGGGAAATATTTTTGGTATTTCGTTCTCCTGGCTGTGGAAGATCCTTTGTCTTTTGCTATGCGGATTTTCGTTCTCGAAGATCTTATAACATTATATTACCTAATAATATGCTTTTTGTTGCTTATGGCAGTATTCAGCAAAGAGCAGATTATTAAGTATAAATTTGTATGGATGGAAGCTTTTATTATTCTTATATCGCCTATTTTATATAATGTTTTCAAATATGTTATTATTTACAAAGGTAATTTTTTACAGATCATTTTACTGCACCAGCTAAATATGAATGGTGTATTATCATATTTTTCAATAATATCTTTACATCTTGGTATCTTTCTTGTTTTTTTAAAAGAGTTTATAGTTAAATATGTCTCGGAAAAGAAATTCAGCCTATTTCTTTTATTTCTTTTTGTATATGAATTAACAGTAGTACTTAAATTGTTTAACATACTTGTGGGTTATGCTGACGCAACTGCTTTTTTTATTATTACAAGTATCGCGCAAATCATCTTTGGACTCTTCTTTTCGATCCATAGAGAAGATAAAATCGGACTCACTGTTTAGTGTTGAAAATCCTCTTTTATTTTCTCTTATGTTGTTCGTTGTGATAATTGCGGTAACTTTAATCTACTACCGCTTTGTTATAATACCAATGAGAAAAAGGCATCTGGAGTCTGAAAAAAATTTGCGGCTTGAGCAGGCAGAATTAATGGCTCTTTTTGCTTCCTTATCGCCAGACCCGATTTTTAGATTTGATGAAAACGGTGTAATTATTCTTGCAAATAATTCTGCACATAAAATTTTTCCTGATAAAATTTTAATCGGAGAAAATGCCCAGAATATTCTGCCTTTTCTTGGCAATTATGATTTTAAGGAATTCATTATGAATAATGAATCCAGCAGTAATACTGCATTATTAGGCGAGAATTATTTTCAATTTATTACTGAAGGAATAAATAAATTTAAGGTTTGCCAGGTTTACGGACGCGATATTACAGAACTTAAAGCGACCGAACGCGATTTAAAAGATGCGCTTGTCAAAGCAGAAGAATCCAAGCGTTTGAAAGAATTTTTCTTAGCCCAGATTTCTCATGAGATTCGTTCTCCTCTAAATGTAATTGTTGGTTATTCAGATTTCCTGATGGAGGAGTTACGTGAAGAAAAAAGAGCAGAGCTTGCACCAATACTGCGTTCAGTTAAAAACAATAGTAAACGCCTCTATAGAACATTCGACTTACTTCTTAACATGTCACAAATTCAGACAGGAAAATATAGCCCCAGGTTTGAAAGAATAAATATTTTTGCCTTGCTTAAAACAATATATTCAGATTTCAATTCAATCGCTGAAGAAAAGAACATAAGCTTAACACTAGCAAATACTGTTTCTGAAGATACTAATGTTTTTGTTGATCATTATGCATTATCGCAGGTTTTTATAAATCTAATTGATAATGCTATTAAATATACAAACAACGGAAGCGTTGATATTAAAATTTATGGTAACGATACGGAAGTGCTTATTGATATTACTGATACGGGCAAGGGTATGTCTAAAGAGTTTATAGAAAAAATATTTACACCTTTTACACAGGAAGAGATGGGTTATACCCGCAGATATGAGGGAACCGGATTAGGGTTAGCAATTGTAAAAAGTTTTGCTGATCTAAATAATACAAAAATAAAAATAACCAGCGAGCCAAATAAAGGCTCTAAATTCACAGTGATTTTAAACGGAGAAAAAAAATGGGGCATCCCACAGAGCAAAAGCCAAAACTCCTGATCATTGAGGACGATTTTGAAAATCAAAAATTTCTCAGTTTCTTTCTAAAGAAGTACTTCAGAGTTGATGTTTGTGATTCTTCAGATACATTCTACGAATTATTAAATAAGGAAAAAACCGACATTATATTAATGGATATTTCCATAAGAGGTCCTAAAAACGGGCTGCAATTAACACAGGAATTGAAAAAAAATCCCGGTTTCTCTTCAA
This sequence comes from Melioribacter sp., assembly GCA_003155655.1. Taxonomy (GTDB): domain Bacteria; phylum Bacteroidota; class Ignavibacteria; order Ignavibacteriales; family Melioribacteraceae; genus Fen-1258. Next base: position 53,152 of record PMDS01000037.1, read on the forward strand.
TACCGGTTGTTTGTTATACTGCACATGCATTCAATAAAGACCGGCTTAATGCTTTAGATGCCGGGTGCGATGCTTATATAAGCAAACCTTCTGATATTCATACACTGCTTAACTCGCTTTTTGACTTGCTGAGTGGAAAAGGTAATTTTTTCCCTGGGAATGATTCTAATCAGAATTTTGCGACAATATAAAAAAAAGAGGTTGTCTCAGAAGTAATAATTTAATTAAAAATAACCAGCAGATGGCGCAGATTTAACTGATTTTAGCAGATTTATTTTATGAAATATTACTTTTGAGACAACCTCTTAAACTGTTTAAAAATTAGTTAAACGAGAATAACCCGGGGAGAGTAAGTTAAATCAAGCTGTTTTCCTGTCACTTTCAATATAAACAGGTTTTTCTCCCTTTGTAACAGTATCCCGTGTTACAAGGCATTTATCAATATTTTCTTTGGTAGGAAGCTCATACATAATATCAAGAAGAATACCTTCAATAATTGAACGTAGGGCACGTGCGCCCGTTTTTCTTTCAATTGCCTTTTTAACAATCTCTTCTAAAGCAAACTGATCAAAATTCAATTCAACGCCTTCCATCATAAATAGTTTTTGGTATTGCTTAATGATTGCATTTTTAGGATCAGTCAGAATATTCTTAAGTGCCTTGGAATTCAAAGATGAAAGCGGCGCAATAATTGGTAACCTTCCAACAAGCTCAGGAATTAACCCATATTTTACCAAATCTTCAGGCTGAACATTTTGAATCAGGTTATCCCTTTCCGTTTCAGACGGATTCAGGATGTTTGTATCAAATCCGATTGTATTTTTATTTATTCGCGAAGCAATAATCGACTCAACACCATCAAAAGCACCGCCGCAAATAAATAGAATATTTTTTGTGTTAACATTGATTAAACTTTGTTCGGGATGTTTTCTGCCGCCTCTTGGCGGAACCCCTGCAATAGTTCCTTCCAAAATTTTTAGAAGAGCCTGCTGAACACCTTCACCCGATACATCGCGGGTAATTGAAACACTTTCACTCTTACGCGCAATTTTATCTATTTCATCAATGTATACAATTCCTTTTTGCGCTTTATCAAGATTGTAATCGGCTGCCTGCAGTAATCTTACTAGAACAGTTTCAACATCATCACCAACATACCCGGCTTCAGTTAATGTAGTAGCATCTGCAATTGCAAACGGAACGTCGAGAATTCTAGCAAGAGTTTGAGCAAGAAGAGTTTTACCAACTCCCGTAGGTCCAATAAGAAGTATATTACTTTTTTCTATTTCTACTTCGTCCATATCAAAATGAGAATTTGCAGCATTGACTCTTTTATAATGATTATAAACAGCAACAGCCAGAATTTTTTTCGCTAATTCCTGATCAATTACATACTCTTCCAAACTTTTTTTGATTAGATCAGGAGTGAGTGATGAGTGGTAAGTTTCTTTTTTAGAAATTGTTGAAAGATTATTTTTTAATATATCAACACTGGTTTTGATACAAATATCACAAATATATACATCAGGTCCGGCAACCATAGATGTTACTTCACTTCCGTCCCTTCCGCAAAAAGAACATTTTACTGTTCTTGGTTCTCTTGGATCACTCATTTTCGTTCACTTTGTTGTTGAATACTATTTAATTCTCCACGTACACGGTCAAAATAGAGTGAGTTTGGGAAAGTTTCAAGTAATTTTTGATAGATTTCTACTGCTTTATTAAGATCACCTGTCCCATATTGATAGCACTGAGCGAGCAAAAAAGTTGATTTTTCAGCAAAAATCGCAATTTTTCTATCATTCATCAATTCACCAAGAATTTTGAATGCTTCAGAATAATTATTTTCTGCAATTAAAATTTCGGCAAAATTAATTTTTGCGAAATTATTTATTAGAAACAAGTTACTGTCATCACTTAGAGTTTTAAATTCAATGCCAGCCTCTTTATACTTATTTTGTAATGCGAATAGATCTGCTTTTGCGAATTTAAATAAATTAAGTGAATCTTTTTTTGTTGCCGTTATAATGGATGATAATTCCAGGGCGTCATTTGTAAAATCAACACTCAAATTTTTGGAGCAGCTGTTAAGAAGAGTTATTGAACCTGTAAAATCACCTTTCCAAAATTGTATGCAGGCAATGTAATAAGCTGCCTCAGATAGATCGTTAGGTTCAACCTGGGGAAAATTTTTAGCTTTTTCAAAATAAAGCGAAGCTCTATCGAGATCATTTTTTTGAATGTAAATTTTACCAAGCTCTATATTGGATTTAATAGTATAACTGCTTGTTTGTGATATATTGATAATTCGTTCATAAAAATTTATAGCATTAGTATAATCAAAAATTCTATCACCAAAAATTTTAGCAATTCTGTATAAAGCCTCAACATTAGCCGCGTCATTTGGGTATTGTTTTAGAAACTCTTCATAAGCGTTAATAATATTCTTATACTCATTGGTAAAAAGAGGTGCGGGAGTAGAATAAGGCTTCCATGAATTGTTCTGCCGAAAAAATTTTTTATCAAGCGCTGCCTCAAGAGACCTGGCATTACCAATTTTTGCTATTTGAATAAATTGTGAATTGGAGGAATTGTTAAAAATATATTCGAATGCTTTTGCAGCCCATTCATATTGTTGATTTCTAAAAGCTTCCTGGGCAAAAGTAAAAATATAGGACCCATTGCTTTTAAATTTTTCTTCCAAAGAAACAACAGTATGAAAGGCATTTTCATAATCACCAATTCCCATGTAGACAGAAGCAAGCAAATCATATAATTCAGCAAGAGGCTTTGAATCAATTAGTTCATTAATTGCCTGTACAGTTTGAACCCCTGCATCCGGTTTATTTAAATAACTTACAATTCTTGATTTTATTATTTGTGTCTGTTCCGGGTGAAGAATAATTATAGCGCAAAATTCATTAACAGCTTCTTTGAACTTCATATTAACCGCATAAAGGTTAGCCAGATCATACGAGAATATGGTTGGGTCCGGTGTAAATTTTTCTCCACGTTTTAAATATTCAATAGCTTTAGGGTAATCGCGGTTCTCAATAGCGTAATTTGCCGCTATACGAAATGATATATAAGAAGAAGGACTGGCTGCAATTGCTTTTTCCCAACAATCATATGCGTTTTGCAGCTGCCCCAGCATATAATATGTTGAGCCAAGTAATCCATATAAATTAAGATCGGTAGGCACTTGCTTAATTCTATTGGTAAGAAGCTCAATTGATTCCGAATACTTCTTTTGAGAAATGTAAACACGATTTAGAAGTTCTGTTAATTGACCATTCCACTGCTGGATATTGCAAAGCTGTTTGTATATTTCTTCTGCTTTGGAAAGTTGACCAGCCTGCTCGTAACCCTGCGCAAGGCGAATCTGGTCTTCTATATTTACCTGTGAATAAAAAGCCGGGGCTGATAAGAAAAATAATACAGCAATAATTTTATAAATATTTTTCTTCAAAGATATTACCAATATTCAAAATTTTATTTGGATCAAAAACTAATTTAAGCGCAGCCATTTTTTTAATTGTCTCTTCGCCATACATCATAATTAAAAAGTCGCGTTTTGCTTTACCAACGCCATGTTCAGCAGAAAAAGTTCCCTTTAATTTAATTGCTTCAAAACAGATGTCCTTATACAGTTCCCGGGCGGTTTTATACTCACTCTCGTTTGTCGGAAGCATATTTAAATGTATGTGCGAATTACCCAGATGCCCATAAACCACGTACTTAATATTTCTTTTTTCTATCATCTCTTTTACCTGGTAATAATATTTTCTAAATGCATAATGTGGAACGGCAACATCGGTTCCAACTTTTTTCAGCCCATGCTTCGAGATAAACTCATTTACTTTCCATGCAATTGCGTGACGAAAATCCTTAAATTTCTCCTGTTCCTTTTTATCAACAGCAAGCCATGATTCCTCTTCAAAACCATTAAACTTTGTTATTAATTCCACCCATTCGGAAAGCATTTCATCTTCATTATTATTTAATTCCTGTTCAAACCAAACACCAGCAATGGCTTTAGCAGGAATATTAGGATAATCCTGGGACATAAACCTTAACGAGTAATTGTCAAAATATTCAAGACCGCGCGCAGAGAACTGTGTATCATCCTTTGATTGAGATTTCTCACGGGCTTCATCTATAAAATTCAGTGCATCATCTTCTGATGGGAAAAATGCCACGCATGATAATAAATCCTTAGGCAGATCAATTAATTTCAACTTGATCTCCGTAACAATTCCAAGAGTTCCCTCCGAGCCTATGAAAATATCGATCAAGTCCATATTTTCCTTGCAGAAGTAACCGGCAGAATTTTTTGTATTCGGCATTTCATATGCCGGCACCGTGAAGAAAATTATTTTTCCGCTTTCACATTTAAGAGAAGCATTGTATCCGTTGGATTTATATTGACCTCTTTCAATTTTCAGAATTTCTCCATCCCCCAGAACAATTGTCATTGCCATAACATAATCCCTTGTTGGCCCGTATTTAAACGTTCTGGCTCCGGAAGAATTTGTAATTACCGTTGCACCTATAAAGCAATCCCTTTCGGTCGGATCCGGGGGATAAAATAAATTTTTACTTTCAACAATATTTTGAAGGTCTCTTAAAAAAAGTCCGGGCTCAACCCTGACGTATTTTTCTTTTTCATTTATTTCCAAAATTTTATTAAGCTTTTCAATAGAAAGAACTATACCGCCCTCCGGAACGCGCCCGCTTGTTAAACCGGTTCCGGCTCCCGCTATTGTTACTTTTGTTTTTGTTTTATTGCATTCAATTAATATTTCTTCAACTTCCTTTTCGTTTTCAGGAAAATAAACTGCATCACAATATCCTTTGTAGCTGGATTCATCTGTAAGATATTTTTGTATCTCGTCCTGGTCTTTTTTAATTAGCATAGAGTATTAATTTTGTTGGGAAAATGTGGAAAAGAATGATTAACTAATTTTATTGTGACGTTTCATAATTTCTTCCCATGCTGCCATATCCAATTGTTCGGATTCATCAATCAACATAATTGGAATATCATCTTCAATTCTGTAACGCCGGCGTGTATCTCTGTCAGTTGAGACTAAAAAATTACCGTCAAGAACTAAATCTGCTTTGGTTTCAGGACAACAAAGTATATCCAAAAGCTCTTTTGAAATCATTTTCAACCTCTTAATGCTTATAAGTTTATTTGTAAATTAATTTCATAATTTTCTTTGATAAATCTAACTATTTTTCAGTTAAATTTTTGGATGATTTATGAATAGGGATCATATTCTCAATGTGTTTCCGCAAATTGAGACTGAACGGCTAATACTGCGTAAATTAACCGGCAAGGATATCGAAGACATTTTTGAGTATGCTAACGGGCAAGATGTTACTGAATTTTTAACCTGGTATCCGCACAAAAACATACAGGACTCGGCTGATTTTGTAAAATTTACGTGGAAACAGTTTCAGAAAGAAATTTCAATTGTTTGGGGAATTGAAATTAAAGAAGACAAAAAAATGATCGGTACAATTGATCTAAGGAATTGGAATACAGATGACCGGTGCGGAGAAATTGGTTATGTAATTGCGCCAAAATATTGGAAAAGAGGAATCACAAGTGAAGCAATGAAAGCTGTTATTAATTTCGGTTTTTAAAAATTACAGCTTAACAGGATAGAAGCCCATTGTGAAGAAGAAAATATAGGCTCGTGGAAGGTAATGGAAAAATGCGGACTGAAGTTTGAAGGAATATTGAGGGAAAAAGTTTTTATTAAAGATAGATTCCGCTCTATGAAGATGTACTCAATTTTAAGGAAAGAATGGAATGACAAGAATTAAAATCTGCTGTATAGCCAGCATTGAAGAAGCAAAGATGGCTATTAATTGCGGCGCATCAGCACTTGGGCTGGTTTCAAAAATGCCAAGCGGTCCCGGTGTTATCTCAGAAGAATTAATTTCTAATATTGCTGAATCAATTCCGCCCGGTATTTCATCTTTTTTATTAACAAGCCTGCAAAACGTTGATGAAATTATTCAGCAGCAGAAATATTGTAAAACAAATACAATTCAATTATGCGACCGGCTTATCGAGGGGACACATCTTGAGCTTAAAAATACTTTACCCGGAATTAAAATAGTGCAGGTAATTCATGTTAATGATGAAGATTCAATACTAGAAGCAATAGATGTTTCGAACTATGTGGATGCGATTCTGCTTGATTCGGGCAATCAAAAATTAGATGTAAAAGTGCTTGGCGGAACCGGCAAGACTCATGATTGGACCATAAGCAAAAAAATAGTGGAATCAGTTAACGTTCCGGTTTTTCTTGCTGGTGGTCTAAATTCTGAGAACGTTCTGGATGCAATTCAGCAAGTAAGACCTTTTGGCGTGGATATATGTTCAGGAGTTAGGACAAATGGAAAATTAGATAAGAGTAAGCTAAAACAGTTTGTAGTTAACGTAAATTCTTTTCAGCGATATGCATAAGACCGTATTGGATTACATTTACAAAATAATTATTTTACAAAAAGTTTATAACCCGTCCCATGGACATTAACTAACTCGATGGATTCGTCCTGCTTTAGGTAACCGCGCAGTTTTGTGATGTAAACATCCATACTGCGCGAATTGAAATAATTATCATCTTTCCAAATTCTTGTTAATGCTTCGGATCTTTCCAGCACCTTGTTTTTATTAATGCAAAGTAAGTTGAGTAATTCATTTTCCTTTTGCGTCAGTTTCTGCTCTTTATTTCCTGCAGCTAAAATTCTTTTTTCATAATTGAATGTATAACAGCCAATTTCAAAAGTCCCCTGGTAGTTTTCCTCTTCCATTTTTTTTGTGCGCTTAACTATTGCGTTCACGCGTAAAATCAGTTCTTCCATACTGAACGGCTTTGTTACATAATCATCTGCGCCTAGTTTAAAGCCCTCAATTTTATCATCCAGCATAGATTTTGCGGTAAGGAATAAAAAAGGAGTTCCTTTATCAATTGTCCTTATTTTTTTAGCAAGAGTAAACCCGTCCATCTTGGGCATCATAACATCAATCAGGCAGATATCAAATTTCTTCTTAGAAAATTGTTCAAATCCTTCAGCGCCGTTAAATGCCTGGTCAACAGAAAACCCTTTAACGGACAGGAATTCACAGAGCAGTGATCCAAGGTTAATGTCATCTTCTACAAGCAATACTGCAATTTTAGTATTCATGACTGCCCTGCAACCGGTAAAATAATTTTAAACTCACTGCCCAACCCGGGTTCACTTTCAACTGAAATATCTCCATTATGAGCTTCAACAATTTTTTTAGCATAGCTCAAACCAATTCCATTTCCCCGGATATCCTGAATGTTGCCTTTAGAAACCCTATAAAAAGTATCGAATATTTTATTTATATGTTCTTTAGAAATTCCTATTCCATTATCATTAACATTTATGTGTACAAATCTCCCTTCATTAAATGTAGATATCGAAATTTCCGGACTGCGCTGGTTATACTTGATTGCATTATCGATAAGATTTCCAAATATATTTGTTAGATGAAATTTATCAGCCATAATCATAAATGAACCGGCTTTAAGGTCATAATTAATTGTTCCATTTTGCTGAGAAATTAAATCCTTATACTTTGATGTTGATGAAAGAATCAGCTCATGCAGATCAAGCAATTCCTTGTTGAGGTTAACATCATCTCTTTCCATTGCGGCAGTATTTAGTATAGCATCCACCATAACTTTCAAGCGTTCATTTTCTTCTTTAATAATTTTTGAAAAACGCTGAACAGAATTTTTTTCGGTTAAAAGTCCGGGCTCATTCAATGCCTCGCAAGCCAATGATATTGTTGCAATCGGGGTTTTAAATTCATGAGTAATGTTATTTATCAAATCATTTTTCACTTCAGTAATTTTCTTTTGTTTTAAAAACATTCCAACTGTTTTGTAAAACACAGCAACAATTACAAAAATTAATCCAACAGAAAGACCAAGCATGCCTGCAATTGAACTAACCAGGTATCTTTTCTGATGCGGAAAATATACTACCAGCTGGTTTGGCTCACCGCGTATTATCTCCCCGGCGAAAAGCGGTACTCTAAAATTCGAATTCCTCAATTCGGGAATATCTGTTCCGGGTTTAACTAATGTCAGGCTGTCTTTATCAACTTTGTTTACTCCAAAATAGAAATCGAGATTAATCCCTCTATTAGTCAATTGTTCTGTAAGTAATTTTTGAAGCTGATCCTGAGTTACCCGCTCTTCGATTTTTTTCTTTGATCCGGCTTCAATTATTTCAGTAAATACACTTTGAATTGTTTTCCTGCCGTTTCTCCCTGAAGTGTCACTTCTGGTAGTTACAATTAAATGTGGCGGCGGAATGGGAAAAGGATGTCTTTGTTTTTCAAGAGAGACAGCATTTTGACGGATAGAATCATTTTTATCAAAATATTTTACTTCATACTTGAAAGAATTAGAATTTGATTCAACTCTTACAAACTGAGTTCTTTTAGTTGAATCCGGCCTATGCACCTTAAATGAAGGATCACCGTCCTGAACAATAAAGACCACATCCTTTTTGCCGTTCGACATTTTTGTTATAAGATTACTTGCCATTTCATTCTTTTCCAGCTTTTCGGAAGTGCCAAACAATGCATCATTTACTGTCCGCTGGAACCGTTCTTCCTCAACACGTACCAGGTTGGAAATCCAGTAGATCTGCAGGGCAATTAAACCAATTACAGCAGCAGCCATTGAAGCAACAATTATTTTAAGCCTTCGCTCTTTCATAAATGCAAATTTACCTTAATCAAAAGGAGAAATCATCTTTTTAACATTATTTAACATTATTTCACGGCACTTTAATTTTCTAACAATGTATAAACAGATATCTTTCAACCAATAAATAACAGCAGGAGAATCAGTATGAAAATATTACAAACCAACAAATCAAAATTTATTGCAATGTTAACAATTATACTACTCGCTTTGTTCTCAATAGCAATATCAGCGCAGGATAAAGAGAAGCCTAAATCCAAAATGGACCAGTTAAAAGGCAAAGTTGAAAAAATTACAGTCAAGGTTGACGGTAAAGATGTAGTTTTTGAGGGCAAAGAAGCTGAAAAACTTGCCAAACAATTAAGAGGACAAAGAAGAATAGAAGTAGTAACCGATGATGATGGGGAAATGATGAGTGAGGGTGAAGGCGATGTTGTAATGTTTAATTCAAGACATAGAGATAAAGACTATAACTTTTCATTAAATAAGGGAGACGAAAACAAGAATATAAATGTTGAAGATAAAGACGGTCAAAAAACTGTTACTGTAACTACTAAAAAAGACGGCAAGGAAGAAACCAAAATATATAAAGGTGAAGACGCGGAGAAATTTTTAAAAGAAGAAAAAGGTAAAGAACATTTCAAATTCTTCATAGGCGATGATGAAGATATGCCGCGCGGCAGATCTATGTATTTTAACCATAAGGGTGATGATGAAGGCTGTTGCTGCTGCGGATGTGGAAACAGAATGATGATGCGCAAACCAATGCCCGGAAAAATGAAACACATGATCATCAAAGATTTTGACGATGATGATAAGCCAAAAGAAGAAAAACCTGAGAAAAAATAGGCAGTCTTCTCTATTTATTAATACAAGTATAAAAGGGAATCCAAAAGATTCCCTTTTTCAATTATAAAGAGTTCCCAACCATAATCTTTCCTGAATTTTTTTGTTGCAACATCGTGATATTAAAATTATCTTCAAATCAGAATTATTACACTGAAATTCAAACTACACTTTATTAATAATAAGCATGATCAATTTAGATATAGATAATTCCAAACTGCTGCGTAACAAATTATTGAGTTGGAAACTTTGATCATAATAGCATGGAGAGTAAAAGATGGAATCTTCTCCTGATGCTGAAAAGATTAGTCAGATAATTTCTTATCTGAAAAATATAGATTCACGAATTACAAGACTTGAGACCCTCCTGAATCTTACCGGGGAATACCCGGAGGGCGATTTCAAGCCGCCCGCAATTTTACCTGAAAACATTTCAGATCGTGCAGATTTGCTTGAAAACCAAATTGGTCAATTCTGGTTTGCAAAAGCGGGAATTATTCTTCTCTCAATAGGAATAATTTTTTTACTCACATTTCCATACCAAAATCTGCCTCCCGTATTTCCGGGAATAATAGGATTTATACTTACCGGCGTTTTATTCTGGTTATCACGCTACTTAAAAGATTCATTTACATTTCTTTCCCGGTACATATTCGGCGGGGCATTGCTGCTTCTTTATTTTACAACTTTGCGGCTTCATTTTTTTGGTTTAACACCGGCAATTACAAGCATACTGATAGAAAGTATTTTGCTTACTGCTGTTTCCGTTGTTCATCTTTCTATTTCAGTAAAAAGGCAATCTGTTTATTTAAGTTCTATTGGAATTGTGCTTGGATGCATAACTTCCTTAATTATAAATAATTCATATTCCATTATTTTATTCTCTATTGCCCTATCGAGCCTAATTGTGTATTTGAAATTAAAATATGATTGGAAATACTTTTGGGTTTTGGGAATTATAATTGTTTATCTGACCAACTTTGTCTGGATAATAAATAATCCGCTTCTTGGAAATAATTTAGCATTACAAAACATACCTTATATATCAGCTGTTTCTTTGTTGATATATGCTGTTATTTTCTCTGCCGGAAATTTTTTGTCGTCAAAAGAAAACTCTGAAAACGCAAATGTTATAATCAGCACAATTGCTAATTGTTTCTGGTGCTACAGCTTATTCTTATTAGTAACTATCACAAAATATAAAGACTCAATTGCAATCTCTCATTTAATCACGTCTCTTTTATTTCTAACCATGGCAATTGTTTTTTGGCTTAAGCGTGACAGCAAATATTCAACATTTTTCTACTCATTGCTTGGCTATACTGCATTAAGCGTTGCTATAATCTCAGCGTTTCCCAAACCGGATTTATTTGTTTGGCTGTGCTGGCAAAGCCTGGTTGTTATTTCAACTGCACTATGGTTCCGTTCCAAAATTATTATTGTGGCTAATTTTATGATGTTCCTGCTTATATTTTTCTCTTATCTCTTAATTGCAGGAACAATCGGTGTAGTAACTTTAAGTTTTGGTTTTGTTGCACTGATAAGCGCAAGAATATTAAACTGGCAAAAACACAGGCTGGATTTAAAAACCGAAGCAATGAGGTTATTTTATCTAGGCACCGCCTTTTTCATTTTCCCTTATGCATTATATCATATTGTACCTAATGAATACGTCAGCCTTTCATGGACAATTGTTGCAATAATTTATTATCTAATAAGTGTAGTCCTAAAAAATAAAAAATACCGGTGGATGGCAATATTAACTTTTCTGCTTTCAATTTTATATATCCTTTTTGCAGGGTCAATCAATCTTGATCCTATTTACAGAATAATATCTTTCATCGTTCTTGGAATAGTACTGCTGGTTATATCAATATTCTATGGGAAAGTAAAATCAAGAATCCGTAACACTTAAGCGGATTTAATTAAATAAAAATATCAATAATAAAACACGTTGTGGATATGCAAATAGACAGAAGAAAATTTTTGAATATACTTTTAGGTATTGGCGGCATTGGAGGGGTACTTGCAATTATCTATCCGGTACTTTCATTTCTAAACCCGCCCAAAAGCGCAGAGCCAAAAGTAAATTCCGTTAAAGCAGGTTTGAACAATGATTTTCCCGCCAATAGTTCTAAGATAATAAAATTCGGCAGGCAGCCTGTAATTCTCATAAAAACTGAAGACAATCAATTAAAAGCGCTCTCTGCAAGTTGTACGCATCTTGATTGTATTGTTCAATACAGACAGGACACAAAACAAATTTGGTGCGCCTGCCATAACGGCACATATGATTTAAATGGAAGGAATATTTCCGGTCCGCCTCCCAAACCATTGGAGGAATATGAAGTTAAAGTTGTCAAAGATGAAATTGTAATTACTAAAGCAGGTTAAATAAATGAAAAATATCGGATCAAAATTAATTGCCTGGATTGATGAGCGGTATGATCTAACGCCCGTTCGCAATCTTCTTGAACATAAAAAAGTGCCCGTACACAAGCATTCGATCTGGTACTACATGGGCGGTGTAACATTGTTTTTATTCATGATTCAGCTTTTCACTGGAATTTTACTGCTGCTCTATTACCGTCCCGGTGAAGACAGCGCTTATGAGAGTGTGCGCTTTATAGTTACCAATGTAAAATTTGGCTGGTTAATTAGAAATGTTCACAGCTGGTCTGCAAATCTTTTAGTTCTATTTGCATTCATTCACATGTTTAGCGTTTTCTTTTCCAAGGCGTATGAAAAACCAAGAGAGCTTACCTGGGTTACAGGATTTATTATTTTAATTTTTACACTGGCATTTGGATTTAGCGGTTACCTGCTGCCATGGAATGAATTGGCTTTCTTTGCAACAAAAGTGGGGACTGATATTGTCGGAGTAATTCCAATAATTGGAGAACCCTTAAAAGTATTTTTGCGCGGCGGTGAGGACGTAACCGGCGCAACTCTTTCAAGATTTTTTGGAATACACGTTGCTGTTCTGCCTGCAATATTTACATTCTTTTTAGCTCTGCACTTACTTTTTATTCAGCGCCAGGGAATGCACGAGCCGGAGCATTTCAAAAATTTACCGGAGGAAAAGAAAAAATATATTCCGTTCTTTCCTGATTTTGCCCTGAAGGATTTGCTCTTGTGGGTGGTTGTTTTTAATGTACTGATTTTTCTTGCTTTATATTTTCCCTGGGAGCTTGGAAATAAAGCAGACGCTTTTACTCCTGCGCCTGCCGGAATCAGACCTGAATGGTATTTTATGTTCATGTTCCAATCCTTAAAGTTATTACCCGCGCACATAATTTTTATTGAAGGCGAGCTTTTGGGTATTTTGTTCTTTGGTGTAGCCGGATTTGTATGGATGTTAATCCCCTATATCAAAATAAAAAATAAACCTAACTGGAAAATTCAACCGTTAGCTTTAATTGGAATTATTATAGTCTCATTCATAGTAGTAATGACTGTTTTAGGTTATTTATTATAGGAAACTTCAAAATGAGAAAGAGATTTTATTACATAATTATTTGCCTTATAACAAGTTTATCCCTGTTTGGTTTTAACCTTTCAGATAAAAATGAAGATAAAGCAAAAGCCGGTAAAAAAGAGGATCATTGTATCACCTGCCATAAAGAAATGGAAAACATGCCAAAAGATTTTTCAGAAAACAATGTTCATCTACATGCAAACTTAACCTGCGCATCATGCCATGGCGGGGATCCGAATAGTGCAGATCAAGAATCTGCAATGAATCCGGCAAAAGGATTTATCGGCATTCCAAAAAGAAAAGACATTCCCAAACTTTGCGGTAAGTGTCATTCTAATATCGATTATATGAGGACCTATCAGCCAAGAATTGCAACCGACCAGGTTGAACAGTATTATACAAGCATGCACGGCAAAAAACTTTTGGCTGGTGATGAAAACGTGGCAGAATGTACAAGCTGTCATACTGCTCATAATATAATGCCGGTAAAAGATCCGCGTTCAACAGTTTATAAATTAAACATTCCTAATACATGCAATAAATGTCATGGCAATACCGACATGATGAAAAAATATAATCTTCCGGGTAATCCTCTTGAAGAGTACACAAAGAGCGTGCATGGTGAAGCATTATTAAAGAATAAAGATTTGGGCGCACCGGCATGTAATGACTGTCACGGCAATCACGGAGCAATGCCTCCGGGTATTACATCAATTTCACATGTCTGCGGAATCTGCCATGCAAGCAATATGGAATATTTTAATTCATCAAAGATGGCAAAGGTATTTCAAGAGCAGGATTTTCACGGCTGCGAGCAGTGTCATGGTAATCACGCGATTCAAAAGCCAAACGACAATATGATAGGGGACGACAAAGAATCAAAATGCAATGATTGTCATTCAAAGGGAGACGCCGGTTTTGATGCCTCTGTAAAAATTAAAGGGCTGCTGGTTAATCTTAAAAATAAATACGATGACGCTAATGCAAAGTATCTTGAAGTAAAACAGAAAGGAATGAATGATGTTGAAATTGGATTCCTTCTTCAGGATGCAAAGCAAGCTTTGATACAATCAAGAACTTTAATTCATACTTTTGACACTGCAAAGGTAGGAACAAGGACAGATGATGGAATCGGGATTTCGGAAAAAGCTTCTGTATTAGCTCAAAAGGAAATTGATGAATATTATACAAGAAGGAATGGATTTGCTGCTGCAACTTTTGCGTTCTTAATTTTTGCTGTTGCACTTTATTTTAAAATAAAAGAGAAAAATATAAAAAAGAAAGTTGGTTAAAATGTTAATAAAATTTGTGTTTTACAGTGAACATTATGGAATAATTCGGGACACTATTAATCAGAATTTCCGTTTTTAAGTGAACTTAATGGAATAAATTTGTACAAATAGGTACAAATAAGTATTAACAGAACTCACTCTCTAATTAGTAGAAATATTTATTACGACATTTCTTTTTGAGAGAAACGACTGTACGTGCTGAAGCGAGGGTAAGCCAGTCCGCCCGCCAAGAAACCGGCTGTTGATAGAAGCAACTGCACTGGCAAAGGCAGCAGTATCTTCCAATTCTAAACCCTTAAGCAGACCGAATAGAAATGCCCCATGATAGCTATCGCCGCAGCCGGTTGTATCAATTGTATCCGGAGACAGAAATGCCGGTTGATGGAAACTTTTGCCATTCCTCTGAAAAATCCAGCTGCCCTTTTTCCCTTGCGTTATTACAACTAAGCTTGGACCGGAAGAAGACAATATTTTAGCAGCTTTTAAGCAATCTCCTTCCGATGTATACTTTTCGGCAAAATCTTGCGCGACGATACATGCGTCTGTTAATGGTAACAATTCCCTAAGTTCCGGCCTGTAGCGGTTCGCCCCGCCATCAAATGAAATCTGCACACCGGCATTTTTTGCCAGTTTAACAGCTTTGAGGCAAGCATCCCAATGCCGCCCATTAACATGTAAATACTTCGCAGATTTTATCGCACTGGCATCTAAATTAGAAGGAGATAATTCCGGCGTATTTCCAGGCAAAAATATAGCAGCGCGGTTTCCGTCTTTTTTTGTTACAAGTACATTGGCAGTGGAAGACGTACAGTTGTGGCATTTAACAATATATTTTGTATTCACACCTTCTTTAATAAATTCATCAAGAATAAGGTTTCCACGCCAATCATCTCCCAGACTATCAACCATTGCCGTTTTTGCACCTAAACGGGCTAGCGTTACCAATGCTGTGGCTACAGGTCCGCCACCTTGTATAACCATATCCAGCGCTTGCTGCACTTCACGCTCTTTTGGATAATGATCAATAAGTGTAATTATATCTAAAGGAGAAACACCTAAACCAATTACATCAATAAGCGCCATTTCTTTACTCTTGCTTCAAATTTGAAAATATCAGTTATATCAATAGTTGGAATTTCATCCGGCACTAACTAATTTTGTTATAATGTAAAACTCTTTTGAGATTACACTTCTAATTAAAATAAATTTTTTGCTACATCAAAAGGTGTAAAATGAAATTAAAATTACCTCATTCAACCCAGAACTGGCTTTCCCTGGTTGGTGCAACAATAGCAGTAATAAGCCTTTTCATGATAATATTTTTATTTGCAATCACAGCTATGTCATCACAGGGCGGAACTTACCTTGGCCTTGTAGTCTTTATAATTCTGCCTGCTTTTTTAGTTGCAGGTTTGATATTAATTCCGGTTGGTATGTTTTTAAAAGTTAGGAGAGATAAAAAGCAGCATATTATACCTCCTACCGAATGGCCGATGGTTAATTTAAATGATCTTCGTCATAGGAACGCGTTTTTTATCTTCACAATCGGCACAACAATATTTCTATTTCTTACCGCTATTGGCAGTTATGAAGCTTTTCATTATACAGAGTCTGTTGAATTTTGCGGCAAAACATGTCATAGTGTAATGAAACCGGAATTCACTGCATACCAGAACTCTCCGCATGCAAGGGTTGCTTGTGTTGAGTGCCATGTTGGTTCCGGCGCAAATTGGTATGTAAGATCAAAACTTTCAGGCTTGTACCAGGTTTATGCAGTTACGCTTGGAACTGTACCAAGACCAATTGAAACTCCTATCACAAATTTGCGCCCGGCAAGAGAAACATGCGAACAATGCCACTGGCCTCAGAAATTTTACGGACGCAAATTAATAACCCAAAAACATTTTTTGCCCGATGAAAAAAACAGTGAATGGGATATTACTCTTACAATGAAAGTCGGTGCTGCTGCCAGCGCATTGGGTCTCCAGGAAGGGATTCACTGGCATATTAATCCTGATGTAAGAATTGAATATAAATCTTCCGACAAGAAGAGAGAAGTTATTCCATGGGTCAGGTATACAAATCTCAAGACCGGTGAATCATTTATCTACCAAAATAAAAATGGAAGCATTGATCAGAAATCTTTAGATACAATGGCAACAAGAACGATGGACTGTATGGACTGCCATAATCGTCCGGCTCATAATTACCAGCCGCCGGCATTTTTTATAAACAATGCTTTGGCTTCCGGTTCAATTCCACAGGATCTGCCAAAAATTAAATCTACCGCACTTGACCTTGTAAGTCAAAAATTTGGAACAGCTGATTCTGCAAAAATGATAATTTCCGAAAAAATAAATTCGTTTTATAAAAGCAATTATCCCGATATCTATGCCAACAAACGTGAACTTGTTAATAAAGCAATTGCCGGAATAACGGACGCATTTAGTAAAAATATTTTCCCGGAAATGAAAGTAAGATGGGATGTTTATCCGAATAACATTGGACATATGGAATTTATAGGGTGTTTTAGATGCCATAACGATAATCACACAGCACAGAACGGGCGTGTAATTAAAAAGGACTGCAATCTTTGCCATAACATAAATGCGCAGGGACCCGCTGATAAATTAGAATTTGCACCAATAAATGCATCGCTAATATTTAAGCATCCGGCAGAAGAAGTTGGTGATTCATGGAAAGAAATGAATTGCTCCGAATGCCATACCGGATTAGCTCCGTAACATTTTTGTTAGGAGTTAATATTATTGTCGGAGCAACTTGAGCTTACCTGCCTTGGTGTATTACTTTAGCAATTCGGTAGCAACCTTAAGGCAGGTAATCATCAAGATTTTATTCATGAATTTTAATATTTTTCATGGTCTCTTTTCTCAGAATACATCGAATCTTTTTATAATTCTGGACCTCAAATTTTCCAACCATTTCCACCAGTTTTCATCCCATTTTCACCCTGATTTTTATCCCATTTCCACCAGTTTTCATCCCATTTTCACCCTGATTTTTATCCCGTTTTCACCCTGGTTTTATCCCATTTTCACCAAGGTTTTCGGCATCGGTTGAATTGTCAGTATGTCAAAGAACTTTTCCCAGCATCAAATATTTTTACATTATCCTCCCTCTCCTTTTTTTAAGGAGAGGGCTGGGGTGAGGTTCTTTGCAAATATGCAAAACTTCTTTTAAAAATAATTTTGAATACTTCAAAATACTTGTCCCGACGTTTTTTGTCGGGGAATTCTCCAATTTTTTTGTAGTGAACTTGTCCCGATGTTTTTGTCGGGGTTTACCAGCCTTTGATTTACCTGCCTTTTGAATAGCTGATGGATTGCTGTGCTGAATCTCTCATTCTCAATTCTCAATTCCCCATTCGACTAACTTCATTTTGTTTTATATATTTCATGTTAACTTTCTTAGTAATCTCATGATAGAAATTATTAATCTTCACAAAAGCTTCGGCACAAATAAAGTTTTACGCGGTGTAAATCTTACTATACAAGAAGGTGAATCACTTGCAATAATAGGAAAAAGCGGCTGCGGAAAAAGCGTTTTGCTAAAACATATTGTTGGACTGCTTTTTCCTGATGAAGGCTATGTTAAGTTTGATGGGAAAATTATAAGTGAGCTTGAGAGAAAAGAACTTTATGAAATCAGAAGGCGTTTTGGTTTTTTATTCCAGGGAGCTGCACTTTTTGATTCTATGACAGTTGGTGAGAATGTGTCCCTGGCGCTTGTTGAAAATAATTCAAGTATTTCAAAAGAAAAAATAAATGAAATTGTTACAGAAAAACTTGAGCTTGTTGGTTTGCCGGGAACTGAAAATCTAAAACCTGCTGAGCTTTCCGGGGGAATGAAAAAACGGGTCGCCCTTGCACGCGCGCTGGTTACTAATCCCGATTATATACTCTATGATGAACCAACTACCGGTTTAGATCCTGTTATGTCCGATGCAATTGATGACTTAATTAAGTCTTTGAATGAAAAATTAACAGTAACTTCAATTATTGTTACGCATGATATGTTTAGCGTTAGAAACACCGCCGATAAAATTGCTATGATGTATGAAGGGAAGATTTATTTTACAGGAACCCCTCAGAATCTTTTAGAAAGCACAGACCCGGTAATTCAAAAGTTTATACAGAGAACGGGAATTTAGTGAGCAAATCCAGGGTAAAATATATTTGCTCAAGCTGCGGATATGAATCATTAAGATGGCTGGGTAAATGCCCATCGTGTGAAAGCTGGAATTCTTTTACCGAAGAGCTGGTTGAAGAAAAAAAATCCGGCAAAAAAAAATACAGCGGGGATTTCAGCATATCAAAATTGATTTCCGAATCCATTCAAAAAGAAGAAAGAATTAAAACCAACATAGCAGAATTTGACCGTGTGCTTGGCGGTGGCTTGATGCCCGGTTCCGTTGTATTGATTGGCGGTGATCCCGGAATTGGAAAATCAACGCTTGTAATGCAGGCTGCATCAAAAATAAATACTGATGTTTTATATGTAACCGGGGAAGAATCAATTAACCAGATAAACATTCGGGCTAAAAGATTAAAGGTAGTCAATGAAAAAATTTCGGTTATGACTGAAACCGACCTGGACATTATTCTAAGTGCAATTGAAAAACATACACCGGAAGTGGTAATAATTGATTCGATACAGACTACATATAAAAAGGATTTTGATAACGCTCCCGGTACAATAACACAAATAAGGGAATGCACTTCGGAACTGATGCAGCTTGCAAAGAAAAAACATTGCGCCATATTAATTGTAGGGCACGTTACAAAAGAAGGCACTATTGCAGGGCCCAAAGTTCTTGAGCACATTGTTGATACGGTTCTTCAATTTGAAGGGGAAAGAAGCTACTCATATAGAATATTACGCGCGCAGAAAAACCGCTTTGGAAGCACTAATGAAATCGGAATATTTGAAATGCATGATGATGGTCTGCATGAAGTGCTTAATCCAAGCGAGATATTTTTAAGCGAGCGGGAAAAGGAAATCAGCGGGTCTGTTATTACTTCAAGCATGGAAGGCACACGCCCAATACTTTTAGAAGTGCAGGCGCTTGTAACTCCTTCTGCTTACGGAAACCCGCAGCGCGTTGCCACCGGTTTTGATTACCGCAGGCTGTCTATTCTTCTTGCAGTTCTTGAAAAAAGAGCAGACTTAAGATTGTCCGTACAGAATGTATTTGTAAATATTGCAGGCGGAATTAGAATTGATGAGCCTGCTGTTGATCTTGCAGTATGCTGTGCAATCGCCTCAAATTTTAGCGGTAAGATTGCAAAAAATGATGCTGTTGTTATTGGAGAAGTTGGCCTGGGCGGTGAAGTACGAAGCGTAAGCAACATTGAAAAACGTATCCAGGAAGCTGCAAAACTGGGATTTAAAAAAATTATTATTCCTGCAAATAATCTAAAATCATTAAAGAAAAAAGAAAATATTAATATCATTCCCATAAATGATGTTAACTCTGCGCTTAAAGAAATACTTGTATAAATATACATCATAGAAATTGTTTGTAACCAATAAGGAACTTTCTCACTTTCATTCTGATTTAGTTTATAAAAAGGAATTTAATGCCGCTTAATATTTCAATAATACTCAGTTCAATGCGCCATAAAAGCCAGGGTGTAAGACCTGCAAAGTTTATATTTAATAAATGTAAAGAGCGCGGATTTAACGTAACATTGATTGATCCCAAAGAATATAACCTTCCCATTCTTGATGCTATGTATAAGGAATATGCAAAAGGAACTGCTCCTGAACTGCTTGAAAAGCTCCATAAAATATTTTCTGAAACAGACGGATTTATTTTATTAACGGGCGAATACAATCATTCTCTTCCGCCTGCATTAACTAATCTTATGGATTATTTTCGTGAGGAATATTTTTTCAAACACGCTGCAATAGCAAGCTACAGCGGCGGACCAATTGCCGGAATGCGTTCAGCAGTTCAGGCAAGAGTATTTTGCGGCGAACTTGGAATGACAACTCAAAGAACTATGTTTGGCATTCCAAACGTACATTCTGCATTTGATCCGGAAGGAAATCCAGCTGATGAGTCTTTTCATCCTAAGATAAAACGTTTTCTTGATGAACTTGAGTGGCATGCTAATGCATTGAAAGAAGCGCGAGCAAAGGGACTTCCATTCTAATAACTCCGCCGTTCACGGCGGAGGCAAAAGACAGCAACAAAAAAAAGGGCTTTAGCCCAAGGGATGGCTATGCCAGTGCTAAACATTGGTAAAATTACCTTCTGAAAGCACTAACTATTGCTGATTTCCTCGGCGGTCAAGAACCATTCTTTGACCGGAAAGCCATTTATTGTTGATGAATAATTATTCATAATGTTTGACTTTAGCCCAACTCTTAGTTTAATAGAAACATAGTTTCGTTATTAGCCCGCATCTTCCTCCATTTTATTTGGGCTAAAGCCCTTTTCTCTTTTGTTCTCTCTTATCCCCACCGTGAACGGTGGGGTTATATTTTTAACCACGCCCTTCAGGGCGTGGGTTCTGGCTAAGCAAAAAGTTTCCCCTCTCCTTTTTTTAAGGAGAGGGGCAGGGGTGAGGTCCTTTCCCCAAGGGATGGCTATGCCAGTGCTAAACATTGGTAAAATTGCCTGCTGAAAACATTAACTATTGCTGATTTCATTTTTAATCGTTAAAATGTAATTATAACAATTATATTATAATATAAATGAAAAATGTAATTACACTCTCACTTAAAGTATTCATTGGTTTAGTGTTTCTCCTATCGGCATATTCAAAACTTATAGCCCCGGGAATTGTTGAAATAATTTTAGTGGATCATGGGATAGTTTCTTCACGGGAAATAGCGGCGGTAATTGTTCATTTGTTAGTTGGATTTGAACTTGCACTCGGGTTATTGTTTTTTCAACCCTACTCAATTAAAAAAATTGTAATTCCTGCATCGTTTTTATTTTTGATTGGTTTTACTGTTTACCTTGTTTACACCGGCTTTATTTTGAATGATAAACAGAATTGCGGCTGCTTTGGTGAAATGATCAAGATGCCGCCCGTTGAATCAATAATTAAAAACATTGTTCTAATGGGCTTGCTTTTTGTACTTTATAAATTTGTTGAAGAAAAAAAGAACTATCTGGTTCCCGTTATATCTCTTGTCCTGGCAGTCGCATTTGTTTTTGTTGCCATGCCGATTAAATCTCAAAAAGATTTTAAGTTTGCAAAGTATACAAGTTTTGAAGGTAAAGGACGTGTAGATTTATCCAATGGAAACAAGCTGGTTGCTATTTTAAATTTAGAATGTGATCACTGCCAAAATCTGGTTAAAGAATTATCCGCACTAGAAAAAACTGCAACAAATTTCCCGGAAACTTATGCATTACTTTTCAGCGAAGGGAATGTTTCTCTAGATTCATTTAGAAAAATGACTGGCTTTGATTTTCCATATAAAATGATTGGCGCTACTGAATTTTTTGATTTGATCGGTCAATCTCCGCCAAGAATTTACTGGCTGCAGGATGGAAAGCTAAAAGAAATATGGGATAAAGATTTTGTAGAGAATATTTCTAAAAACTTTCCGGTTAAATAAAATTTATAACCACGTCCTTTCAAGACTATGAACGGTGGAGTTCCCCGGCGGTCAAGGACCATTCCTTGACCGGAAAGCCCTAAATACGGCTGTCAGGGACCATTCCCTGACAGAAAAAAGTAGAGGCTTCCATCAAAAATAGTTGAGAACTATTTATTAATAAAGGGGTTAGATTGGGACTAAGAGGGCGAAACAATTTAGAAAAGGAACATTTTTTTTGTAACAACAACAGTTGTCAATTTCAATAAAGTTTTCACGAATAATTTATATTGTAATATCTTAATTAAGAATATTAAACACTACCAGGAACGATATAATTTCGAGATTATTGCTTACTGTATAATGCCTACACATTTTCATTGGATAGTAAAAACAGATCCATCCAAAGGGACAATCTCATCAATAATGAGAGACATAAAGAAATACAGTGCGTAGGATATTATAGATCAGTTAAAAAAGGAAGAGTCAACGTTAATTAAGGATTTTACTTGTGATATAAAAGAGGGTCTAAAACACCGGTTCTGGATGCCCAGGTTCGATGATGAGGTAATAAGAGATTAAAAAATGTTATGGACAAAGATAAAATATATTCACAACAATCCAGTTGAAGCTGGTATTGTAATAAAACCGGAAGATTTTAAATATTCAAGTGCGAGAAATTATTTTCTTGATGAACAATCAGTTTTATATGTAGAGAAAAGCTGGGCGGGAATAGAAATAGTTTAATTCCGTCAGGGAATGGTCCCTGACGGCCAAGTTAAAAGAAATATGGGGATAAAGATTTTTTGGAGAATATTTCTAACAACTTTCCGGTTAACTAAAATTTATAACCACGTCCTTTCAAGACAATGAACGGCGGAGTTATTTTAGTAATCACGTTCTTCAGGACGTGCAACCCCTGTTTCCCCTTCTCTTATTAAGCTTGTCCCGTGCCTTTTACGGGGAGAAGGGGACTAAGGGGATGAGTTATTTTTGTATACCTGACAGCATCAGGAATTGAAGTATGTCCCAAAAAAATCCCGGCAGACCGGGATTTTTTTATAGTCTTAAAACTGTATCTTCTTTTGCACTTCTTCTGCAACGTCAGGCGAAATTAGAATTCTTCCGCAAGACTCACATGAGAATAATCTTTTACTTTGTTTAATTTCAATTTGCCTTTGCGGCGGAACAACATTATGGCAGCCGGAGCAGGCAGCGCGTATTATTGTAACAACAGCCTTGCCGCCCAGGGCTTTTCTGATTCTCATGTATGTATTATAATCCGGTTTTTTAACCTTGGCGGCTATTTTTGTACGCTTATCATTCAACTTTGTTTCTTCACGTTCATTCGCTTTAATAATTTGTTTAAGCTCAGTTTCTTTTTCTTTTAATTCTTTTCCAAGACCTTCAAGCTGAGGTTTTATCTCGTCAATTTCCTTTTTCAATTTTTGAACGAGATCTTCAAGCGCCATTGTTTCAGCTTCAAGCCTGGTAATCTGTTCTTCAGTATGATCAATTTCTTTTGTAAGTGCATCATACTCTTTGTTATTTCTTACCTGGTAAAGCTGTGATTTGAATTTTTTTAAGCTTGCTTTGAAGCGTTCCACATCCTCGTCATTTTGCTTGCGCTTGGAGTTGGAACTTTTTTTCTCGGCGTCTTTAGTTTCAATTTGCTCTTCAATTGTTTGTATTTGCTGTTTCAAATCATTAACAGCAGCGGGCAGATCGCCGCGTAGTTCTTCCAGTTCATCAAGTTGATTGTCGATTAACTGGAGTTCATAAAGAATAGCAAGTTTTTCTATCAATTTAGACTCCTTATAGTTTAAAAAACTTTGCCGGGTTTGTGTTACCCGTATATTTCAAAACCTTTATTTTCATTTCTGGTCTAATAAACTTTTCCATTTTTTGCTTGACTGCATCAAGAGAAGGAATTTCAGTTTCATAATGTCCTGCATCTATAAGTAAAATCTTTCCTGTGGCATCATGGTATGTATGATATTTAATATCTGCCGTTACAAAAGCATCTGCTCCACAACCGGCCGCTTTATCCAGGAGGTCGGAACCGGCGCCTCCGCATACTGCAACTTTTCTAATCTTTTTATTTTTCCCTGTGCAATATTTAATTGTTTTAATTCTAAGCGACCTGCAGACATGCGTTAGAAAATCTTTTTCACTCATTTCTTTTACTAACTCACCAACTGCACCCATTCCGTAGTTCACATTTTTATTTTTAAGCGGATAAATATCATAAGCGGGTTCTTCGTAAGGATGAGATTTTTTAATAGCTGAAATTACATTATTAAGGCTCCAGGAATTAACTATAAATTCAAGCCGTACTTCATTTACTTTTTCAAATCTATTTTTCTTTCCGAGTGTAGGATTTGATTTTTCCGAACCTTTAAACGTTCCTTCGCCATTTATTTTAAAACTACAGTTTGAATATTCACCGATTATTCCGCCCCCAGCTGAAAAAACCGATTCCGCAACTTTATCTGCACTATCAACCGGGATAAATACAACAACCTTAAATTGATTACCTTCTTCATTTTCAAGAAAGTTAATGTTCCTAAGTTTGATTGCCCTAGCAAGTGTGAACGAAACGCCGTCTTTTGTATAATCCAGATTTGTGTGGGCTGAATAAACAGCTATATCATTTTTAAAAATCCTTTGGATTAATTTTGCTTTAGGATCGTTTTCGGTATCAAATCTTTTTATGGGATTAAAAATGAGAGGGTGATGTGTAAAAATTAAATTGCAATTTTTTTGAAGGGCTTCTTGCAGGACTTCTTCATCAAGCTCAAGAGCCAGTAAAATGTTTTTTATTTTCTGCCTTCCGGAGCCAATCTGAAGCCCGACATTGTCTTTTTCCCATGCAGCTCCGGGTGGAGCCCAATCTTCCAAGTATTTTGTCAAATCGCCAACAGTCATATATACAAAAAAATGCACTCTTAAAATTGAGAGTGCATTTACATTTATCAGAAACTTCTATTTGAAATCTCTGTTCTCTTTTTCTTCGCCAGTTTGATTGAAAATTTTCTCATAATGTTAGTCAAATATACCACAAACGATAATTATTTTCAAACAATTGTTGCTTTAACCTTAAAAAGGTAAAATCCACCTGCCATCTCCCTGAATAATTGAAATCAACTCTTCAACTGCATTTTCAGAATTCACACCCTTTCTTACTACCTCTTTTCCGCGGTATAACGTTATTTTACCTGCACCTGAGCCTACATAACCATAATCTGCATCCGCCATTTCACCGGGGCCATTAACAATACAGCCCATTATAGCAATTTTAACCCCTTTGAGATGCTCGGTACGGTTTCGGATTTTATTTGTAACTTCGACGAGGTCAAATAATGTTCTTCCGCAAGACGGGCAGGCAATATATTCGGTTTTGGAAATTCTTGTTCTTGCTGCTTGGAGTACCCCAAAACAGGTTCTGTTCAAAAAAACAAGATTTTTATTATCTGTTTGGTCTTTTCCGGAAAGCCAGACTCCGTCTCCAAATCCATCTATTAGAAGTGCGCCAAAATCCGTTGATGAATAAAGAAGCAGTTTTTCATTATCAATATTATATTTTCTCAAAATAACAACGGGATTTTTCACATCTTTATTTTTTAATTCTAAAAAAGCGCGGCGCTGTTCAGCCATTCCATGATTGTTCTTTGTAGTAAGAATAAAAACTACTGCCGGATCATTTGCAATTAATTTAAGCTGATCACTTATTACTGTAGTCAAATCCAGTTTTACAAAGTTCAGAACAAATGACTTTGTTTTTGAACTGCTGAATTGCTCTAATGATTCAAAGAGGGGAATCCCTTTAGTTTTATCTTCAAGTGTCTGCCATTTTTCAAAATCATTAATCAGTTTTAAGTTATTCGGTGCGTCAAAAGTAAGATCATTTTTTCCTAAATAAATAAAATCGCATGCTTGTTCATTCACGCTCCATTTATCAAGTGTGGAATTATAATTATATCCGATCGCGCCCAAATCGGTGAGTCCAATACTACTTCTATCACTTAGATCCAGAAAAACTTTAGGGACATTGGTTCCTCCTAAAGAAGTTACTTCGAATGTCTCTCTTCTTTTATAATTAAAAGGATCGTACGGTATATCATGGATAGAAATTATTGATTCATGATCATTTCTATTTAGATACCTGTTCACAAGAGAAATTGCAATGGGCACTTCACACTCCGGCTCTTCGGTTAAAGATACGCGGACTGTGTCGCCAATTCCATCCTCAAGTAAAGCCCCGATTCCAAGAGCGGATTTTATTCTTCCATCTTCTCCATCACCGGCTTCTGTTACACCAAGATGAAGAGGGTAGTTCATGCTTTCCATTTCCATTTTCTGAATTAGCAGGCGGTAAGCTTGAATCATTACTTGCGGGTTGCTTGACTTCATTGAAAGAACAATGTTGTGATAGTTCAAATCTTCACATATTCTCAAAAATTCAAGCGCAGATTCAACCATGCCAAGCGGAGTATCTCCATAGCGGCTCATAATTCTATCTGATAAAGAACCATGATTAGTACCTATGCGCATTGCCGTACCATATTCCTTACAAATATTTACTAGGGGAGAAAATTTTTCTCTAATCCGGTCTATCTCTTCATTATACTGTGCATCAGTATACTCAAGCGTTTGGAATTTTTTTCTGTCTGCATAGTTACCCGGATTAACCCGCACCTTTTCAACAATTTTAGCAGCGAGCTCTGCTGCATTTGGTGTAAAATGTATGTCCGCAATCAATGGGGTTTTGTATCCGCGTTTGTGCAGCTCATTTTTAATATTAAGAAGATTCTGTGCTTCATTTATACTGGGTGCCGTAATTCTTACATAATCACAGCCTGCATTTATCATACGGATTGATTGTTCAACAGTAGCAATTGTGTTCATTGTGTCCGTTGTTGTCATCGATTGGATTCTGATTGGATTGCTGCCTCCTAAAGGAACATCTCCAACAGAAACTTCGCGGGTCTTGTAGCGTGAGTATTTAGTTAAGCTGTTACAATATTTTTTTACCGGCTCCATCATCAGTCATTTCTAATCATTATATGATCGAATAATCAATTTTTACTGTTAAACAATTCATTTTAATGATAAGTTCTTTCGTATAATTAATTATTGATAAGCTCATATAAGAAGGTTTTAATAAACTCGGGAGTTGCTGCTGGATTTTGAGCAGTAATTATTTTCTTTTGATTTACAACGGAAGTATCAATGTAACTTATTCCCTCTTTTTCAAGAGCAGGTTTATCATCGGGGAAACATGTGGCCGAACCGGTAAGCAATCCTGCCCTGGCAAGTATTATTGGCGCACTGCAAATAGCGCCTATAGCTTTTTTGCTATGGGCAAACTTTTGAACTACGGTTCTTATTAACGAATTATTCCAGTATTCACGGGTGCCGCTGCCGCCGACAAGAATTAATCCGTTAAAATTGCTCTCATGGATATTGTAAAGCTGTACATCATGTTTTACCTTTAGTCCTTGTGAACCAATACAAAGCGAATAAGAGTCGGACGCGATAAATATTTTAACGCATACGCGTTCTAAGGCGTCAATTATAATCAGGTATTCTTCTTCGTTGAAGTTTTGCGCAGGAAGAATTAATAAAACACTTTTTGAGACCAAGAATTTCTTCTTATTTTGATTTACTGAGTCAAAATACAAATATTATATTTAGACGGCAATTTTATCGGCTTTTTGTTTGAATAAATAAATCTCTAATTTGACAGCAGAGAAAGAGTTTTTAACTGCCGGTTTGATTGTTTTACAAGTATATGTGCAAGATTAAGAATAAGATTATGATTAAGATTAAGAGAAAGAAAAGATTAATGCCATATTTGAGAAATTACACTTGAGAATACCCGAACAAAAAATTGAAGAGATTAGGAACGCGGCTGATATTGTTGATATTATATCAGGCCAGCTTCATCTGCGTAAACGCGGTAAAAATTTTGTCGGGCTGTGCCCGTTCCACCAGGAAAAAACTCCGTCATTTACTGTAAGCGAAGATAAACAAATATACCATTGCTTTGGGTGCGGTGCAGGAGGCAATGTTTTTAAATTCTTAATGGAATTAAAAAACATTTCATTTGTTGAAGCCGTGGAAGAAATTGCAGATCATGTGGGGATCAAAATTGATTACGAAACTAGTGGTCAGGATGCCCAGCAAAATGAACTTGAAGAGCTTTATGAAATGAATATTATTGCAGCAAAATTCTTCTCGGAGAATCTTCTTAAAGGACTGGATGGTGAAGATGCACGCGAGTACCTGAAACGCAGGAATATTAAACAGCAGACTCAGAAAATTTTTGGTGTTGGTTTCGCTCCTTTCGGATGGGATAATTTTTTAGCACATGCGAAAGAAAACAAAGTTGACTTATCTAAAGCAAAACTTCTTGGATTGATTGATACGAACGACAAGGGCGAATATTATGATAAATTCCGGGGCCGGGTAATATTTCCTATTTTTTCTCCAAATGGAAGAGTAATTGCGTTTGGAGGAAGGGTTCTTGAAAACAAAGAAAATACAGCAAAGTATCTTAACTCACCTGAATCTCAGATCTATTCTAAAAGGCGTTCACTATACGGTTTGTTTCATTCAAAGGAAGAGATAAGAAAGCTTGACCGCGCAATTCTTGTTGAAGGTTACTTGGATTTGATTTCTCTCTACCAGGCAGGGGTAAAAAATGTTGTGGCTTCTTCCGGTACTTCTTTAACCGAAGAGCAGGTGCAGCTTCTTTCTCGTTTTACAAAAAACATAATCGTTTTGTTTGATGCTGATCCTGCAGGTCAAAAAGCTTCCATGCGAAGTATCGAAATTTTACTGAAACAAGACTTTGAAGTTAAAGTCATTTCCCTTCCAAAGGGAGAAGACCCGGACTCTTATATTATAAAATACGGCAGGGATAAGTTTGAAGAAGAAGTTATGCATGCTAAAAATTTTCTTGAGTACCAGACTGCACAATTTGAAGAACAGGGATTATTTGAAGACTCTGCCGATATGGCAAAGGCAATTCGCGAACTTGTAAGAACTCTTGCCTTGGTTAATGATGAACTGAAGCGGAATCTTTTAATGAAATCAATTGCTAAAAAATTCAATCTGCGTGAAAAATTAATTGAAACCGAACTTAATATTTTTCTTTCTCAGCAGGCGGAAAGACCTGCATCAGGAATTATACGGCAGGAAAATATAATTCCGGCGCAGCAAACAGCCGGACAGTTTAACCTTTTAAACGAGTCAAATATAGAAAGCCATTATGAAAAGGAATTAGTAAGATTACTTTATAGCGGTAATGAAGATATTATTAACCATATTCTGAATAGAGTATCACCGGAAAGGATCTTGAATAATAGATACAGAAAACTTACTGAAATAGTTCTGGAAGGATTAAACGAAAATAAAATTTCTCCAGCTTATTTAATTGATAAAATTCCGGATGAAGAATTGCGGAATTTTATACTGGATTTAACTTTATCTGATGAAACAATAAGCAAAAAGTGGGATGAGCTTTCTTACAACGGAAAAATCGAAAAAGATTCGTTTGAACATTCAGCTGAAGTAGTTAGAATGTTTCTTAAAAATCAAATTGATCTTGAAATAAAAAGGAATAATCAGCTTATTGCCGAATCAAAAGATGAGATGCTATATATCGAACTCATGAAGAGAAATAAAGAACTTCAGGAAGAAATAAAATCTTTGATGGGATCAAAGGGCAAACTTGAAAACGAGTAAACATGAATTATAACCCCTCCATTTACGAAATCAATACGCGCGTATGGATTAATCAATTTCGTCAAAAAAATGAAAACGTTACGATTGCAGATATTCCGGATTCATATTGGGATCAGTTTGGCAATGAGGGAATTGATTATGTCTGGCTGATGGGTGTTTGGAAAACTTGTGATAATATAATTGAAAAATACTGCTATGAAGAAAATCTTATTAAGAGCTACGACAAAGCATTAAAAGGATGGACGAAACAAGATATTATCGGCTCCCCATTTGCAATCGATGTTTATAACGTAAGTCCCCGTGTGGGAGATAAAAAGTCTTTGCTCAATCTAAAATCCTGCTTAAATAAAAAAGGAATTAAACTGATACTTGATTTCGTGCCAAATCATTTCAGTGCCGGCAGCAGTTTAATTAAATCCAATCCGGCAATATTTCTTTCAGTTAATCAAGATACTTTCTTAAAAGATACATATACATTTTTCCAGCCTTTTAAGGATGAGGAAAGATATTTAGCACACGGACGAGATCCTTTTTTCCCCGCCTGGCTGGATACGGTTCAAGTAAATTTGTTTAGTAATGAAGCGCGGGAATTTCTTACAGACATACTTTTGCAATTAACCAATGTTTGTGACGGTGTACGATGTGACATGGCTATGCTGGCGCTTAATAATGTTTTTAAAAATACGTGGGGCGGTGTCTTATCCGGTGAAGAAATTGGATCTATGCATAATGATTTTTGGCAGACCGCAATTGAACGGGTCAAAAAGGTACGCCCCGGTTTTATCTTTATTGCGGAATCCTATTGGGATTTGGAATGGACTCTTCAGCAGCAAGGCTTTGATTACACTTATGATAAAAAACTGACTGACCGTTTAATTAGTTCTTCTGCCGGCAACATAATTGATCACCTTAAGGCAGGATTGGATTATCAAAAAAAATCTCTGCGGTTTATTGAAAATCACGATGAAGAACGCGTTGCAGCTGTCCTGGGAAAAGACAAATCAAAAGCCGCTGCAATTGTAATAAGTACTATCCTTGGGATGCGTTTTTACCACAACGGGCAGTTTGAAGGGAAGAAAATAAAATTACCCGTTCAGCTTGGTAGGGCGCCAGATGAATTTGAATCCAGCGAGATAAAAAATTTTTATAAAACACTTCTTTCCATAACATCTCAAGAGATTTTTAAACGCGGGCAATGGAAACTGTTGGAACCCTTGCCTTCGTGGGATGGCAATGAAACATTTAAAAATATTTTAGCATGGCAATGGGTTTACAACAGCCAGAAGCGTGTTGTAGTAGTAAATTATTCAACATCATTAGCTGCCTGCCGTTTAAAGCTGGACGTTAAAGGTTACCAGGAAGAATTATTTATTATAGATTTGTTAAATGATCAAAGCTACACACGTTCTGCAGAAGAAGTTTTTCAACTTGGACTTTACATTGATCTTAAGCCATACCAGTCTCATATATTTTCATTTTAGTATGCACATTTGAATAATATACCAATATTCTTTAGGTACATACATAGATAATAAAAATCCCTTTCCAAATGAAAGGGATTTTATAAAAAGATTAGAAGGTAAATGTTAATCCAACTTTGAATGTTTCGTAAGTGAGAGGCGCTTCAGTTTCAAAAGGCCAATTCATTTTTTCCTTCTTTAAAGCATAAAATGCATAAGAGAATCCGTTCTTCAAAAGGAAATTAACAATTGGTGCAACATATGGTGAAGAATCGGAAACTTCATCAATGAAATGATCAAGAACTTTTAGACCGGCTTCCTCGATTATTGCGCTTCCTACATGTTTCCAAAACATATATCTCGGAAAAACTACAGAAGCCTGGTAACCTGCATCCAACGAAATTGATTTTGAATAATCTAAACGGATACCGGCTTCCCAAACCGTTCCAAATCTTACATTATCGTGGTAACGGTTTAGAATATCAGTATCATTTATTGCGTCTTGAAGAGACATTGGTGGTTTTAAATTAAGATAAAATTGTGCCGGGTAGTCAATCATTAATAAACGAGACCAGGCGGCGCCTCGGCTAATGTATGGCAGGATTGCTAAATCTCCAAATTTATATCCATAGCCGCTTCTTTCCTCCAACCCAATTCTAAGCATGCTTGATTTCATAACACCAAGCGTTGCATCAGGAGTTTTGATATCTGCCGCTAATCTTGATACAAAAACAAACTTATCGTTAAAATCTACAATGTCTTCATTGAAAGAATTAACAGTTGAATAGCCAAGCTTCACTTCAAGTAAACCAACATCGGCAAATTTGCTAACAAGCTTATCACTTTTGGGTGTGCCCATACCATAATTTACTTCAATAAATGGATTCCCGTGAAATCTCCACTTCCAGTCAGATTTAAACCAAGGGTGGTGAGTCCGCTTATGCCAGTCTTTGGCTGTAGAATCTTTATCATCCTGTGCAAGTAAATTAATATTTGCCAGGAACAACAATGCAATGAGGTAAAACAGCATTTTTCGTATCATAATTAACCCCTTAATTATTGATAATTATAAAATAGTTTGAATAACGTGATGTATTCAATATTAAAATATTAATTAGTTATTATTCTAATGTGATATTAGTTTTTTGCTCTAATGCAATAGCTAAACTTTTAATAAGCAGATCACCTTGAACAGGTTTAGTAATAAAAATATCAACGCCAGCCCTGTACGCGTTATCTTTATCTTTTTGAAAAGCGTGGGCTGACAGCCCTACGATTGGAATATTTTTATACTTGGTATTATTTCTTATTTCCTGTGTCAGCTCTAAACCGTCCTTTATTCCGCGTAAAGAGATATCCATCAAGATTATATCGAAATTATTTTTTTCTAATTTTTCATAAAACGTTTCAGCAGAATCGCAGACGTCAATATCAAATCTTTTTCTCAGGAATATTTTTAAGAATTTTTGATTTTCTGCGTCATCTTCAACTACTAACAATCTTGGTTTGCTTATCTCTCCCACCCAAATGTTCCTATATTTAATTACTATTTATATATAGAAAATAATGATTTTTATTGAATAGTTATAGTATTTTCTTATAATATTATCAATATTCATCCCAGCTTTTTGCATCTAATTTTAGGGGATCGCAGTTAATTAAAGCTTCTGCAAGACGCATAGCAAGCTGCCTGTTTGTTATTAAAGGAATTTTATAATCTACAGCTGTTCTACGAATTATATAATCATTCGTCAACTCTTCCGCCTGGAAGTTTTTAGGAATATTTATAACTAAATCAATCTTGCCGGATTTAATATAATCAACGGCATTCGGCGACTTACCGCTTGAAGGCCATTCAAGAGTTTCAACTGAGATTCCATGCAGCTTCATGAACTTAGCCGTTCCTGCAGTCCCATAAAAAATTACTCCAAGTTTAGTTGAAAGCTGCCTAGTAGGTTCCAATAGTTCTGATTTTGATTCAATAGCGCCTGAGGAAATTAGAATTGATTTGATAGGAAATTTATATCCAACTGAATTAAGCGCCTTAAGGAATGCTTCATCAAAATTTTGCCCCAGGCATGCAACTTCACCAGTTGAAGCCATTTCAACACCGGTTGTAGGATCAGCTCCTTCAAGACGGGTGAATGAAAACTCCGGTGCTTTTACTCCTACATAATCATAGTTGAAGCTTGGATCATCCATCTTTTCTACTTTCTTTCCTACAATAACTTTTGAAGCTATTTCAATAAAGTTTTTCTTTAATGTTTTTGATACAAAAGGAAAACTCCTTGAAGCCCGTAAATTACATTCTATTACTTTAACTTTATTGTCTTTTGCTAAGAACTGAATATTAAATGGTCCATTTATATTAAGTGATTTGGCTATATCAGCTGAGAATTGCTTAATCTGTCTCATTGTCTCTAAATAAGTACGCTGCGCCGGCAGAACTAAAGTTGCATCTCCCGAATGTACTCCGGCATTTTCAACGTGTTCGGAAATTGCAGAGCAGACAATTTCTCCATTCTGAGCAACAGCATCAAACTCAAGCTCTTTAGCATTAACTAAAAATTTTGAAATTACAACCGGATGTTCCGGGGATACATCAACTGCCTTTTGCAAAAATCCGGTTAATTCAAAATCATCTGTTGCAATTGCCATTGCCGCGCCGCTTAAAACATATGATGGACGCACAAGTACCGGATAACCAACCTTATTGGCAAATAATAGTGCATCCTGAAGTGTACTCAGCTTACTCCATTCCGGCTGACCAATTTCAAGCTCATCCAACATTGCAGAAAATTTGCTTCTGTTTTCCGCAGCGTCTATTGATTCCGGAGATGTTCCAAGAATTTTTACTCCAATTTTATGCAGTTTTAATGCAAGGTTATTTGGTGTCTGCCCTCCCATCGAAACAACAACTCCCATCGGCTTCAACGCATCATATATTTCCCAGATGGTTTCAGTTGTAAGTTCCTCAAAAAATAAAGTATCAAATTCATCATAATCCGTACTTACAGTTTCAGGGTTGCAGTTTATCATTACTGTTTTGTAACCCATTTCCCGCAAAGCCTTTCCTGTAATAACACAACACCAGTCAAACTCTACAGAGCTTCCTATTCTATAAGGACCTGACCCAAGAATGAAAACACTTTTCTTGAAATTGAATTCAAAATCGTGGGCAGAACAATTATACGTTAGATAGACATAATTTGTTTTAGCCGGATATTCAGCAGCAAGTGTATCGATATGCTGTATAAATGGATGAAGAGTATACCTTTCCCGCAGCAGATAAATATCGTGGGCGTCTTTTCCAATCATGTTTGCTATTTGCCTGTCTGAAAAACCATGCTGCTTTGCTTCAAGTAAAAGTTCTTTAGAGATTTTTTTAGAAGAAGACGCTATTCTATTTTCAATTTTAACAATGTTTTCAATTTTATAAAGGAACCACTTGTTAATGTGAGTTAATGAATGAACCCAGTCAATAGAATATCCTTGCTTTAGTGCTTGAACAACAGCAAACATTCTTTCTTCGGTCGGGTTGCGCAATGCCTCTTCAAGCTCATCAAATTCAACTTTTGTCCGGCTTGCAGTTAATCCTTCAACACCGATATCAAGCATACGCATTGCTTTCTGAATGGCTTCTTCAAATTTTCTTCCAATAGCCATAACTTCACCGACCGACTTCATTGAGGAACCGAGTTGCTTTTTTACAAGGCGGAATTTTTTCAAATCCCAGCGGGGAACCTTAACAACAATGTAATCAAGAGCGGGTTCAAAAAATGCTTTTGTTGTTTTTGTGATAGAGTTTGGTAGTTCATGAAGACCAAATCCAAGTGCAAGTTTTGCTGCAATAAATGCAAGAGGGTAACCGGTAGCTTTGGAAGCAAGAGCAGAACTTCTTGATAGCCTAGCATTAACCTCTATTACCCTATAATCCTGGGATTCCGGATCAAGCGCATATTGAATGTTGCATTCGCCAACAATTCCAAGATGCCGGATTGTTTTAATTGCAACCTCTCTAAGCATGTGATATTCATTATTGGATAAAGTTTGGCTTGGAGCCACAACAATACTTTCCCCGGTGTGGATTCCCATCGGGTCAATGTTTTCCATGTTGCAGACAGTTATACAATTGTCATAACGGTCGCGAACAACTTCATATTCAATTTCTTTCCATCCTTCAAGATATTCTTCAACTAATATTTGAGATGAATAAGAAAGGGCTTTTGATGCTAAAGTTTTTACTTCATTTTTATTACGGCAAATTCCCGAACCAAGACCTCCAAGTGCATATGCAATTCTTATTATTACAGGGAACCCAATTTTATGGGCATACTTAATTGCATCGTCAACTGTAGACACAGCCTGGCTTTGAGGAAACTTTACATTGATCTCAGAAAGTTTATTGCAGAAAAGCTGCCTGTCTTCAGTATTTTCTATTGCGCTAATTTGTGTGCCTAATACCTGTACATTATATTTTTTTAGAATTCCTTCGCGGTGAAGCGCAAGCCCGCAATTGAGAGCAGTTTGACCTCCAAATCCAAGAATAATTCCATCGGGCTGTTCTTTGACAATTACTTTTTCAACATAATGAGTATTGATTGGGAGAAGATAAACCTTATCAGCCAGGTAATCCGATGTTTGAATTGTTGCAATGTTTGGGTTGATTAAAATTGTATAAAGACCTTCCTCTTTAAGGGCTTTAATTGCCTGCGAACCTGAATAATCAAATTCTCCAGCCTCACCAATTTTAAGAGCAGAGCTGCCAATAATTAAAACTTTTTTGATCTTATGCTTCACTTAACATCCTTCAGAAATTCGTCAAAAATAAATGATGTATCAACCGGGCCGGGCGCGGCTTCGGGATGAAATTGTACGCTGCGGAATGGAAGTTTTTCATGACGTACTCCTTCGTTGGAATAGTCATTTAAATTTTCAAACCAGGGCTGCCAACCGCGCGGTAAAGATTTTGTTGCAACTGCAAAGCTGTGATTCTGTGAGGTTACATAACATTTATTTGAATCAACCTGCTTTACCGGCTGATTCTGGCTTCTGTGCCCATATTTTAATTTATATGTTTTTGCTCCGGCTGCAAGTGATAGTATTTGATGTCCCATACAGATACCAAGTGTTGGGATCTGTTTC
Organism: Melioribacter sp.; assembly: GCA_003155655.1. GTDB lineage: Bacteria > Bacteroidota > Ignavibacteria > Ignavibacteriales > Melioribacteraceae > Fen-1258. The sequence goes on from PMDS01000037.1 coordinate 89,468, forward strand.
TGTATAAGTTTTTTAGCTGAGACAACCAATTGTTTGTATACCACCGGATTTCCAGGACCGTTTGAAATAACAGCTCCGTCAAAATCTTCTTTGTTAATATCATAATCATAAGGAACGCGCAGTACTGTGACATTTCTTTTAAGCAAATTTGTAAGAATACTTTTTTTACAGCCGCAGTCAATAAGCAATATTCTTTTCTTGCCCGATCCAAATTTTTCCGCTTTTTCAGCAGTTACCTGTGAAATTAGATCTTCAACATCCGGGTTGTAATATTCTACTTTATCTTTACCAAGTTGAATTTTACCAAGCATTGTGCCCCGTTCACGCAATATTTTAGTAAGACTTCGCGTATCAATTCCCAAAAGACCGGGAACATGAAACCGTCTTAACCATGCATCCAGGCTTTCAACAGCATTCCAATGATTAAAAGATTCGGATTCTTCGGAAACTACTAATGCTTGTATTTGAACTTTTGCAGATTCAAAATTCTCCGGGATTTCATCAGATTCATTCATTTGTGGAATACCATAATTGCCAACAAGCGGATAGGTCATTACAAGAATTTGTCCCTTGTATGAAGGATCTGTTAACGTTTCAGGATATCCAACCATACCGGTATTAAAGACTACTTCCCCGGCTGTAGATCTTTCGCTGCCAAATAATTTCCCTTCAAAAACATGTCCGTCTTCAAGTATTAGTTTAGCGCTCTTTTTAGTTAAATTCGATTTAGTCAATCTGTTTTTTCCTTCACTACTTATGAAGTTAAAGTGGTAAAAATGGTAAGAATTCTAAATTGATTGCACGAAAGTATAAAAATTATTTGCACCCTCAAAATTTTTTTGTTTGTAACTTAAAATGAATATACCTAATAATTTACATTGAAAAACAGAGAATGATGTTCTAAATTCAGATTATAATTAGGGAAAATTCCATTGGACCATTCGAAAAGAAATTTTCCGGATAAAATCCGGGGAAATAAGACATTTTTGTTCTTATTTACTGCGCTGCTGATCATCTTTATTTCTTCTTTTACAAATCTTTATGGCCAACCCAAAGGGGTTCTACGTGGATTTGTTGCAGATTCACTCAGCGGAGAAGCTCTTCCTTATGCAAATGTTTATATTAAAGAATTAGAAAGAGGGGCTAATACAGATAACCGCGGATTTTTTGTAATGGCTTCTGTTCCACCAGAGAAAAAACTAACTGTTTCAATTTCTTACGTAGGATACAAATCAAAACAGTACATAGTGCGTGTTGACCCATACAGGGTAAAAGATTTACGCGTTGAGTTGATACCCATCAATATCCAGCTGCAGACAATTGAAAAAACCAGTCAGCGTGTTGCAAAGGAGAATGCTACTGATTTAAGTTTGCAAAGAATTGCCATACGTGATTTGGAAACTTTGCCAAGAGGAGTTGAGCTTGATATTTTCCGCTCACTTCAAAATTTACCCGGTGTTCAATCCGGCGGTGATGTTTCGGCCAGATATTATGTTCGAGGAAGCACAAGCAACCAAAATTTAGTTCTTCTAGATAATGTAACTATTTATAATCCTTTTCATGCTCTTGGCATTTTTAGTTCAATTGATCCCGATATGGTTAATTCCGTCGAATTTTATAAAGGTGGTTTTCCGGCAGAATACAGTACAAGGCTTTCATCTGTCTTAAAAGTTGTTACCAGGGACGGTAACAAAAATGATTTCAGCGCCAAAGCAAGCTTAAGTCTTCTAACTGCAAAAATGATGCTTGAAGGACCAATTCCGCATGGTTCTTTTATTCTTAGCGGAAGAAAAAACTATTCTGATTTTATTCTAAAAAAATTCAGAAATAGTAATTCGTTGCCTGCAGATTTTTACGATCTCTTTGCAAAGTTAAATTATTCGAATGATGAATTTGTAAAAGATGCAAAATTTACAATTTCTGCATTTTCCAGCCAGGATCAGATACAGAATAACAATCTTCAGCTTGAGGATTTTAAATGGTCTAATCAGGCATTCGATATTAATTATTTCCAGATTTCAGATTCACCATTATTTTACCAGGTTGATGTTTCCTCGAGTAGTTTCAACGGCGAGCGAATTCCAAATTTAAGCGGCGCCAAAGGAGTAAATAACGAAGTTTCCGATGTTACTATGAGAATGGATTTTAATTATGTCTACGATAGTAAAAACGAACTCAGCGGCGGTTTCAAAATAACGGAGATTCACACGAAACTTTTTCTTGAAAATTTTAGAGGACAGTCGACTGACATTGGGTCACATGGGGTAAACATAAGCGCATTTTTAAAATATAAATTACTGCAGTGGTCGAATCTCGGAGTTGATATTGGCGGGCGTGTAAATGCAACACGTCTTGCCGGTGGCGGACCGGCAGCATTTTATGAACCACGGGCTAGTCTTACATATAGATTCATTCCTCAAATGGCGTTCAAAGCTTCCTGGGGAATCTATATGCAGGATCTTGTTACGGTTTCTGATGAAAATGAAGTTGTAACAATCTTTGAACCCTGGATTATTACACCAAGTTATTTGAATCCATCAAGTGCAATTCACTACATTGCCGGTTTCGAAGCCAATCCTTCACAAAACTTATCCCTTACTCTTGAAGGATATTATAAAATTATGAAAGATTTGGCAATTGTTAATGATCAAAAATATTTCCCAACTGATAATGATTTTATTCCCGGAAGCGGAACCGCTTACGGATTGGAATTCCAGACAAAATTCCACGAGCTGCCGGTAGACATTAATCTTTCATATTCATTGCTTTATTCTTTTAAGGATGTTAATGGTGTCAGGTACAGCCCGCGTTATGATTCACGCCACAATGTAAATTTATCTTTTGAGTATGATTTTGGTTCAGGATGGTCAGCAAGCGCTGTTTGGAATTATTCAACCGGTATGCCGTTTACTCAAATTGCAGGTTATTATGATAAACTCCAAATTGATGATTTAACAAGCAATTATCTTTTAAATTCTTACTATCCTTTTCTTATTCTTTCAGATCAAAATATTGGAAGGCTGCCGGATTATCACCGGCTGGATTTAAATCTCTCTAAGAAAATTCAGATGGGAAATCTTAAGATTTATGCAGACTTAAGCCTGCTAAACGCATATAACAGGAAAAATCTTTTTTACTTTAGAAGAGATACCGGCGAAAGAGTTGATATGCTTCCATTTCTTCCATCGGCATCAATAAAGGTTGAGTTATGAAGAAAATAGTTATTCCTTTGTTAATTTCTTCAATAGTATTAATCTCTTGTGAAGATCAGGTAAATCCTAAAACAGATCTCAAAGATATTACTGTTCTTAATTGTATCATCAGGGGAGATACATCAGTGCAAACTGCAACTTTATCGCACTCTTATAGCGTTTCAGGTTTTGATCCTTATGAAAACAAAACTGACCCATGTATTAAAGGTGCTGATATTAAAATATACTACAACAATTCTGCTTACGCTTTAAAAGACACTTCAATTACCAGAGTGGATACAGGAAGATACAATACTCCATTTAACTTTTATTATTCGAATAATCTTGCTTTTATAAATTCCGGACCAATAAGTATAACAGCAATACTTCCCAATCGTGATATTCTTCATGCATCTTCTTTCTTTATAGACCCCGGCGATTTGTATATCGAATACAAATATACATCTCCTTCCGGAGTTCAATTTTATTTACCAATGAATAGCCAGGGAGATGCTACTTATAAGTTTACATGGGGTTTTTTGCATAACGTTGAATACTCAGAGAATATTTATTTTTCAACAGAAATGATAATTTATTATTATGTATTAAATAACGGACAAAAAGTTAAATATTCAAAGAGAGTTCCTCTTTATTATGCCAGTACTTTAGGAAATAAGCCAATTTTTCCCGAAATTCAAAAAGATATTAATTATGTTGTATATGATACTGCTGCAATCAGAAAATCACTGGACGATATTTCTTTGAATGACCCTCAAAAAAGTAATTATATTATTGAAAAAGCGGTGCTTCGTATTTTATTGTTAGATGAAAATCTTGCGGCATATTATTCGGCACAAAAAACTTTCCTTGATGAATTCTCTATAAGAATAAACCAGCCGGATTTTACTAACATTACGGGTGGAGTTGGCGTGTTTGGCGTGTATACAGTAAAAAGTCAAGATTTATATTTTTATGACAACTATATACAATCACTAGGTTACAGTACTTTATAAAAATGAATTTATGAATAAATTTCAAATTGTAGTTGTTTCAATTACCTTGTTGGCAATATTTATCTCTTGCGATGATCAGGTAAACCCCAAAACTGATTTTAAACAAATTTATGTATTAAACTGTGTAGTAAAAGGCGATACTACTTTTCAGATAGCCACTATTTCTCATTCATATGATACAAGTGGATTTGATCCAACTACGAACACAAATGACCCGTTTATTTCGGGAGCTAAAATAAAATTGTTTTACAACGATTCCGTTTTTGTATTCCGCGATTCGCTTTCGGCAAGGCAGGATATTACTCAATACACAACACCTATCCACTATTATTATTTAAAGAAATTTCAACCACAGGATTCTAAACCAATCAGTATCGAGGCAACTCTTCCTAACGGCACAGTATTAAAATCCGCCACTGAAACATTTTCTCTTAGCGCATTCTATTTTAATAACCAAAATATCACATATCCTAGCGGGACAAGCGGCAATGCAATATCATTTTCCTGGAATTCGCTGGATAATAACGGTCCCAATGTTGTAATATACTATGCACCGGAATTAGTTATCTTCTATTCAAAAATATTTAATGGAGTCAAGACAGAATTTCAAAAGAAAGTTCCTATTTACTATACTTATGGCGGATTGGAAGGTCCTCCAATTTATCCCCCAATCCAGGTTAACCAACTTTCAATTATTTTCCAGGGATTTGTAATTGACCAGGCGATGAAAGAAATATCCCAGGATGATCCGAATAAAGAAAACTACACAATTGAAAAAGCAGCTTTTCGTCTCTTTATACTAGATAAGAATTTAGCCGCTTACTATGCGGCACAAAGAACATTTCTTGATGAATTCTCAGTAAGATTCAGTCAGCCTGATTTTACAAACATATCCGGCGGTCTTGGAATTTTTGGAACATATTCAGTTAAGCAGCAGGACATTCAATTGGATAATTCATACATAAGTTCGTTTGGTTACAATTCACAATAAAATATTCACCTTAAGCGGGAGATTAGTATATCTCCTCAAATGATTGCAAGTTCTTTATCATGCAATGAATATACAAGCGTTTAATTTCTTCCTTTCTTATTTTAAACCTAACCTTATTTTACAAGCATGATTCAAAAGACATTATTTTTATTATCCTGTAGTGTTTTATTGACATTATTCACCGCGTGCGGGTCAACTCCAAGATTCGCTTCAAGAGATTCACGTTTTAATAGAGCAGAACCGCCTGAATTAACACCTTATAAAGATGCGGCTGTCCTGGAAACTGTTACCGGCACAGCATCTTATTATGCAGATAAATATAATGGTTTGATAACATACAGCGGCGAAGTGTACGATATGAATGGATTGAGCGCTGCACATCCAAAGTATCAGATGGGAACAATAATACGTGTAACCAATCTTTCCAACGATAAATCGGTAATTATTCCTGTAAATGACAGAATGCCCTTTAGACCGGATAGAATTATTGATTTATCTCTAGGGTGTGCAAGGGAACTTGATATGGTAAATGTAGGTATTACTGAAGTAAAAGTTGAAGTTCTAGAGTGGGGCAAAGGAAAAAAATAATTTATTATTAATGTTCTTTATATTTTGTAAAAAATGTGCATCTTTCTTACAGGTTTTCCATCTAATAATTAACAGAAATGGATAATAAACGGATGGCTGTAAAAAAAACATTGATTGTAGCATTATGTGCATCACTGGGATTTGCATATTATTACTTTACCGGGTGTACATCCGGTAAATGTCCTATTACCGGTAATCCATATATTTCTACTCTTTATGGAGCGTTGGTTGGTTTTGTACTTGTAATTCCCGGCAGGAGGCGGAAACACGGTGATGAAAAAAACAAGACCGGGTTATTTTAATTTTTCTTGATAATATTTAATTGTTATTTTGGTAATCAATAAATGTGAGGAAAAGATGGCTCAACAAATTTCTAATAACGCAAAAAATGATAATGGTCAAAAAAATAAATTTAAAGGGTTAACTAAACAGCATAGAAGCTGGATTTATACCGGCTTCTTTATTGCTGTTATTATTCTATTATTCCTTTTCAACAATTCAGATTATCTTTTTGGAAGAGCAGAAGAAAACGGTCCTTACCCTCCAAACTATGTTCCGGCCGCTCAAAAATCTACCGCACTGGCACCGGATTTTAAATTGCAATCAACTGAAGGAAAATCAATAAAATTATCGGATTTTAAAGGTAAAGTTGTTATTGTTGATTTCTGGGCAACATGGTGCCCTCCATGCCGCAAAGGAATTCCTGATTTAATAGATTTAAAGAAGAAATATGGAAGTAAAGGCTTTGAAGTTATAGGTGTTTCAGTTGATTCCGACACCAAAGACAAGGTTATTCCTTTTATAAAAGAGAACGGAATGAACTATCCTGTTGTATATAGCGAATCTAATGTTCTCGAGCTGTATGGCGGCATACATAATATTCCCACATCTTTTGTAATTGATAAAAAAGGAAAAATTGTTGCCAGCTATGTTGGGTTGACGCCTAAAGCAACTTACGAGGATCATATTAAAAAGCTACTTTAGAATTTTTTAAAGCTAAGAGCATGATTGCAGGGTTTGTTTAAACAATCTTCCTCATGCTCTTATTTTTGTTCTTAATCTTATTCTTAATCATAATCTTACTCTTAATTCAGTGCTCGTGTTCAAAATCTTGATGTAGATTTTCCCTTACCAGCAAATAATCTCCGTATTGCAATAATAATTCCCAGGAATATATTCCAAAATTATAGCCGTCTTTCCATTGTATCTGTATTGCATAATTTCCAACCATTTCAATTTTATCAACTTCATACGATTCCGGTTTGAGCGGAGCTTTTTTCATTGGCGAGTAATGTTTCCAAAGAATTGTTTCTCCCTTGTTACCTGCATCCGGTGATTCATCCCGTAGAAATTTTAACGGGTACTTAATTACTTTACCATTATCCCAGGTAATTTCAATATGTTCCTGCTTCTTCAGTTTTATTTTAGTTGGTGTTGCCATAGTTTATTCAGTTCAATATGTTCTGCAATTATTTATTTTTTATTTCATTTAATGTTTTGTGAATTTCTTCAAGAGCTATATTTTGAGCTTCCATATGTTCCATTAATACTCTTATTTCTTCTTCTGCTTTTAAATTGATGTTGAAATCGTTATGAGCTTCAAGTCTATCTCTTTCATATAGCCTATTCTGGCTCATCATAATAACAGGCGCCGTATATGCTGCTTGAAGAGATAAAAATAAATTTAACAATATAAACGGATATGGATCCTACTTATTAATGTACGCCGCGATATTAACTGTAATCCATAAAACAATAACTATAGATTGAATTATTAAAAATTTCCATGAGCCCATTATAGCTGCAATTCTATCTGCAGCTTTTTGACCAGCGGTTTTTTTAGTTTCTATTATTTCGTTTATATCTTTTATCGGCGGATGCTCATGTTTGTACGCCTTTGGAAAGGATAATGTGTTCATGTTTTATTTTTATATTATTAATAATTGTTTCATTACAATTAAAAGCAGAAGAAAATTAACGAAGCTGGAAAAAAAATGCTTCTCTTCTTTGTCCTGAATTTTATTATACGTGTTATTGATTTAGTATAATTGGCAGTCCATTTTTACCCGAACCTATAACTACAATTTTACTGTTAGGCGAATTTGCTAATTTTTCCGTTGCTTCAATTCCTTTCCATTGCAAATAATTTTGACTAATTCCCCTTGCGACTATCTCTTGAAAATCTGCAATACCTTTTGCTTCAATTCTTTTGCGGTCTGCTTCCTGTTCTTCTTTCTTCAAAACGAATTGCATTTGTTGACTGGCTTGTTCTGCCTGAAGTTTTTGTTCTATTGATGCAGATAGTCCGGCCGGTAAAATTATTTGTCTCATTGGAGCAGATTCAATAGTAATTCCACGTGGACCGACTAGTTTTTCCAATTCGTTTTTCATTTCAGATGCTAATTGTTCCCTGGATGCGGTATATAACGCTTTTGCGTCATATCTTGAAGTCACGCCCCGGACAACAGATCTAAATTGCGGTATTAAAATTATCTCGGCATAATTCTCTCCAACGGATTTGTAAATTTTAGATGCATTTTCAGGGTCAAGACTGTAAAGCAAGGTAATTTCAAGTTGAATGCTTAAACCTTCCATGGAAGGAACATTCATTGTTTCTTTAATCTCCTGGGTCTTGATGCTGAATAAAATAACATTTGCCATAGGGTTAACCAGGTTAACTCCGGACTTCAAGGTATTATCACTAACATTTCCAAGAAAATCTACAACACCAACAGACCCGGCTGGAACCACAGTGAATATTTTATATAACACAAGTAAACCGCCTAATGCAGCACCTAAAATGTACAGCTTTGATTTTAGCGCCAATCCAAGTTTTTTAGAATTATAATACATGTAAACAGACCCTGCAATAAGTAATACTGCAATAATGAAAATCATATTTCCTCCTTTCAGTTTGTTAATTTCGTTTAATCACTTGTGCACAATATAACGATTAGGTTGATTATAATTATATATGAATTTGTTGTGACAACACGCACCGGCTCAATTTTAGCGTTAAGGTGAAAAACCCTTTTAACGCTGGTTAAAATCTGTTGCTTGTTGAGGAACTAATTTTTAATATAATTGGTAGTAATAGTATTATTCTAGATTGATATTTAGGCTTTTAAACATAAAGTTTAATAGGAGATTATTAGATGAAACGAGCAAATTTGTGCAGTTTATTGCAAATCCTTGCCGGAATTTCCCTTTTTACTATGATAAATATTTTTTTAGCCGGATGTTCAGCTGCTAGTGATAGCAGTAATGTAAATTATTACCAGGCACCTACAGAATATAATATTGACGATCTTAACCAGTATGGACAATGGATTGAAATCTTTCATTTCGGGCGTGTTTGGCAACCGTCAGTTGTACAAAATTGGCAGCCATTTCATAATGGGCATTGGATTTATTCTAACGATAACTGGACGTGGGTTTCTTACGAACCTTTTGGATGGATTGTTTATCATTATGGTTATTGGTATGATGACCAGACCTGGGGATGGGTTTGGATTCCTGAAAATAAAGGATGGTCTCCTGCAACAGTTCAATGGCGGCAGTATGATGATTATGTTTCATGGGCTCCATTATCTCCACCAGGTGTAAGTATAAATGAACCATGGGAGGAAAAGGAAGCGCATTATTGGCATACTGTAAATACACATTCCTTTCTTAAAGATAATGTTGGTACTCTTCAGGCAGCCCCTCGTCAATTAGGAAATAATATTAACAAAGAAGGAGTAATTGCTCAACCACCACAGCCTCAAAATACATTAACACAGCCAAGAATAAGAGATAATAACGGTGAGAGAACGATTAACCGGCAGTCCCCAAATCTGCATGAACTTGAAACAAGTACAGGGCAAAAAATTAATAATATACCAACTACTAAAGAACCGATTAAAACTCCATCATCCAGCTTACACAGGATAACACTTCCCGACTCTGAAAGAAAAAGAGTCGAAAATCATCAGCAGGACATAAAAAAGAATGTGCTTGTTCCAAAACAGGTACAAAAAGCTCCTGATAAGAAAAGTGAAAGTAAAGAGGAAAAGAAGGTTAAAGACAATTAAAGAAATTATGAACAAAGGAATAAAATATTTATTTAATCTACTGACTTTCTGGCTTATTTTATTGCTGTATTCTTGTCAGTTGAAAGATGGTATTAATACTCCCGCTGTAACAAACAGCAATAAAAATGTTCATTACGTTGCCACTATGATAAGTTCTACAAATTCACCAAGTCCTTTAATCTCATATACAGATCAAACCGGGGGAACAATTCAAGTTCAATTAATGACTCTTGACCTTACACAGAGTATGACTGTTGGTCAAACAGCAAATTTAAGTGCTACATGTCAGGGTATTTATAGTCCGATAGGTCAGGCATCATCAGCATCAATCGAGTTACAAATATTTGTTAATGATACTCTTAAGGCAGAAGCGCATGATCTAAAAACCGATCCGTCTGCAGCAGTAACAGCTTCTTCAACGTGTAGTTATGTAATTAAATAGTATTTGTAGGGACAAGTCGAGACTTGTCCTCTTTATATTTGTATCTATCCCCGTAAATATTCATTCCTCAAATCATTTTATATATCCAAATTATCAAGGTCTTTCTCAATTTCCCATTTTAGCGGATTCTGCCGGATATATTTCCTTATTTGATATAATTCCTTTTCATTACGTACAACCCTGTCATAAAAAGAACGCTGCCACTTAAAATTTATTAATCCCATTTGATGTATTTCTTTTGAAGATGTAGTTTTGAAAACACCAATTAATTCCGATAAGGATTTAGTCTTTATTTGTTTTTGTAGGGACAGGTCGCGACCTGTCCCGTTTACATTTAATTTATTATCGGACGGCTCTAGAGCCGTCCCTACACCAACACTAAAATTATCAATTATCATAATTACATGAACATGATTAGGCATTATAACAAATTCATCCAATTCAGTGTAAGAATACCTGTTTGATAGTTCTTTTAGTTTATTTAATACAATGTTGCCGTATGTGTTTAATTGCATCTCACTGTTTTGAATATTTCCGAAATATTCAATCATTCCATCTGTACAAATTGTAATGAAGTAATAACCGGTTTGTGAATAATCAAATTCTTTTAATCTGTTACGTTTTCGTTGCAGCATAAATTAGATTTCCCCAATATTTGTAGGGACAGGTCGTGACCTGTCCTAATTATTTCGGACGGCTCGCGAGCCGTCCCTACAACCAACCGACAAAATATTAATTATTTTTTGTTGCGCCAGGCTTCAATTTTATCAATTAATGCAAAAATAAAATCTTTCTTTTCCTGCAATGTGTTCTCATGATATCTAGAATTAAGCCCCCTCTTAATTTCTTCGAAAGACCAGTTTATTATCGAGGAATCATTATTTACGATGGTTTTTATCTTTTCAAAATATTCCTCTATTGTTTTGCTGTTTGTATTATTCAAAATAGAATATAATAATTCTAAAAAATACAAACCAAATTTATCTTTATTCTTAGATTCTAGTTTATTCAATTCGTTTAATAAAATAATGCTTTCTTCTAAATTATTTGAACATATCAGCGCTTCTGTTTTATTTATTCTTGCATCAACATCATTTGGTTCAAGTTCTATCATTTTATTACAATCAGCTATTGCCAATTCATACATTTCTAATTTAAAATAAGCATAACCACGATTATTATACGCAGCGTAATTGAATAAATCTAAAGCTATTGCGTTTGTATAATATTCAATAGCTCTTTTATTATTCTTTTCTTTACTGAAAGAATAGCCTAATTGGAAATAAATCGTTGATAATTGGTCTTTATTTAAATGAACAAATTTGTTTTTCAGCATTTCTTCATAACTCTTAATCACTTCAGCATATTTATGTGAATAAAATAATTCACTTGTTTGTGCGATGGATTTCTCTATATCACTTGAAGCTGTATTTTCAATGACCTTTTTGGCAAGCTCTTTGCCTTTTTCAGCTATTTCGGGTGTGGGTTTTTCACGAGGTAAATTCATTAATTCTGAAAAGTTTTCTTTAGCTGTTTTTTTCAAATCATTTATCTCATTAGCATCAACTCTTGCTTTTTCTTTAATGGCAATCACTTCCTTAACAAACAAATCTTTCTGAATATTTAAATAGCTTTCATAAAGTTTTATAAAATCATCTATCCGTTTTTTGGATTTTTCAACTTCATCATCAATTCGCTTAGCATATCTGAAGCCCAGAATTCCTAATCCAATTGGTACACCTACGCCGAAAAGCGTTACCACTATTCCCAAAATATTAAGCCACCAAGCAACTTGGTCCTTCTGATATAATAAATTCTCTTTCTTCAATTCGTATTTTTCTTCTAATTCTTTTTTAGTCTTTTCTAATTCTTGCTCAGCATTCTTCTGCTTTTCTTCAAGAAGCAAGAGTCTTTCATTAACGGTTTTGTTATTTGAACTGTTGTTTTGTGCAGGAATGGATATAGTAATACAAATGCATACGATAAATGATGCCAAATACTTTTTCATATTTATTTATTAATTTGTTAAAAGTTTGCCACATCAAGAAAAGGAAGAATGGAACCCGTACAATATATATTCAACCTAACTAAATTTTTACAATAATCAAACACATGGTTTGTAGGGACAGGTCGCGACCTGTCCCTGTTTTTAAAAATTACTTTTTTACTCCAACTTTCTGGGACAACTCTCGAGTTGTCCCTACAACCAACATATAAAATGTTAATTATTTTTTGTTGCGTCTCATCTACATCAAAATCGATTTTATCATTTTCACTGGCGGAACTTTCTGACTGGAAATTTTAATTGCATTCAATAATTTATTTTTAACCTCGTCAACTTTTTCTGCTTTATCAGTAAAAATTTCTGCAATCACTTCACCTTTTTTAACTCTTTTACCAATCTTTGGATAGAAAATAATTCCTGCCTTTGGATCAATCGTATCATCCATTCTAAGCCTTCCCGCACCAAGTTCAAGAGACGCCATGCCAATTTCATAATTATCGATTAACTGCACATATCCGTTCTTTTCTGCTAATAATTTCTCCTGAATGTTCGATTTTGGATATTTCTCTAAGTCCTTTATAAATGTAACATCTCCATACTGCAGCTCAACAATCTCAAGAAACTTTTCAAAAGCCTTCCCGTTATTAATCATTTCTTGAGATATTTTAATTCCCTCTTTGATTGTTTTTGCTTTCCCGCCAAGAAACAACATAGCGCCGGAAAGATTAAGTGTAACCTCTAGAAGGTCATCTACTTTCTCTCCAAGTAAAACTTTTACTGTCTCATAAATCTCCAGCCAGTTGCCGATATAATTTCCAAGAGGCTGATTCATGTCGGTAATAAACCCAATTACTTTCTTATCAAACGATTTAGCAGTATTGATAAGAGATTGAGCAAGCTCTTTTGCGTCTTTTGTCTTGCGCATAAAAGCACCCGATCCGGTTTTTATATCAAGCACAAGTCCGTCAATACCCTCAGCCAGCTTTTTACTCATTATGCTTGCTGTAATAAGCGGAATTGATTCAACAGTTGCCGTAACATCTCTAAGTGCGTAAATTAACTTATCAGCCGGTGCAATTTCTTTAGTCTGCCCGATAAGAACTGCCCCGCATTTTTGTAAAACGTACTTATATCTTTCAAGATAAAGATCGGTTCTGAATCCCGGAATTGATTCAAGTTTATCAAGAGTTCCGCCGGTATGTCCAAGTCCGCGTCCGCTTATCATTGGCACTTTAATTCCTGCTGCCGCTACAATTGGCGCGAGAATTAATGAGGTTTTATCGCCTACCCCGCCGGTTGAATGCTTATCAATTTTAACTCCTTCTATAGAGGATAAATCAAGCACTTCACCGCTGTATAACATCGATTTAGTAAGAGCAGAGGTCTCTTGTTTGTTTAATCCTTTTATAAATGCAGCCATTAAAAATGCAGCCACCTGGTAGTCTGGAATTTTCCCTTGTATAAAATCAGTAATCAAAAAATTAATTTCTTCGAATGATAAAACGCTCCCGTCGCGTTTTTTTCTGATAAGTTCTGATATATTCATAACACACTCCTTGGTATAAGAGTAAGATTAAGATTATGAGTAAGATTCATTAAAATTCAAAAGCTAATAACTGCCCGCTTAACATTGAAACTCACTATAAATTTCTATTAACTTTCCCACACAAATAATCATTTTAAATGAAATGAGGCAAAAATGTTTGAACCAAATTACAAATTTACTTGCGTTGAACGCTTCCTAAAATACGTAAAATATGATACTCAATCGAATGAGGATTCAACTACTTTTCCAAGTGACCCGAAACAAATAGAACTTAGCAAAGCCCTTGTAGATGAGTTAAAGCAGATTGGTTTGAATGACGCCGTACTTGATCAGTATGGATATGTAATGGCAACACTTCCTTCAAATACAAATAAAGATGTTCCGGTAATTGGATTTATTTCTCACGTTGATACAAGCCCTGCTGTAACAGGAGCAAATGTAAATCCGGTGATTCATAAAAATTATCAGGGAGGGGACATTGTTCTACCCAAGGATTCAACAAAGGTAATTGATGCTGCCGGCAACCCCGAATTAAAATCCCTCATAGGATTTGATATTATTACTACCGACGGAACAACATTGCTGGGCGCAGATGATAAAGCAGGCATCGCAGAAATTATGGATGCTGTTAATTACTTGATTACACACCCCGAAGTAAAACACGGAATTATCAGAATCTGCTTTACTCCGGATGAGGAAGTCGGCCGTGGCACAGAAAAATTTGATGTAAAGAAATATGGCGCACAATATGCATATACAATTGACGGCTCAACCCGGGGCGAGGTTGAAACAGAAACATTCAGTGCCGATGCAGTTACAATCAAGTTCAATGGAAAGAACGTTCACCCCGGCTATGCAAAAGGAAAAATGGTTAATGCAATAAAAATTGCTGCACATTTTTTAGAAAGTCTCCCAAAGAAAAATCTATCACCGGAAACTACTGATAAACGTGAGGGGTACGTTCATCCGACACAGGTGAATGGAAATGAAACTCAGACTGTTATCAAATTTATTATCCGGGATTTTGATGCAAGAAAGCTCAGCGAGTATGAAGAGCTACTGAATGATCTATGCAAGAAAACAGTGAAACAATTTCCGGGCTCAACTTTCGATTTTGAGGTATTTGAACAATATAGAAATATGAAATATGTGCTTGATCAACATCCCCAGGTTGAAGCTTATGCAATAGAAGCTCTCAATCGTCTTGGTATTAAGCCAATTAATTCAGCAATACGCGGCGGAACAGACGGTTCCCGCTTAAGCTATATGGGATTGCCAACTCCAAATCTATTTGCAGGAGGCCATAATTTTCATGCAATAACAGAGTACGTCGCTATTCAGGATATGGAAGCTGCTGTTAAAATGATTGTTACTGTTGCACAAGTCTGGGAAGAGAAATCGTAAGGAAGGAAAGATTGAAAGATGAAAAGAAAAAAAATGAAAATATCCAAAACCTGGGCGCAGTTAGATATTCTTCATTTTGGAGATTGATACTGACAAATGCCTCATAGACTAAAACGTGCAGCCGATGTTGCGCTTGTAATAAATATTTTTCTTTTTGTAATTAAAGCTATTGTTGGATATTTATCTAATTCTATTGCTGTAATTTCCGAGGCATTAAATTCCCTTACGGATATTCTTTCTTCAATTGGAATCAAATATGCTGTTAAAATCTCACACGAAAAGCCGGATTCAAAACATCAGTTCGGTCATAGCGCAGCACAGCCAATTGCAGCTTTTATTCTTTCAGTTTTTGCTTTTGTTGTTGGAATAAATATAATTGAGGAATCCGTTAAACGTCTAATCCAGCCGCAGGCAATTGATACAATTCCTGCCGTTTATGTTGTATTAATAATTACAATCATCATTAAGATAGCATTAAACCGGTACCAGGTACAGATTGGAAGAATATTCAAAAGCCCTGCAATCCGCGCTGCATCAGTAGACAGTATTAATGATGTCTTAGCTTCATCAATTGCGCTGGTTGGTGTTATAGGCGCTGCGTTCAATTTGAAGTCTATTGACAGTATTGCCGGAATTATGGTTGCAATGTTTATTTTTAAGACCGGTTACGAGGTTGCCCGCGAAAATCTGGATTACTTAATGGGGCGCTCTGCTGACCCGGAGTTCGACGAAAACATAAAAAAAATTGCTTTGGAAATCAATGGGGTGAAAGGAATTAATGATTTACGTTCACACTATGTCGGCAACAAATTTCATATAGAAATTCATATTGAAGTTGACCGCGACAGCGCGACTTCAAAGACCCACGACATCGGCAACGAGGTAAGATTTACTCTTGAGAAAATTGATGAGGTTCAAAAAGTATTTGTTCATGTAGATCCGGTTTGATGATTGACAAAAAAAATAAATTTACTTGACAGTTAAAAACGAGCAGAGCAATGACAGAACTAAAAAAACAAACACTACTTCACGTACTTAACAATAGTGCAGAAGAATATTCCGACAGGCCTGCATTATCATTTATTGATAAGCCAGAAATTAATTACCGGGAATTTAAAATAAAAGTAAATTCAATTTCTGATTTCTTGAAAAGCGAAGGAATTATTGCCGGCGACAGGGTTGCAATACTTAGCGAGAACCAACCAAACTGGGGAATTGCTTACTTTGCTATTACAACCATTGGCGCTATTGCCGTTCCGGTTATGACTGAATTTCATTCGACTGAAGTTCATCATATACTGCGCCATTCTGAAAGCAAGGCTGTGTTTGTATCGGCAAAATATTTTAGCAAGGTTGAGGATGCTGAAGTTGATTCGTTATTGACAAGAATTTTATTAGATGACTTCTCGGTTATTCCACTTGATATAAAGAATGATTTTCTCAAAGAAGTAATAGCCGGCGGGAAAAAAGAATTTGCAAAAATTAAAGAAGCTGCATTAAAACTTGTCGGATTAATTTCATCTGAAGTGGAAGAAGATGATACAGCATTAATTTTATACACAAGCGGTACAACCGGACACTCGAAAGGCGTAATGCTTACTCATAAAAATGTTGTCTCAGATGCTTTATCAACTCTAAACATGGTGCATATGGATTCAAATACCAGAATGTTGTCAATTCTCCCGCTCTTTCATACAATTGAATCAACACTGGGACTTGTTATTCCTATAATAAAAGGTGCATCAGTTTATTATCTTGATAAGCCTCCAACTGCCTCGGCATTATTGCCTGCTCTTTTAAAAGTGAAGCCAACAGTTATGATTGCTGTTCCTCTAGTAATTGAAAAAATATTCAGAAACAAAATTCTGCCGGAATTTAATAAAAGAATTTTGGTACGCGGGCTTTACAAAATTCCAACAATAAGAAAGCGTCTTCACAAAATTGCCGGGAAAAAGCTTATGCATACTTTTGGCGGGGAATTGCAGATGTTTTGTATTGGCGGGGCTGCATTAGCTGCCGACGTTGAAAGATTTTTGAAAGAGGCGGGCTTTCCTTATGCAATTGGTTATGGATTAACTGAAACATCACCGCTTGTAACAGGCTCTAATCCGGAAGGAGTGCGACTGCGTTCTGCCGGTAAAGCAATGAAATGGATGGAAGTAAAAATTGATAATCCTGATCCTAAAAATGGTGAGGGTGAGGTTCTTATTAAGGGACCAAATGTAATGAAGGGTTATTATAAGGACACAGAAAAAACAAATGATGTTTTTACTTCTGACGGCTGGTTTAAAAGCGGTGACCTTGGAGTAATTGATAAGGATGGGTATTTATTTATTAAAGGCAGATCCAAGAATGTCATTATCGGTTCTAATGGAAAAAATATTTATCCTGAAGAAGTTGAATCAATAATAAACGAATTTCCATTTGTGTCCGAATCCCTTGTTATTAAAAGCGGGGCTCAATTAAACGCCAAGATATATTTGAACTTTGAGGAAATTGATCAAGAATTTAGAATTCAAAAACTTTCCGAGCCTAAAACACGGGAAATAATAAATAAAATTCTTGCCGATCTTCTTATCCAGATCAACGAGCGGGTTAATACTTTCTCTAGAATAAATAAAATAATTGAACAGCGCGAACCATTTGAGAAAACTCCTACACAAAAAATAAAACGTTATTTATATGTGGAATAAGGGATAAACCTGGGTTATAAAAAATTTATTTACTTAAATTTTTTACTGTCTTTTTGAGGCATGCTTTTCACAATTAAGTCGTACGAGTGATCAATCCAGCTTTTAATTAATTTATCCGGGATACTTCCGTCCAGCATAATAGTGTTCCAATGAGTTTTATTCATATGATAGCCCGGTGAAACAGCTTCATATTTTTCACGCAATTCAACCGCTAATTCAGGGTCACATTTTAGATTGATTAAATGCGGAGGGGTTAAAATTGCCAGGCAGAATATTTTATTCATAACCTTAAAAACAAGCGTTACCTCATTAAAAGGGAAACTTTCCGTAACAAATTCCTTCTTCAGGCAGTATAAACGAACCTTTTCGATATTCATTTTTGTTCTATTATAATATGAAAGTTGATTACAAATTACCAAAATTTTGTGAAACTAAACTTGTATTTTGGTGTAAGAGATTTTAAACTACTTATGATTGGGACCCAAATGAGAAAATTAGTAATTATTGTTTTAGCTTTTACATTTTCACTGACTTGCTTTGCGCAGGATCCGAATTCTGTACTTTTAAAAGATCATTCAATAGATTCAAATAAAGTTATTTTCCCGGATGAAATATACAAACGTGAGTGCCAGGTTATTGTTCAATACCTTTCCTTTTATCACTATAAAAAACAAAAACTGAATGATTCGCTCTCGTCTGTTATTTACGACCAGTATCTAACAACGTTAGATAATAACAAGCTTTATTTCCTAAAGTCCGACGTGGACAATTTTGAAAAGTACAGACATATGATGGATGATTTTTTGCGTGATGGGAATTTAGGACCAGCCTATGAAATATTTAATGTTTATAAAAAACGTCTTAGTGAAAGAATTAAGTACATTGACACACTTTTAAAAAGCAAATTTGATTTTTCAATTGATGAGTCATTTTCGCCTGACCGGGAAAAGGCTGCCTGGTCAAATAAACCGGAGGATCTTGATGAACTTTGGAGACTGCGTTTAAAAAATGACGCGTTAAATTATAAATTATCCGGCAAAGATTGGAAAAATACAATAGACTTTTTGGCAAAGCGGTATCATAATTATCACAAAATAATTTTGCAGTATGAATCGGAAGATGTTTTTGCTCTTTTCATGAATTCTTTTACAAATGTTTATGATCCTCACACAGATTATTTCTCACCTGCTGCATCCGAAAATTTTTCAATTCAGATGAAACTTTCACTTGAAGGAATTGGCGCCACATTAAGACAGGATAATGATTACACGGTCGTTCAGAATATTGTACCCGGAGGTCCGGCATTCAAAAGCGGTCTGCTTCATGAGGAAGACAAAATTATTGGGGTGGCTCAGGGCGATAATGGAGATATGGAGGATGTAATTGGATGGAGACTGGATGATGCCATACAGCTTATCAGAGGCAAAAAGGGAACTGTTGTCCGGCTTCAGATAATGAAAGCCAAGGATGGTCAAAACGCTCCGCCAACAGAAATTAAAATTGTACGTGAAGAAGTTAAGCTGGAAGATCAGGCGGCAAAAGATGAAATACTTAATGTTGATGAAAACGGTAAAAACTTTAAGCTTGGTGTTGTAAAGCTTCCTTCTTTCTATACTGATTTTGAAGGGCAGCAGAAAGGCAAACCTGATTATAAAAGCACTACACGTGATGTAAAAAATATATTAAATAAATTCAAAGAACAAAAGGTTGATGGTGTTATTCTCGATTTGAGAAATAATGGGGGCGGCTCCCTGCAGGAAGCCATTCAGCTTACAGGTTTATTTATTAAAGACGGCCCTGTAGTTCAAGTAAAAAATTCTGCCAATATGGTCGAAGTTGACCAGGATCCGGATCCTTCAATAGTGTATGAGGGGCCATTAGCTGTAATTACTAATCGGTTTAGCGCTTCGGCATCCGAGATTTTTGCTGCTGCAATTCAAGACTATGGCCGTGGTTTAATTCTTGGTTCTAACTCTTATGGAAAAGGAACCGTTCAAAACATGATTGATTTGAACCATGCAATCCCGGGAGCCAATAAAAAATTAGGACAGCTTAAATTAACAATTGCAAAATTTTACCGTATAACAGGCAGCAGCACACAGCATCTTGGTGTAAAACCGGATATTGATTTCCCTTCTCAGTTTAATGGGAAAGAATTTGGGGAAAGCGGTCAGGCAAGTTCTTTGCCATGGGATCAAATTCAATCGGCACAGTTTAAAAGATTTTCTGATCTTTCAAGATATATTCCAATGCTAGAGAAAAAGCATAAAGATAGAATCAAGACCGATCTTGAATACCAGTTTCTGCTTGAGGATATAAAAGAGTTTAACGAAAATCACGACAAAAAAGATTTTTCGTTGAATGAGACCGTGCGTAAGAATGAGCGCGACGACGACGAAGCAAAACATAAAGCTAGAGATGAAGAACGCGCAAAACTGCTTGGTATTAAAATAGAAGATAAAAAGGAAGTTGAAGCGCCAAAAGTTAAACCCGTAGATTTTGAACTAAAAGAAAGCGGAAAAATATTAGCTGATTTGATCATGGCAAAAGTTGGATGATCTTTCTGATATCTCTCTAGTTATATGAGCAAGACTAACGCAATTAGAATTTTGGAAGCGCATAATATTATACATAAAGCGTTTGAATATAAATCCAACGATGAAGAGATTGACGCGGTTTCTGTTGCTCATAAAATTGGTACTGATCCCGAGACTGTTTTCAAGACCCTTGTAGCAAGAAATGAGAAAAATGATTTGTTTGTGTTTGTCGTCCCGGGAAATTTTGAACTCAATTTAAAAAAGGCAGCTTCTGCAAGCTCAAACAAAAAAATTGAGATGATAAAGGTAAAAGAGCTGCAGCCATTAACGGGTTATATCCGCGGCGGGTGCTCACCTATTGGAATGAAGAAGCTGTTTCCGACTTTTATTGACGAAACAGCCCAGCTTCAAGAAAAAATATATGTTAGTGCCGGATTGAGAGGAATGCAAATAAACTTAACACCTGAGGATCTGGCAAAGGTAATTGAAGCTAAATTCGCAGATTTAATATAAAATTCATTAAAAGTTGGTTTTTGTGGTTAGCGGGATTTTTCTTAGATTTGGTACCAAAATTCATAGGAGTTAATAATGGCAAAACAACAATCATTTGCAGATAAAGCAAAAGCAAAGCATCGTTCATCTGTTGTGAATGTTAAATTCATAAAAACTGTAAAGAGCCCAAGCGGCAGTTACAAATTCCAAGAAAAGTTTGTTAAGATTGACGATATAAGCAAGGTAACAACAATCAAATAAAGAAAAGTGTTGCTTAAACAAAAATCCTCCCGTATAGCGGGAGGATTTTTGTTTTAAATGAAATGTTTTTAGTCTGCCGAGATTACTTCAATTGACGGATTTATTTCCCTTCGTAAAAGATTTTCAATTGCTACCAGCGTTCCCCGGATTGAGCTCGGGCAGCTTCCGCAAGCGCCCTGGTAACGGATTTTTAAAGTATTGCCTTCTAATCCGGCAACTTGTAAACCTCCGCCATCGCCGGCAAGTGCGGGACGAACACGCTGATCCAAAATTTCATTTATCTTTTTGAGAAGTGCGGTTTCTTCTTCGCCCGATACCTGTGAAGTAGAAGTTTCTGCGGGAATTGTTGATTTATCGAAAGTTTTAATAAACTCTACAAATGGACGCTGTATTTGTCCCCATGCAACTTTTGCCTCTTTTTCTATTGTAATAAATTTATTCATGTAGAAAACAGAAACAACTCCGGGTATATCAAAAATTCCTTTTGCCAACGGATCATTAGCAGCTTCTTCTTTTGATTGAAAGTTTCTTGTTTCTTTATCTAAAAGTTTTTCATTAAGAATAAACTTAAGCGCTTGTGGATTTGGTGTTAAGTCAACATCTTGAACCATTAACATAATTTGCTCCTTTTCATTCAAAACCAAATTTACTTTTGATTAGTTCTACTACAACAATAGAGAAAATCGTTTTGTTATTCAAGCAATCAGAAAAACCTTAATAATTAGACTCCAAATTGAGTTAAATGATGATTAATGTGCTTATACATTTGCGAACTCCACTGGGTTGGTGTTAATTTACCAAAAAAGGCATGGGGATTGGTAGTACATTTTGATTCCCCACCCTTGTGGAATTGATTAATGAGACTGATCAAAGTTTGCTTTTCCTTTTCAAAACCTTCCGTATCACCAATAATAAAACCCGGATGAGTTGGACTGCTTTTACTGATTGGTTTATTATTTGTTGTCTGCGATTTAAATAACCCGCCAATTAGTCTCAATAAAAAACTTGATTTAAGAAAAAGTTCGCCTGATGCTGTTTTCATCCCCACAGAACAATGGGCAAGCATTTGGTTAACACTCATTTTACCCCAAAGCCTTTGTGTTTCAGGCTTAAGCTTGTTGATTCTTTCTACTATTTCATCAACTGCTTCTTTTTGAAATAATGTCTTCATTTGACTTTCCCTATTTTTTGATAGATTATACTAATTAACTGCTGGTTTCCAATCTACAAATATTTTCTCCAGTGTAAATTCTTTAGCTGCATCGTCAGTTAATTGATGAGACCATCTAATCTAACACGCGCGGTATGCAGCCATGATCACCCCTAAATTTAATCTGCCGCGTCCTCATCTTATAATTTATAAAATTACCGGCTCTTTTCTCGGTGAGGACAAAGTGTATATTGAAAACCTTTGGATTTATAATTCCTTCATAATAAATTCTGTCTTAATGTTTAGGTCTAAAATTATTAATAACTATCACAAATTCCCCCTTTAGATTTTTATCCAGTACAATTTTTAATATTTCAGCAGCGCTTCCCCTGTAAAATTTTTCTTCCGCAAGAGTCAGATTAAAAGCAACCACTATTGGAACTGATGGCGAAAAAATCTTTGATATATCCGTTAAAATGGCTTTAAGCCTGTATGGGGTTTCCATTAAGATGATTAATTCATTTATATTCTTCAAACAAAGAAGTTCTTTTTTTCTTAAATCGCTTTTAGGCGAAAGCCAACCTGCATAATAAAATTTATCCAGATTGAAGCCGGAACCTACTAACGCCGCCAGAATAGAGCTTGCGCCCGGAATTGGCACTACATCAATTTTTGCGTCAATACACATTTGAACAAGCAGGCTTCCCGGATCAGAAAAGAGTGGTGTACCGCAATCGGAAATTAATGCGGATGATTTTCCACCTGCGATTAGTTGAAATAATTCTTTTGAGGATTCTTCTTCATTGTGTTCGTTGAGAGAATGCAATTCTTTTTGTATCTGGAAATGAGCGAGCAGGCGTTTGGCTTCTTTGAATTCCTCGCAGATAATAAAATCCACTTCCTTAAGAATTTTTAAGGCGCGTAGAGAAATATCTTCATAATTGCCGATTGGTGTGGAAACGATATAAAGTTTTATTCCCATATATCATAATGAAGTGGTTTTGTAATAAGACCCGGTAAACAAGTCCGGGCTAAAAAGGCTCTTGAAGTTGATCCATCATGCTGTTTAATGCAATAACCTTTTTCTCACCGGTTCTTCTATTTTTAATTTCAACATTGCCGTCTTTTAGATTTTTTTCACCCACAATCACCTGGACCGGCATTCCTAACAAATCAGCATCATTGAATTTAAATCCTGCGCTTACATCGTTCCTGTCATCAAACAAAACTTCATAACCATCAGATATCAAATCTATGTAAATTTTCTCGCAAGTCTTTGCGACCTCCGAATTTTTCATATTCAGCCCTATAAGGTGTATATCGAATGGACTGAGCGGTTCTTTCCAGACAATTCCTTTAGAATCATAATTCTGCTCAATAAAGCATGCAAATATTCTTTCAACACCGATTCCATAACTTCCCATTACAATGGGATGTTCTTTACCGTTTTCATCAAGATAATTAACGCCAAGCGCTTCTGAATATTTTGTACCCAACTTGAAAATATGTCCAAGTTCTATTGCTTTGAAGACCTCTAACGTAGAACCGCAGCGAATGCATTTTTCACCGTTTTCAGCAGTCCGCAAATCAAAATATTCTAACGTTGGTAAATCACGTTTTAAATCAATTCCGCCAAGGTGGTAATCATTTTTATTTGCACCGCTGAATAAATTATTCCCGTCTTTCAACAGGTTATCGGCAATAATTCTGTGCTTAAAATCAATCGGTCCAATTGACCCTGCATCAGCGCCGGTAATTTCTTTCAACTCTTCAGGATGAGCAGATCGGACATTCCCGCCGAGTACAGAACCAAGCTTTGTCTCATTTACCTCATCGTTGCCAAGCATTAAAACCAAAATTGGTTTCCCATCATGCATATAAATTCTAGATTTAGCGGTTTCATGTTCATGTATTTTTAAAAACGCACATAGTTCATCAATTGATTTTACATCAGGGGTCGAAATTTCATAAGGCTGCTTGCTTTCAGTGTGTTTTTTTGCCGGTTCTGCAACAGACTGAGCAACTTCTGCATTAGCAGCATAACCGCATTTTTCACAGTGGGCAACAGTATCTTCACCGGCGTCGCTTTTCACCATAAACTCTTCGGATTTGCTGCCTCCCATTGCACCGCTTGAAGCGCCAACAACAAAATATTTTAATCCGCACCTGTTAAATATTGTCTTGTATGCTTTTTCATGAAGCGCATAACCCACGTCCAATCCTGCAAAATCTCTGTCCAGGGTGTAAGCGTCTTTCATTAAAAATTGTCTGCCGCGTATAACCCCGCTGCGGGGGCGCGGTTCGTTCCTAAATTTGGTTTGTATCTGATACCAGATTTGTGGTAAATCTTTGTACGAAACAAGAGAGCCTTTTGCATGGTAGGCAACGATCTCTTCATGAGTTGGCGCCAATACATATTCTCTGTTTTTTATATGAAAAAGAATATCTCCAAAGGCTTCAACGCGCCCGGTCTGTTCCCAAATTTCTTTAGGATTAAGTGCCGGGAAATGAAATTCCTGCCCGCCAATCGCGTTCATTTCCTCACGGATTATATCCATTATCTTTCTAATGATTTTGTATCCTATTGGAAGCCACGAATAAATACCGGCAGATAACTGACGGACTAATCCCGCTCGAATCATTAAAATATGACTTGGAATAACAGCTTCAGTAGGTACTTCCTTTAACGTAGGTACAAAAGATTTACTTAATCTCATATTATACTTATATTTTTGAATAATGATTGAAAGCCACAAATTAAAAAGCCGTTCCCTTTAGGAAGGGTTTTTGGTTGGGCTTTGCAAAGATAAGAAATGAGTTTGCTAATTGGAAATAATGTGAATTGGCTTTATTGTACGATAGTTTAATTGTTATTTTTGCTAATAAGTTTGGAGAAGCATGAACACAAGAATAAATATTTCAACAGGGGCTAAATGGGAATCTGTCGTTGGCTTTTCTAGGGTTGTAAAAACCGGCAGTCTGGTTTTCGTTTCAGGAACAGTTGCTGTTGATGGCGGGAGTAAAGTAATAGAGCCCAATAATTATTATGAACAAACAAAGTTCATAATTCAAAAAATTGAAAAAGCATTAGAACAGGCGGGAGCTTCTCTTAAAGACGTTGTTAGAACAAGAATGTACGTTCTTGATATAGAGCAATGGGAGGAAGTTGCACGGGCACATAAAGAATATTTTGAAGATATAAAACCGGTTACTTCAATGGTACAAATAAGCAAGCTAATTGCAGATGACCTTGTTGTAGAAATTGAAGCTGACGCCGTTATTCAATAAGTAATTAAGATAAGGAAATTATATATGTTAAAATATGACCCGGTAACCCAGGATCAAATATTAATAGAACCTAACTACCCTCCTTCATTGGTTCCCTTACTTTTTTATAGCAACAAACAGAAAGTTCTGGGCACAATGTTTATTACCGAGAGCAAAGGACCTAATCCAACTGTACTGCTTTTAAATGGACATCCCGGGAATGAAGTGAATTTTGATATTGCACACATGCTTCAAAGACAGGGTTTAAACGTATTTACATTTTACCCCCGTGGTTCCTGGGGCAGCCAGGGTGCATATTCGTGGAAAAATATTCTTGAAGACGGTAAAGCTGCCATTGAATATTTAAAAGATGACGCGTGCAGAGAAAAATTTCATGTTGATGGAAACAAAATAATATTGATTGGTTATAGCATGGGTGGCTTTTCTGCTTTATATAATTCACTCATGTTTGAAGACATTAAGAATATTTGTGTTATCGCGCCATTTAATGTCGGCTTTATGGGGCAGATGATAGCAGCTAGTCCGCAGGTAAAAGAGCTGGCAGAACAAAAAATATCGCAGACAACAGATTTTATCGAAGGCACTTCTACAGATAAATTAATAGATGAAATGATCGAGCATAAAATTGACTGGAACATTTTAAACTATTCAAATGTGTTATATAAAAAAAATCTGTTAATTATTGGCGCTTTGTATGATTCAACTTCACCGGTAGATATTCATCATAAGCCGTTTATAAATAGTTTGCAAAAAGCCGGCGCAGAAAGGATGCAGGATTATATACTTGCATCCGGTCATTCATTTTCAAATAAACGTATAGAATTAATGAAAAAGATTTCTGATTGGGTAAGTAAAATAAATTTATGAAAAACATGGGAACTAAAAATCAACTTGGCGACATGCCGAAAGAAGAATTCATTAAATATGGATACGAATTGATTGACTGGGCTGCAAATTATTTGGAGCGGATTGACTCACTTCCGGTACTTCCAGATATCAATCCAGGGGATATAAAAGCAAAACTACCACAAAGAGCGCCTCAATCAAGTCAGTCAATGGATGACATCATTCCAGATATTGAAAAAATCATAACACCCGGTGTAACTCACTGGCAGCATCCAAATTTTATGGCATATTTTAGTTCGAGCGGCTGTGGTCCCGGAATTCTTGGAGAACTTGTTGCAGCGGCTTTCAATACAAATGGTATGGTCTGGAAATCAAACCCGGCTTCAACAGAACTTGAAGAAACCGTACTTAATTGGTTCCGCGATATAATAGGTCTGCCTAAAGAATTTTTTGGAGTTGTATACGATTCTGCATCTATAAGCACCCTGCACGGTATAGCAGCAGCAAGAGAAAATGCAGGCTTGAATGTTAGAACCAAAGGATTATGCGGATTACCAAAATTACGTTTGTACTGCACAGAACATGCCCACTCTTCTATTGATAAGGCATGTTTGACTCTCGGAATAGGAATGGAGGGAATAAAAAGAATAGCAAGTGATAAAAACTTTAGTATGATTCCATCCGAACTTGAAAAGGCAATTAAAGAGGATAGAGCAAAGGGCTATACCCCTTTTTGTGCTGTTGCTACGATTGGTACAACTTCATCTACGGCAGTAGATCCTGTAAATGAAATTGCAGACATCTGCGAAAAAGAAAATATATGGCTCCATTTAGATAGCGCATATGCAGGCGTAACTGCGATGCTTCCGGAAATGAAAAAATATTTTAAAGGTTTGGAGGGAGTTGACTCTTTTGTTGTCAATCCGCATAAATGGCTTTTTGTTCCATTAGACTTTAGTATTCTTTATATACGCAAGCCGCAAATTTTGAAACAGGCTTTCAGCCTTGTTCCGGAATACTTAAAGACATCTGTAGATGATGTTGCAATAAATTATATGGATTACGGGGTTCAACTTGGAAGAAGATTCCGCGCAATAAAATTCTGGTTTGTCTTGCGCTACTTTGGTATTGAAGGACTTCAAGCACGTTTGAGAGAACACATACGCCTGGGACAACTATTTGCCAAATGGATTGATGAACATCCGATGTTTGAACGGTTAGCCCCGGTACCGTTTAGCACAGTATGTTTTCGTGCTAAACCTTCCGGATGGAACGATGAAAAAAAACTCAATGAACTTAATGAACGGCTCCTTAATGAAGTCAATGCAACCGGCAAGGTTTTTATTGTACACACTAAATTGAACGGTGTGTTCACAATTAGAATGGTTATCGCAGGTTTAAGGACTGATGAAAAACACGTTGAACTTGCATGGCAGATAATAAAAGACTCCTTGAACAAAATTTTAGTTGATTAATTAATAGTTAAACACTTTCAAGTTTTATTTTTAACCTAAATATCGGGATGATGCAAAAATAGAAAAACACCGGGTTTTTACAACAAGCGTTGCAAGTGTCTATCCGCATTATATAGCCAAAGGTGAAAAAAAAGGACGCACAAAAGCAGAAGTTGATGAAATTATCTGCTGGCTAACCGGTTATAACCAGAAAGAGCTGGAAGCTCAACTCGAAAAAAAGACAGACTTTGAGACCTTCTTTGCAAAAGCCCCTCACCCAAATTCTTCACGATTTTTAATTAAGGGTGTAATTTGCGGAGTAAGAGTGGAGGACATTAAAGAGCCAACTATGCGCGAAATTCGTTTTTTAGATAAGCTGATCGATGAGTTAGCTAAAGGAAAGACAATGGAAAAGATTTTACGGAAATAACAAATCTTTCGTGGCTATCAAATTGCCACCAAATCAAAACTTCTTTCTCATACTCTTAATCATAACCTTACTCGTAATCTTAATCTTACTCTAATAACGAGAGTAAGATTAAGAATAAGAGCAAGAATAAGAGTAAGAGCAAGAAAAAAAGTAGTGTAAGAATAGGTACAAAAGTTTTTTAGTCACGTCAGAGCTAACATCCTTGATGCTAAACTGGATCAATTTTATTTTCAGACCCTCCACTCACACAACCTCAAATAAGCGGTAAAATGTTTTCACATTAGACAAACTAACTCTTCTTGCTCTTAATCATACTCTTACTCATAATCTTAATCCTAATCTTACTCTAAAAATAAGAGTAAGATTAAGATCATGATTAAGATTAAGACAAAAGAAGTGTACTTATAGCTATAATTAAAATAATCCTTCAACCGAAAGGTATCTCTCGCCTGTATCATAATTAAAGGTAAGAATACTTTTTCCTGGTTCTATCTCACCTAATTTTTTTGAAACTGCAGCAAGAGCTGCCCCGGAAGAGATACCGATGAACAAGCCCTCCTCTTTTGCTGCACGCTGTGTAAAATCATATGACTCTTCTTTAGTTACTGTAATTACTCCATCCAATAATGAGGTTTGCATAATTTTTGGAATAAATCCTGCACCTAAACCCTGCAAGGGATGTGGTCCGGGTTGACCGCCCGATAATACCGCCGAAGCCGCAGGTTCAACAGCAAAAACTTTCGTAGCAGGAAATTTTTCTTTCAATACTTTTCCCACACCGGTTATATGCCCGCCTGTACCAACTCCGGTAATTACATAATCAATTCCTTTTGGAAAGTCGTTTAAAATTTCCTGAGCAGTTGTTTTAATATGAATATCAACATTTGCCTGGTTTTCAAATTGCTGTGGAATCCAGGCATTTGTATTGTTTGATGCAATCTCATTTGCTTTTGCAATTGCGCCTTTCATTCCTTGTTCGCGCGGTGTTAATTCAAAAGTGGCTCCGTAAGCCGACATTAACTTTCTTCTTTCAATAGACATTGATTCCGGCATTACCAATAATAGTTTGTACCCTTTAACAGCTGCAACAATTGCCAACCCAATTCCAGTGTTTCCCGATGTCGGCTCAACAATCAAACTGCCCGGCTTTAAAATTCCTTTTTTCTCGGCATCTTCTATCATTGCAAGACCAATTCTGTCTTTGATGCTTCCGCCCGGATTTGCTTTTTCCAGTTTTATCCAGACCTCATGTTTATTTCCAAAAAGTTTATTGATTCTAACGTGAGGTGTGTTGCCGATTGTTTCTAATATATTTTGCGCTTTCATTTTTTTTCTCCTTTAAATTATAAATTCTATTGAGTCTTCAAATTCCTGGTTTGTTCTTATTCTAACTTCACTCTTGTGATATACTATTGAGTTAGGCGGAATGCTTTGTGTAACCCACGAGTTACCGCCGATAATACTGTTATTGCCAATAACTGTGCTGCCGCCAAGAATTACAGCCTGTGAATAAATTATAACGTCATCCTCAATTGTTGGATGGCGCTTGATCTGGGCAAGTGATTTATCAACGCTAAGAGCTCCAAGTGTAACACCCTGGTATATTTTTACATTTTTGCCAATAACGCTTGTCTCGCCAATTACAATACCTGTTCCATGATCAATAAAAAACGGAGAGCCGATTTGCGCCCCGGGATTTATATCCACGCCTGTTTTTTCATGGGCATATTCTGTTAAAATTCTTGGAATAATAGGCAGGTGAAGTTGATAAAGTTCATGGGCGATTCTGTAAATTAATATTGCAATAAACCCGGGATAAGCAAGAATTACCTCGTCTATACTTTCCGCGGCAGGGTCTCCTTTGTAAATTGCCTCTGCATCCTCCCAAAGCATATCATGGATTTTGGGAAGGCTGCCGATAAATTCTTTTGCCGTATTTTCTTCATCGCCTGTAAAATTACCGTTAAGGTTTTTAATTAAAGTGATTAAATTCCTTTCAAGCAATTGAAGCTTGGCAAGAATGTCTTCTTTTGAATAATATACTTTACTTGAAAAATGGGGAAAAAGAAAGTCAATTAGTTCGTTTAAGAATTCAATTGCCTCTGCTTTCAGCGAAGAAGTGCATGAATGTGTCTGTCTTTTACCTAATAAGGTTTCTGCAAATTCATTGAACATAGTACTATTATTAATTAATGCTTTCATAGTTGTTTTTTATAATTGTTAAAAAAATAATCTAAGATGAAAAGCTAGCGGAATATTAGCAGCAACAACAGCAGCAGGCGGTAAAACCTAAAGCAGGTAAAGAGATTTCCAAAGGTGCGGTCAGAGTCTCTTTAAACGTTTGTATCATATTTCTTTTTGTTTGCTTCATTTTTAAATAAAATGCTTTGTAAATCTGTATCCATTATAACAAATATTTAAATAAAAAGTTCAACATATGCGTGAAAAAATTATATGTGGCATTTTTTTCAGATCTTATAGACAATTCCCACTGAAAATGAAAAATTTGTATCGGTATAATCATCGTTTATTGTTTGCGGCACAACTAATACCTGGTGCCATTTCAAAATAGAATATTCAAATGCCAGATCCAATACGAGCTTTTTGATGTTGAGCGAAGTGCCAAGTGTTAAAATATGTTTTATGTTTCTATCTGTATTAACATAATTTGAAACTGTGTTTGACTGCCCGGTTGAATTACCTGAATAATATAATTGGGGCACATATTCATAACCGGCCCTAAATGGAATTTGGTAATCCCCATTAGTAGTATATTGAACTCCGGCTCTCAAAATATTGATATTATTCCATACGGGTTTGCCGCCAAACTCATAAAGATTCAATTGAACATCAGAAGATTTATACTGGCGTGATTCATAATCCGCTTCAAAAAGCCAATTTGCCGATTCTTTATATGAAAACCCAGCTCCTATTACAAACGGCATATTCAAATCAGTACTTTCATAATTTGGGAAAAGATATTCATATAATCTGTTTGCGGAAATTTGTTTTGCCGCATCAACATTCATTTTAAACGGAGATTCGACAGTTAATCCGGCTGTCCAACTTTCCTGCTTAAGTAATAAGCCCAGTTTTAAATTTATGCCACTCAATTTGCTTGCCAGGTTAGCCCATTTATCAGCATCATTACCATGGTTATCTCCTACTACACTGCTGGTAATTGTTCCAAAATATTTGTAAACATTAAGACCGGCTGAAAATGAATTAGAGAAGGAATAACAAATAGTTCCGGCCGCGGCATAAACACTACCGGAAGTTTCTTGTGTAAAAAGATCACTAAATGTAACTGCTCTTTTTTTGTTAATTAACTGGGGGTTTAATTTCTGAAAAACACCAACGCCAACAATTAAATTTCCTGTAACCGGGTAAGTGAGCGCTCCGTGTTCAAACGACCATTGAGTTTTATCCCATACAAAAGTTGTTCCTCCAACAGTGCTGCTGATTCTGTCTAAATCATAAGAATAAAATTTAACTTTTTGTGAAAACGAAATATTTATTGAACTTGGGTTTATCAATGTAGCTGGGTTTAAGTCAAATGAAGAAATACTTTGAGAGGCTGCAATTCCAGTTTCTCCCATAGAATTATAACTGCCTGAATGATATCTGAACAGTAGATCGGAATTTTGCGCTTTATTAGAAAAGCCGGCAAATAGTATGATCAGAAAAAAATATATGGATGGAGTATTTTTCTTCATTTATTTCTAAAGATTATGAACCTGTTTTAAATATAGATATAACAACCATAAAGAAAAATTCATAAATAAAGTTCTATTGAGACATTTAAAATAAAAAGCCCCGCAGAGCGGGGTTTTGGTTGCCAAAATAATAATTAAATTATTTCACAACTTTCACTTCTTGAGCTTGAGGTCCCTTTGGTCCATCACCAACAGTGAATTCAACTGGTTGACCTTTCTCAAGTGCACGGTATCCTTCCTGCTGGATAGAAGAAAAATGAACGAATACATCTCCGCCTTGAGCTCGCTCGATAAAACCGTAACCTTTTGTAGCATTAAACCACTTTACGGTTCCATTTTCACGTTCTGCCATTAAAACAACTCCTTAAGAATAATAAATGCATGACTCCTAACGCCTCTGCTGCAAAATTGGCCGCATTAGCTGAATGGTGTCAAACATACAAATAAATATTTTTAAAAGAAATAAATTTTTGAATGCTCTAGTTTATCAAATTGTTAAATCAAACCAGTCTATAAATTTTTAAATCTGGGCATAAATCCCTAATGATTTATAAATCAAAAACTAGATTTACTACAAAATTGTACTTTACAAACTTTTAGCCATTACAGCAATTTGGTTTGCCTGTCTTTGGTTATATTCAAATGCAATTTTTTTATAGTTGACCAGATCTATTATAGTACCAATCATGCAGATTCCACAGGTAAATAGATATAGAATACCAAGACCAACCTGGTCGGTAATAAATCTTTGAATGCCTGAAATGCCCAAAAAGCCAACCAAAGTAACAAGCAAAATTGTCTGTGGGTCTTTTCTGCGTGTACGGTAAACATTTGCAAACTGCATGGCTTGTTTATCATCCATGTTTTTTAGCAGACCGGAAATGTACATCTGCTCTTCACCCATAATTTCAGGCAATAACTCCAGAACATTTGCCATATAGAACCTCTTTTGTTTTGTGAAAGTTATGATTCATTTTTATCGAAAGTTTTATAACTCGAATTAATATTATAAAAAAGCCTGCAATCCCAAGCGGATGCGATCTAAAGGAATTGATAAAATCTCCATAATAGAAGAAAGAAATTGACCTTCCAAAACCGCAACCCGGGCAGAATGTAATTCCAAGATTGTGAAAAGGACACAGAGTGTAACTTTGAACTTGATAAGGATTAATAAAATACAAATAGATTAATCCAACTAGCCAAAGTACCGCTTCCCACTCTATAACTGAAAAAAACAACTTTAATCTGTTCACATTTCACACACTAAATTCTTGTTTGGATAATAACCTAAAATATGGATTGAATCAAGTTTCTTGTTATTAGTCGTTAGAACAAGCAGCCTTGTTCCCTCTATCTTATAAAACAAGAAGGAATTTTTACAGAATTTACTTTTTTAAGTAAATTTCCTTGATTGTTTTACTGGAAACTTTGTCGTAAACAACAATATCTAATTTGTTAACTGCACCAACTATTTCGATATTTTTTGAGTTAATTTCATCTGCAAGTTTTTTGCATTTTACTGCATCCAGGTTATTTGCTATTGTCATGTGCGGAATAAACGGAATATCCAATCTAAGTTGAGGCTCAAGCAAATTTGTATAAAATGCATCATGGAGCTTTACAAAAATCCTATGCCCTTCTTCAGGAATTAAAAGAACATCTGTATAATCACTAAATGAATCTTTGACTATCTGTGCACACCGCAGCACGAAATAAAATTCATTAAATTTCTTTGATATCATTTCAACATGCTTAATGAAGTCCGCTTCACTTACATCAAATACAGGGAAGACTGATGTAAAATGAGGATTGAATAAGTTATAATAACGCCCGTCATGTTTTGCACGGAATGACTGGATCCATTCAAAATCTTTCTTTTCTATTTGAGGATATGCTAGTACCAGTAAAGACATAGTTATTGTAAGTATTTTTCCTTAATTACATTTAAATGATGAGTTACATGTCCTGCCATTATATATGCCAGCGCCCGGACAGTAACGGGATTATTATTGGCAATACCTTCTCTCTCTGTAGCTTCCTCAGAAAGTGAACTTAACATAAAAATATTTGAAGTCCGTACAGCACAAAATTCATCAACTATATCTTTTAGTTTGATATCGTTGAAGTTGGAACTGCGGATATATTCATCCTGGTCAAAACCCGGTAGATTGTTCTGCCCTTTACGTGCAATCGATAATGCCCTGTAAGCCATTACTCTTTCCGTATCAATGATATGCCCAATTACTTCACGGATACTCCATTTTTCAGGCATGTAACGGAATAATGATTTCTTGGGAGAAATTTCTTTGCAGAGTTTTTCAACATCCTTAATCTGCTTTTTTAAAATCTTTATAATATCACCCTCCGGTACTAAATCAATATACTTTCCATAATAGGGTTTATACTCTTCTTGACTTGGTCTTTTCATTGAATTTTCCTTTCTTAAATTGTTCTGTTAAGATAATTATTGTAATCCAAAACTAAACGCGGATATTCTTCCTTCATTAAAGGAGAAGAAAAAATAAAATCCGCCGAGGCCCTGTTGCAGGCAATTGGAATATTCCAAACAACTGCGATTCTAAGCAAAGCTTTCACGTCTGGGTCGTGCGGCTGTGGTTCCAACGGATCCCAAAAAAAAATTAAAACATCAATTAAATGTTCTGAAATTTTAGCGCCAATTTGCAGGTCACCGCCAAGCGGACCGCTCTGCAAACGTGATACTTTTAGACCTAATTCCTGCTCAATAAATTTTCCGGTAGTGCCTGTTGCATAAATTTCGTGGTTGCCCAGATTGCCCTTGTTATATTTAGCCCATTCAATAAGGTCATGTTTTTTATTATCGTGCGCTACAAGAGCAATTTTTTTCTTTTTTGGCATTTGAACTGTTAAAAATTCATACATATAAATAGCCTTGTGTTATTCTAAAATCGATAAATCGAATTTACTTTTGAAACTTAGCAAGCAATTCGGCAACAGCATCTTTATGAACCATAAATCCCAGCATTTTTAGTTTCACATAATCTTCATGGAAAAAGTAGTATCCTTTATCACCCGTATTAAATGAGCCTGACCCGGAATCTTTAATTAAAAACCAGTCCTTCCCGTCTTTACTTAAATAACCTACAAGATGAATTCCATGATCATCACCAGTAGTACCATTTGTAAAACGCATTTGTCTTGCGTATTCATCAATGTATGCAGAAGGCATATCAAATGATGGAACCATTGCCACCTTGGCATGAGATTCTATTCCCGGTTCAGACACATCGCCAAAAATTGCCATTGTATAACCTTTTCTAATTATACTTTTCACGCTTGTCATAAAAACATCCAAAGGAACGTTGTAATAATCTTGGCTATGCCACCAATTATCAGGCACTTCATATTCGGTTTTTTCGTAATACGGTTTTTCCATCAATGACATGACTGCTATGTAATCATCCGGATTAAGTTTAACAACGCTCTGCAAATATTCTTTTGGCGTATATTCTTTGCCGTTAACAGTTACCTTTGCCGGTGGTTCGCCAAGGTAATGATTTAAAATTGATTTAACGGTTTCCAAAACTTCATTTTCATTCCATGAATTTGAATTTTTAATTCCTGTAAGGTAATTATTTATTTCCTGAAACATTTTGCTATGATCGTGATGTATTTGACCCGGCAGTTTACCATTGTACACTTCTTCCGGTACAATTCCGTATTGTTTCCAAATTCGTGTTACTGCATTGGCTTCAGAACCTTCACCAATTGCCGAGTTGCCCCGTTCTTTAACAAAACGGCGTGCTTTTTCAATGTACTCCCAGTATACTGTCCAAATTTCAGAGAGTTTAACTTTTACTTTATTAATCCTGTAAGCTTCAGATTCCAGGTAAGAAGTTGTTGAAAATGACCAGCATGTTCCGGTATTGCCCTGGTTGAGCGGATCGTTACGCCAATACGATGTAAATTCGTCTTTTGATTTTGGAAGATTGAGCCCGGTAAAATCCATTTTAAAGATTTTCCCAACGGGTTTATCTTTTTTGTTGAATTCATCAATACCTTTTTTAACATCATCCCAGAATTCGCTTTTAGGTTGTATGAATGCGCCTTTATTATGTTCCTGTGCTGATGTATAACCTACTACAAATAGGATTAAAAGCATTATCTTGATGTTTTTCATGTTAATTCTCCATTTTAAGATGTTTCATAACAAAATTTATAAAAGATAATATTGATTATCATGTTTTTTGGTATAATTAGAATTTTTAATTCAGCAGATTCAATACATTAGTGTGTTTGTATTAGGCGCATTTCTTTAGGTACATTAAATAAATCTTTGAAATAAAACCCGTGTCTTAAAAGTAAATCTTGATTCTCCTTCAAAAAATCTTTAACTATTTCTATTCCAATTACTTTTGTAATTCCCATCCGCAATATCTGCTCTTTATCAACATACACATCTCCTTTATAAGGCAGTAACGGGCTATATTCAAGATCACGCTCCTTTGTTAAAGGGCGTATATAATTTTCAAATTCTGCAGGTACCGATTTGACCAGTCCAACCAGCTCAAAATTAGGTACGCCATCTCTTATTGCTAGAACAATTCCCCCGCTGCATCCCTTGTTAAACACTGCATCAATCAAGAAAATGTTATTTTCCTTTTTTAAACTGCTAACTATTCCTTTTGATAATACTTTAAAATTCATTGGAAAACCAAAGACATAAACGAAATCGCCCCATTCAAGTTCCTCTGAAGATCCCCATTTATAATTAAAGACGGGCATCATTATTGTTAAATCTGATGGATATTGTTTCCCCAGCAGAGCCAGATCTTTATCTTTATCCAGCGCAATAATTTCTAACTCTCCGTTACCGGGAAAATCCGAAACATAGTTTGTCTGCCTTGATTTAACAGACACACTCTGCACATATTCAGAATATGTTCCGTCCGGGTGAATAAAGTATGAAACTACAGTATCCGGAAATGAAACTATGTGTGCAACCGTTATAAGGCCCAGAAGTCCGTTATCATTTAAAATTATTGTGCCTGTGCCCGAAGCCGTATTATTATAATACACTTTTTGTGCGGCTTCCTTTTCAAAATTGATCGTATGAATTTGATCTTTTTTAAACTTGCTTTCGTCTGGGAAAATGTAGCTTTCATAAAAAGCAATACTGTTAATCATGCGTATAGTATTGCTGATTTCTTCAAGCTCTTTTGATGCATTACGGGATGGAAACTCACTGTCATATTTTCCATCATTGGTTTGCTTCAATGTGGAATCATGAACAGAATTTGACGAGGAACAAGAATATAGTAATAACAATGCCGTAATAAATAAATAATACCTAATTGTCCTTATCATGAACATGGCCGGACTGTTTCTCTTTTAGCAAATCTACGGTAAAATTTCTATTGAATAAAGAGGAAATAATTGCGGCTTGATTTTGATTTAAGAATCAAGCCGCAAAAAGGCTATAACTATAAATTTTTCATCCATGCTTCACGTAAGGCTAGCTGCTGTTCAGTTGGGTTTTCTATAACCTTAAACTGGTGTTTAATATGTCTCGGCTGCATAAAAACGACGACATCTTTAACTTCATCATCCCGCTCAATTGTCAACTTGATAGAATCTCCCACTTTAAGCGTTTGGACGAATGCCGCCTTTGTTTGTACATTTTGCAAATTTAAATCGTCTCCATTCAACTTTAGAATTTTATCTGCAAGTTTTAACCCGGATGCGGAGTTTTCTACTGCGCTGACAACAAGGAAATTATCTTTCAAACTTATTGCAAGTCCCAGAGAGGATCTTGTACTATCGATACCGGCAGATTCTTTATACCCAATTCCAAGTTTGGCAAAATAATCCTCAACGGGAAGTTTTTCGGTACCCTTGATATATCTGTTAATGAAATCAGCAATTTCCGGATAGGTACGTTTAACAAATTCATCAAAAAATCCAGCCTCGCTGAATGTTTTATTAGCGCCGTAATCCTTATAAAGCTGGTTAATAACTTCCCGTAATCCCTTTTTGCCGTTGGAAAGTTCCAGCAAGCGAATATCTAATAAATATCCTACTATCGCGCCTTTGTGATAAATATTTATATATTGATCCTGCATCTCGGTTGAATGCAGAGAAAGATCAGTTAAAGAAATTTTTGGGTCAAAATTATCATTCGTGAGCAGCTTGCTTCTTGTATCCTTCAGAAACTCATCAAGGGTCATTAGATAATCGCGAAGTTGTAACATCCGCGAAGCCCATTCTGTTATCCCCTCATAGAACCAGATATGCTGCGACATTGTAGGTTTGGCAAAATTAAAATTACCAACCAGTTCGCTATGAATATTTAAAGGAGTAACTATATGATAAAATTCATGAGCGGCAATTGATTTTATTTCTTTAACATATTGGTCTTCCAATGGGGCATCATTAAATACATATTCCGAACTATAATTATGCTCCCATGCGCCAATTGTCATGTTCTCAAAATGAAAAAGGAATGTATAACGAGCTACCGGAAGACCTTGTGTAAACTGACTGGTGGCGCTGAGTATATCATCCAATAGAATTAACATCTGTTCGGAATTTATTTTCCCTGTTTTGGAATACGTATAAACATCAACATTTGTGTTTTCCATTTTTGTAGCTGCCTTTGTAAGCTGTCCAAGCAGAATGGGAGAATCAACAACATAATCGTAATCAACTGCATCATAGAAACCATTCGCATCCTGTGCCATGGCCGTACCTACCAGCCAGTCGTTTGGATATTCCAGCTTTATCTTTATCGGCACTTTCTGCATACCTTCAAAATAACCAAATACACATTGCCCGTTAATCAAGACATTATCTTTTTCAATGTTTGATCCGCACATTTGATAAATAGGATTCTCTTTTACAGGTGTGTTCCATGTATCTGAAATAGAATAAGTTATTTTTACAGTTTTGTCCGGTTCTTCCAGCTGCCACTGATTTGTAGAAATTTGTTTTGTATTAATTTCATTTCCATTTTGATCAAATGCTTTGAATGATTTCACATATTTACCCATATCCATTGTCTGATATGTGCCTGGAGCGGTAGATGCAAACTGGTAAACTTTATTCTTTTCCGAAAGTTTTTCCGGAATTAGAGTAACCTTAAACAGATTATCCGAGCGGTCGTTAAGATTAACATAAAACTTTTGCTGGGCAGGCAAAAATGTGAATGATATAAAAAAGATTAACCCAAAAAATAAAGTTTTATTGATTCGATTTTTCATTTAAGACGCACCCTTCTTTTTAGTTTTATCTTCAATTCAGACGGACTTAATAATGATTTGTTCTATTCCAGAATGAATAAAAACTGCCATTTTAAGCCGGAATTGGCCCATTCCGCTACTTACCTTTCTCAAACAGCAGCTCTGTAAAAATAAAGTCCGGCGAATTTGGGACTTCAAAAGTCATTTTTTTAACATCCGCCTTAAAGTCCATTTCAAATTTTACAAATCCGCGTGTCAGGAATTCATCTTCCCAATCAATGTAAAACTGATCAAATTGATAATGCTTCAATTCGCCTTTAAAAGTCGGCGTGTGTATAAATTGTAAGAATAATTTCCCGTTTTTCAATGATACTTCCGCCTGTCCGTACATTTTATCTTCATACATACCGCAGTATTTTTCCAGAGGCAGGGACGGTTTAGAATCCTTAATTCTAATTTCCTCGCGCCTTTTTAATTCCTTTTCACGGCTCTCCTCCCTTTTTGCAAAACCTTCAAGAATCATTTTTTCATAATCCTTTGGCTCAACGTTTGTCATTATATCAATAATATAGCTGTTCACAGCGCTAACCATACCAACTTCAAGATTGCTTAACAGCACAAAGCCAAAATTATCTTCAGGGATAAGTGTGACATTTGAGATCATTCCCGGCATTCCGCCGCCATGAGAAATTATTTTTTTACCGTTTTTGTAACCAATCATCCAGCCTAAACCATAATTATTGTTTCCAATTGGTGTTTGATTCGACCACATTTCGTTTGACTGCCTTTCACTAAAAATTCTTTCGCCATTATATTTACCTTTACCAAGCTGCAGGCGAATCCATTGAGCCATCTCTATTGCACTTGAGTTGATACCAAGCGCTCCGTATGCATTATCCTGCTGGGTATTTGAATAAATTTTCATCACACCATTTTTTAGATAGTGGGCTTTTGCCGCATTTTCATCATTGTTAAAAATTTTATAACTGGTATCGGTATGCTTCATTCCCAGTGGATTTAAAATATGAGCTCGTATATAATCTCCCCACGTTGTATCGGTTACGGCTTTAATAATTTCAGCCGCAGTAATAAACATTAAATTTTGATAGCCGTATTTACTTCTGAAACTTGATGTGGGTTTTAAATAGCGTATTCGCTTAATTACTTCCTCGCGGCTGTAATTTGAGCTTAACCAAAGAAAATCTCCGCTGAAAGTTGCCAAACCGCTTTTATGTGAAACTATATCCTTGATAGTAATTTCCTTTGTAACCCACGGATCATACATTTGAAAACCGGGAAGATACTTAGTTACCGGATCATCCCATTGAATTTTTCCCTGGTCAACTAACCGGGCTAATGATGCTGTTGTAAAAGCCTTGCTGCATGAAGCTATTACAAACAATGTGTTTTCATTAACAGGATCGTTTTTATTTATGTCGCATACTCCATAACCTTTTACAAATATCACAGAATCATTTTTTACAATTGCTGCTGCAAATCCGGGCATTTTCCAATCTTTCATTGCTTGATTTATAAACTCATCAATTTTTGCCAGCTTATTCTGCTGAGCAGTTACATCAATAGAAAGGAAGAGAAATAGGATTTGTATTATCAGTATAAAATATTTTCTTGATTTCATCTTTTAATTCCTTTTATAATAAATATTGAGAAGAAAAAATAATTAAAGAATAATATCCCGGCTCGCTGCGAGTCTCTATAAAGTTCCGGGATAATTGTTAGAACAAGCTTTATAATACACCCTTCATTTTAGAAAGGATTAGGATGAACAACTTTTTAACCTTTCCTCTTATATATACCCATTAAAGATGCCTGAACTAAAATATGTCCTTTCATGGCTTCGAGCAATTGCTTTTTTGTAGTACTTTCCTTTAATGAAAGTAAATTATCAAGAGCATAAAATTTGAAAAAATATCTGTGTGTTCCCGACGGAGGACATGGCCCGCCATAATTATTTTTTCTGAAATCATTCAATCCTTCAACAGATCCTTGAGGTAAAAGTTTTTTTAACGACGCATTTTCCTTTAGCTCATTAACATCCTTTGGGATGTTAAATACAATCCAATGAACCCAATCCCCAATGGGAGCGTCCGGATCATCAACAATTAATGCAAAGGATTTTACCGCTGCCGGCGGATTGGTCCAATTAAGGGGCGGAGAAACGTTTTCGCCATCGCAGGTATATTTGCCCGGGATTAACTCCCCTTCCTTAAAAGAGGCGCTGAAAATTTTAAAATCCATTTTAATTTCCTTCTGCTTTTTCTGATGCATATCTAAATCTGTGTTAACAAACGGCAAAAAAAGCAATGTTAAGATCAATGTTCCGGTCAGCGAATCCTTCATCCTAATATTACTCGTTTACCAATTCATTGGATTGTAAAGAAAAAAAACCAGGAAACTTTCTGATTATACATTGTCCTATCATTTCGGCTATCTCTTCAAATTTTAGAAAGCTGGTATTTATTACCAGATGGTAGAGAAGGGGATCTTCAATATTCTTATGGAAATATTTATGAATGAAATCCTTTCGCGATTCATCTTCCTTAATAATAAAATCAGTTGTTTGTTTCCTGTCAAAATTATAAAGCTCCACAGCATTTTCAATTCTAAAACTTAAAGGCGCCACCAATCTTACATGAAATGAAGTCGGCAAATGCGAGGTAATAATGCTTGAGCCCTGCCCGACAATAATAACATTCCCGAATTCTGCTAATTTTAAAATTGTATGCCTTTTTTTATGAAGCAAGGAAATTTTTGAAGGAGTAATGCCGAGAATTTCTCCGAACCATGCATCAATTTTGGGAGGAGTTTCTTCCGATAAAAGTTTTTTAAAATGCGCGGGCAGATGATGATCTTCCATAACTTTTTCTATGAGTTCACGGTCAAAATAAGTCCAATCATCATATTCGTGCAGCGCGTATCTGCGTAAATACTCGATCAACTTTTCACAAATGGCTGCCGCACCTACGCCGGTTTCGCGGGAAATTGTGATTGTTGGTCCCGGATTTA
This sequence comes from Melioribacter sp., assembly GCA_003155655.1. Classification (GTDB taxonomy): domain Bacteria; phylum Bacteroidota; class Ignavibacteria; order Ignavibacteriales; family Melioribacteraceae; genus Fen-1258. The sequence continues at coordinate 131,832 of PMDS01000037.1, forward strand.
ATTTGCGTCTGTGAATTCTTGCCGCGTCGGATTCTTCATAATGTTTTTCAATGTAATTGCGGGCTTTGCCGTAGGAACCGAGAACTTGCATTCAACACCTCCTTTCTTAAGTTTATTAATGGAGTGAAGAATTGACTAATAAAATCTAATAAAAAGAGATATGAATATATACTCCGGTAATTAAACTTTTATCAAGGGAAAAAGAATTAAAAAATCTTTTTCCCTGTACCTAATACTTAATTGAAACCTTGCGGATGCTTTATATAAAAACCATTTGCTTCCTGAAACTTCTTTGCAACAGAAATTACTTTACCCTCATCAAACAAACGCCCCATGAAGGTAATGCTTGAAAGTGTTCCGTCTTTTGCAAATCCTGTAGGTACTACAACACATGGGTTACTTGTTAAATTTGTGAGCAGTAGGTTATTTCCTTCCAAAGAAGGTGCAAGATAAACATCAATTTTCTGCATAAGCTTATACATCTCCTGCACAAGCAGGAATCTGATCCTGCTTGCATTTATATATTCCACTGCTGGGATTAAACGCGAGGCTCTGAAAATATTCGGCCATGCGCCTTTGAATTGACGGGCAAGCATATCATCTTTATTAGTACGAGTAAGTTCATCAAACGAAGCGCCTGCTTCTGCCAGAAGTATAATTGCAATATCATTTGTTGCAATGTCTGGCAGGTCTATTGGAATTAATTCAGCGCCAAGTTCAGCCATTTTCTTCAAAGCAAGGGAATCATTATCATGGAAAGGATATTTTTTTGCAAAATCATTTTTCACATATCCTATCTTTAGTTTCTTAAAACCAATCTGGGAGCTATAGTTGAATGGTGAATCATATAATGTTTGATCTTTACCATCAGCGCCATTGATGGCATTAAAAACTATTGCAAGATCTTCTGCATTGCGGCAAATTGGACCAATTTTATCCATCGACCAGCTTAATGTCATTGCGCCGGTTCTGCTGACGCGTCCGTAAGTTGGGCGCAGACCCGTTACGCCGCAAATTGTGGACGGGGAAACTATAGAACCCCATGTTTCCGTTCCAATAGCGAAAGGAAGCAACCCTGCCGAAACAGATGAAGCTGAGCCTGCCGATGAACCGCTTGATCCTTTTGTTGTATCCCATGGATTTCTTGTCAGCCCGCCAAACCAGACATCATCCATTGCCAGTTCTCCCATCGAAAGCTTTGCACAAAGAACTGCTCCTGCTTCATCCAGCTTTTTAATTACAGTCGCGTCCTCGTTTATCAATTGATCTTTATATGGAGCTGCACCCCAGGTTGTATTGTAATCCTTTGTTGTAAGTAAATCCTTTACGCCATAAGGAATGCCGTGAAGAAGCCCGCGGTATTTTCCTTTTGAAATTTCTTCATCTGCTTTCTTTGCAGATTCTAACGCGCGTTTCTCTGTAATTGTAATTACCGAATGAAGTTTTGGTCCATATTTCTTCAATCTTCCAATATAAAACTGTGTGAGTTTTGTAGAAGTAATTTCTCTTGTTTTAATTAAGTATGCCAGCTCGCCAATTGAATAGAATGTAAGATCATTAATATTTGCCGGCATTTTAGTTTTTGAATAATCGCTAAATCTAATAGGGCTTTGTTTCTTATCAAATTTATAACCAACCGGGATAGGATTAAAAAGTACTGACATCGGAGTACTATTCTCAAGTTTTATTTTCCTGATATTCTCATAATTTGTAAGCTGGTCGTTAAGAGCATCCTGCATTGAATCCCGTTCCACATCGGTAAACTCAAGCCCGAATATTCTTTCTGCATTGGGAATAATTTCTTTTTTAATTTTCTTTTCTGCCTGTTGAGCTGAAATTTGTAAAAAAGAAAAAATTACGATAACCGCAGTCATCCAATACTTTAAGGATTTCATCATAATTCCTTTCATTATATTAAAATGAATAACTATCTGTTTTATTCGTTTATTAAATGCACTTACATGAAACTTATTAATTGAACATCAAGGATTCAACAATAAAAATATTTTTTGTTTGTTATCATTATTTTCTTATAAATTTGTTTCACGATGTTTGAAAAATATAAACATATAATCTGGGATTGGAACGGAACCCTTTTTGACGATGTAAATTTTAGCGTGGAGCTAATTAATGGATTACTTGCTAAATACGGTCTTGAGACAATTTCCCGCGAACACTACAGCGAAATTTTTCAGTTCCCCGTAAAAAATTACTATGCCGCCGCCGGTTTTGATTTTGAAAAAGTATCATTTGAAAAAGTTGGGAAAGAATGGATTGCCGGATATGAAAAAAGAAAGCTTGAGTACGGTATTTATCCCGGCTCTGCCGAACTGCTTGAAAGGATTTCAAGGCTGGGAATAGGACAATCAATTCTTTCGGCATATTCTCAGCATACGCTGGAAGAGATTGTTGAGCATTGCGGGCTCACAAAATATTTCGCTCATCTTTACGGTCTGAATACAATTTATGCCCCAAGCAAAGTTGATCTGGGTAAAAAACTTATGAATGAGCTTGGGCATAAAAAAGGTGAGACACTACTTATCGGCGATACTGAACACGATTATGATGTTGCAACTGAAATTGGCGCAGATTGCATTCTGATTGCAAATGGACATCAAAGTAAATCTAAGCTGACAAAAATTGGTGTGCCCGTGTATGATGAACTAAATAAAATTCTGCAAGAATTCTAGAATTTTATCTCGAACAAGCTCATCGGATCAATTCTTTTATTAAACCATTGTACACCAAGATGTAAATGCGGTCCGGTTGCTCTACCGGTTCCGCCAGCTAGACCAATTAATTCACCTTTTTTTACTCTTTGACCGTTATTTACCAGTAATTTACTCATGTGCAGGTAAACGCTTGTAAGCCCAAGTCCGTGATCCAGCAGAATAAAATTACCATTATAGAAAAAATTATTACCCGCCAGTATAACAATACCGTCTGAAATTGCATGAACTGAATCTCCAACAACTGCATGGAAATCAACACCGTTGTGGATATTGCTTTTCTTTCCGTTTAAGATTCTTTGGCTTCCAAAAACTGCCCTGACGTCAAGACTATCCATTGGGTAAACAAATCCGGAGAGAAACAGAGCGGATTTTAATTTGCCAACATCAGCCCTTGCTGCTTTCATTGCTTTTTGTTCATTCATTATTTTGGGAAGCATCTTTCTAGGCGGGTTTACATACTTTCCGGCAATATGCAAGCTTTGTTCTTCATACTCACGTTTTTCCAAATTATAATCATATGATACAACTTTCTTGTTCTTGAATTTAATGATTAATTGAAACGCGCCTTCAGCATCCCTATCAAATCCTAAAATAAATATTCCAGATTCATCAACTTGTATATTAATCTTGTTAAGCTGAACTGAAATAATATTTTCTCCTCTGCCTATTAAAATTCCGCCGGGTTTTGCTTCACCTAAGAATTTAACTTCCTGAGCAAGAAGATTTGATGCAGTTATTAGTACGAGTATTAAAATATTTTTTTTCATACGAAATATTTATTAGGGAAGAAATTTGAAAATATTAGCCGGTTAAAAGACTGTCCAGTAGGCAGAAAGCTGTCCGGAGAAATATCTATAACTTTGTTGATCGCGCGAAGTACTGCCGATGCTTACCTTCCCGTTGAACGTCAAATTTTTCAAGACCTGGTAAAAAGCCTCAAGATGTCCTTCAAGAACAATTAAGCTATTGTGGGGAATGAAACCAAGTTTACCTCCAAGTGTAACACGCAATTGTGCTTTCTTTTCAATTTCCTGGTCCAGCCATAAACTATGAGATTCGAAATTACGCGGTGAATAATAAAATGAAGACTTGGTTTTATAATTATCAAAAGCATATTCATAACCAATAAGCAGGTTCTTCGCAAAATATCTTCCAATTCGAAGCATTAAATCATTTCCTTCATTGTTATCATCAGCAGTAATATATTGGAAACTGCCGCTTATGCGCAATCCATCCCTATGCTGGTAATATCCGTCAATCTTATATAATTGGGCATAAAGACGCATATCCATAAGATAAGGTGAATAAAGAATCAACGCGGCATCAGAATTTTGATATACAAGATTTACACCTATTGTATCTTTCTTTTCAAAGTGGAAGAATGCTTCTTTTTCATCACGTGTAAAAAGTCCTTGTGAATTACTTGAGCCAAGTCCAAAACCAAAATTCAAATTTTTTGTCGGGTGAACAAACACATGCCATTTAAACGTTGTAAAACGTCTATCTCCAGAGAAAGTACCCATTTGATTAAGAACATTCTGGTCAAGTGACGCAGAATCTGCCTTCAGCCAGGTTTTGGAAAATGTAACACCTAATGATAAATAGGATGTCAATCCCAGTTCTAAACGCGCACCAAGAGTTGACAATCTGAGACTCATATTATCAGCATAGTAGGCGCCCATTGGCGCAATTCCAATAAAATTCGGGAATGTTTCAATTATTCCTGCTAATCCTGTTACAGGCAGCCAACCCCTTCTAAGCTGAACCATTTTTGTCTGCGTAGAATCGAGCTTCCATTCGTCCAATAAGCTGCTGTATATTACGCGGGCAGAATCATGCTCTCCAACTTTTGAGTATGAATCTGCCAAATAAAGATTAGAATCAAAATCTTTTGGTTCCTGTTTGGCCAGTAATTTAAACTCACGTAAGGCATTTAAAGAATCTCCCATAGTAAAATAAAGTTTTGCACGCTGCATCTGCGCATCAAAATTAGGACCCGCACTAAGTACCTGATTGTATGATTCCAATGCTTTGGGATAATTCTGAGCACAGAAAAGTACGTCACCGTACTCTTTAACAATTAAATTATTTGGCTCTGCCTTCGACATGTAATCTTCATAAAATGGAAGAGCGCCTTCGCAGTCTTTATCAATAACTTTTTGCCTTCCTTGTTCTAGAATTGCATAAAGTTTTTCTTCGTCGGCACGCATTTTCTGCCAATCAATATTAGATTGAAGCTTTATTACATCATCATTTGTTGGGTCAATATCCTTTGCCTTGTTTTCGTAGTCCTGAGCTCCGTCAAAATCTCTTTCTATTAATTTTATAGAACCCATCGCGACAAGCGCCGAAATTGTATTTGGTCTTTCTTTTAAAACATTGTCCAAATATTTTTTTGCCAGATCAATATCCCGGTTTATCCAAACCGAAACCTGCGCGCGGAAAAGCTGGTAGTCAAAACTATCCGGATTGTCCAGTAAAAGTTTATCAGTAATTTCAATTGCTTTATCAAATTCCCGGCTCCAGGCAGAAATTCTTGCCCATCTATATCTAAGCTGCTCATCCTTTTCATCTGGATACCGTTCAAAATATTTATCAAGAATAACCCGTGCACTGTCATATTCTTGAAGGTACTCATAATATTCGGCAATTAACCTTAATGCATCTTTATCACCGGGATTAATTATTAAATGAACTTTTGCGCTGTCTAATTGTGCTTGATAAGTTTTTGTGCGAAAATCTGTTACGTGTGCCCACTTATCTTTATAACGCTGGTCTTCCGATTGTGTTACTCCAATTATTTGAAGTTGTTGATAAGCTTCCTCAATTCTGTTTGCAGTAATCAATTCATCAACTAGTTTGAATCTCGTTTCAATATCTTTCGGATTTTTTCTAAGTGCTCTATAGTAACGGTCTATTGGATATTCCCTTTCAAATGCCCGTGGATTTTCCTGTGTCATGTATGCTTTGTTCGTAACCATATCCAGTCCATCTTGTGCTTCTTTGAAAAAAGGCTTGAAGCCAAGGGAAGTTTCAAAAGCTTTTTTTGCAATCTGATGTTTACCTAACCATAACGTAAAATATCCATAGCGGCTCCACAAACGCCAATCTTGAGGATACCTGTCTGTATATTTCTTTAAAATCTTCTCCCCTTTAACAAGACTTCCCGTTTTAGCAAGCACTTCCGAGTATCTAATAATTTCATCGGGGGAAGCATTATCATCACGTTTTAAATATTCATCATACCATTGTTCAGCCTTATCCCAAATTTCCATCAGCTTATATGTTTTGCCAATTTCCAGATAGTTAAACGGTAAGGCGGGATTTATTGCAATCTCGCGTAGGTGTCCTTCAATTTTTTTATTTAAGATCGGGTACCAAATATCCAGCAGGTGCTGAAGATTTTTTTCGTACTCAGATTTTTTATTCGGATTTCTTGTTTCAAGAGCAACTGCGCGACGGTAATCAAGACGTGCATATTCATACTGCTGTCTTTTCTCAAAACAGATTGCTCTTAAGTTATATCCTTCCGGATCCTGTGCGTCTGCAGAGATGTATTTATTTAATTGGTCAACTGCTTCACCGTAACGCCCGGCTTGCATGTGAGATAAAGCAGTTCTTTTATAAACATCAATTTCAGATTTCTGTTGTGGTTTTATGATTTGTGGAACCAAAATCAATAAAAGCAGAAAGTATATTTTAAAATGTGATATAATCATGTCCGCCATAATAATTTCTAAATATGCAAATCGATTTTTGAAATATTCTGCCCATTAGCCCTCGATTGCATTTTTTCACTTTCAATTTATCAAAAATTAGGCTAAAAGTAATGAAAGAAAGAATAATTCGAATTGATAATGTTTTGCAGCAAAATGAAGAACTGCCCGGCAAAAATTCTGATCCTATCTGAGACGCTTTACACCCCTTGTCTCACATTATTCAAGAGGGATATAATCGGCAGATAAGCTGCTTTTTGTGAAATATGTTAAAATAAATTCTATATGCGGCATGTTTGATAAACGCATACCTATTAATTAAATTGCGGTTTAATATTTCACAGTAAAAGGAAATTTTTGAGAGTTGTAATACCAGCTGCGGGACTTGGCACAAGATTAAAACCTCACACCTATTCACTTCCCAAAGTTTTATTGAATGTTGGCGGTAAACCAATGCTAGGTTACATCATTGAAAAACTTCTTGATGAAAAAATTACCAAAGTAACTTTTGTTACAGGTTACCTCGGCGAAAAAATTATTGATTTCGTTCATTCAAAGTACCCTTCTCTTGAAGCTGAATTTGTAAATCAAGAGGATATGCTTGGGCTTGGGCATGCAGTTCATATTGCATCACCAACATTTAACGATGAAGAAATTTTTATAATCCTTGGTGATACAATTTTTGATGTTGATTTAAAACCTGTCTTTTCAAAAGGCGAAAATGCGCTTGGCGTTAAAACTGTTGACGACCCATCAAGATTTGGAGTGGCTGTCTGTGAGAATGGGAAAATTATCAAACTGATTGAAAAACCAAAAGAACTGGTTTCAAAGCTGGCTCTGGTTGGTTTATATTATATTAAAAATTCAAAACTGTTGGTTGAATCTATTAATGAACTCTTTGCAAAAGAAATAAAAACAAATGGCGAGTACCAATTAACAGATGCCCTGCAAATAATGATTGATAAGGGAGAAAATTTTTCAACATTTCAAGTTGACGGATGGTATGACTGCGGTAAGCCGGAAACACTTCTAACTACAAATCGGTATTTGTTGTTAAAACGCGGCACTAATAGAAAAGTTGAAAATATTATAATTAACGATCCGGTTTTTATTTCAGAATCTGCTGTCTTGAAAAATTGCGTAGTAGGACCATATGCTACAATTTCCGACGGATGTGAAATTTCTGATTCGATAATCCGCAATTCTATTATAAGTCCAAATGCAAAAATTCAGAGAGTAATTTTAGAAGATTCAATAATTGGAAGTCATGCAATTGTAAAGAGCAATTTTAAAAAATTGAATACCGGCGATTCATCAGAAATAGAATTTAATTAAATATATACAGAGGAATATATGTCTTATCTTTTCACTTCAGAATCCGTCTCGGAAGGGCATCCCGATAAAGTTTGTGATGCAATTTCAGATGGGATTTTAGATGCAATCTTTGCAAAGGATCCAAAAGCACGCGTTGCCTGTGAAACTTTTGTTACAACCGGACTTGTGGTTGTTGGCGGTGAAGTTACAACAACAGCATACATTGATGTGCAGGATGTTGTACGCTCGACAATTAGAAATATTGGTTATACAAAAGCAGAATATAAATTTGATTCCGAATCATGTGGAATTCTTAATGCTATTCATTCACAATCTCCTGACATTGCAATGGGGGTTGATAAAGGAGGAGCCGGCGATCAAGGGCTTATGTTTGGTTATGCATGCAACCAGACTCCGGAATTAATGCCTATGCCTATTGTTTATGCGCACAAACTCGTAAAAAGGCTTGCCGATATACGAAAAAAGAATCCTAAATTAATGCCGTACCTTAGACCTGATGCTAAATCTCAGGTAACTATTGAATATGATGACAATAATAAACCATTGCGTGTAGATGCTGTAGTTGTTTCAACACAGCACGACGCTAATGTCAGTCAAAAAAAAATCAAGGCTGATGTTATTGAGCATGTAATTAAGAAAATTATCCCGGGAAAATATTTAGACAGCAAAACAAAATATTTTGTAAATCCTACCGGAAGATTTGAGATAGGCGGTCCGCATGGCGATAGCGGCGTGACAGGCAGAAAAATTATTGTTGATACTTATGGCGGATGGGCGCCTCATGGTGGCGGCGCTTTTTCAGGAAAAGATCCTTCAAAAGTTGACCGCAGTGCTACGTATGCGGCACGGCATATTGCAAAGAATGTTGTTGCTGCCGGCTTGGCAAGTGAATGTCTTGTGCAGGTAGCTTATGCAATTGGTGTTGCACAGCCTGTTTCAATTTTTGTTGATACTAAGGGAACGGGAAAAATTTCAGATAAAAAAATTGCTGATATGATTCGTAAGGAAGTCGATCTTACACCGCGTGGAATTATTGAAAGACTTCAACTTAGAAGACCAATTTACCAAAAGACAACTGCTTATGGTCATTTCGGCAGAAATGAAAAAGAATTTACGTGGGAAAAACTAGATTTAGTTTCAACATTTAAGAAATACATTCAATAAAAGGAGATTGATTTTAATATGGATTATAAAGCAGGTAAATATAAAGTAAGTGACCTTAAATTAGCCGCAGATGGAAGAATGAAAATTGAATGGGCGGAATCGCGTATGCCCGTTATGATGGCTCTGCGAGAAAAATATTTCAAGACTAAACCGTTAAAAGGTTATAAAATTGCAGGCTGTCTTCATGTTACAAAAGAAACAGCAGTTTTAATTGAGACCTTAAAGATTGCCGGTGCTCAGGTTAGCTGGAGCGGGTGCAATCCGCTGTCTACACAGGATGAAATTGCTGCCGCACTTGCAAAAAACGGAATTGAAATTTATGCCTGGCACGGACAGAACGTAAAAGATTTCTACTGGTCAATAGAGCAAACGTTAAGAATGAAACCAAATCTCACATTGGATGATGGCGCAGATTTGATTTTTACAGTCCATAATAAATTCCCACAGCTTATAGAAAATATTATTGGCGGAACTGAAGAAACAACAACAGGTGTTCACCGCCTGCGTGCTATGTCTGCTGCAAAAAAACTATTGTATCCGGTTATTGCAGTTAATGACGCGGAAACAAAATGGGATTTTGACAATGTTTATGGAACCGGGCAGTCATCACTAGATGGAATTTTAAGAGCTACTTCGGTTTTGTTAGCAGGCAAAAATTTTGTTGTTGCCGGTTACGGACATTGCGGAAAAGGATGTGCAATGCGCGCTGCCGGACTTGGGGCAAATGTAATAGTAACAGAAGTTAAAGCAACTGCTGCTCTAAAAGCCACTCTTGAGGGACATACTGTTATGAAGATGGATGACGCCGCAAAAATTGGCGATATTTTCATAACAGCTACCGGGATCAAAGATGTTATCGTTGACAGGCATTTCAGAACAATGAAGGACGGCGCAATTATTTGTAATACCGGGCATTATGACTGTGAAATAAACATAAACCATCTGGCTGCATTCAGTAAAGGCAAAAGAACTGTACGCGCTAATAATGAAGAATATACTTTGAAGAACGGCAGAAAAATTTATTTGCTTGCACAGGGAAGATTGGTTAATCTAGCCGCTGCTGAAGGGCACCCATCAGAAGTAATGGATATGTCTTTTGCTAATCAATTCATGTCACAGTTACGTCTTGTTAATTACGACAAAAAGAAAATGAAAGTTGAGCCGCAGGTTCTTGATATTCCCGTAGAACAGGATCAGGAAATAGCACAAATAAAATTGCGGACAATGGGTTATAAAATTGATAAGCTGACTGATGAACAGGTTGCATACATGGATGATTACAGTGCCGGCACATAATTAGAAAGCTAAAAATTAAGCTGCCGCAAAGAAAACCTCTCCAATTTCAGGAGGGGTTTTTTTTATATAATAAGCATGCTTATTACAACAGTCAGGAACATTAAAAAGCAAAGTGAGCTTAAATATAGAATCCCGATGATTAAGGTTTTAAAAGCCGTTAAACCAGTCCTTTGTTCAAAAATATTTTTAAACATAAAATACATATATAAAGGAATTATTAATATCCCCATAAAAAAAAATAACTCTCTTGATAATGCATAACTGAATAGAAGAAATATTGTGGATAATAAAAAAGTAAAGCTGTGAAAATGAACAGAGATGATTACACCTTCAATGTAATAAGTGAGGAATTTCCTGTTAAAGATAAATATCAGCAGGCCAAACAAAGGCATAAGAATAAACATCATGTATGAAATATTTTTCATTAGCAGATGCATAAATTCTGCAGAACTGCTGTTGGCAATTTTGTAGAACTGATGATATATATATTTATTCGAATTTGTATTTGCAATGCCTCTCGCATTCATTAACGAGTCAACTTGTGCAAGACTAAATCCTGCTAGCTCATTAGAAGAAATTCCCCCATAATTAATGCTGAAATTAACTTTATTTTTATTCGGATTAAGATCATTTTTTAAATCTGTTTCATTTTTATGGGTTGAAGAAAAAGTGCTCAGCAAAAAGAAAAAGATAAAACTGACCATTACATATAATCTTACCGGCATAACATAATTTGCTCTTCTGCCGGCATTGAACTCTTTACTTAAATAGCCGGGTTTGAATATCAGCACTTTTAAGGTGCGCAAAGTTTTTGAATCCAGGTGAAACGTACTTTCAATTACCTCTTCAAGCAAATGCTTCAGAGGAATATTTAAATCATGATTCTTCTGCCCGCAATTGGGGCAATAATTATTTACATCTTTAAATTCATACTCGCAATTTGAACATATTTTAAGTTTCGCTTGTTTTTCAGTCATTATTCTTGTTCAATTTGTTGTAATATTAATTGCAAGATAATATTTTGAATTGATAATCACGAAGACCAATGATAACTTTGTTCTCGTTTAATTGAAAGATATGAGATGTATAAACTTTTAGTAATTATAATCCTTGCTGCAAATTTTGTTTTTGCACAGGCAAAAATTTTGATCTACATGGATTTACAGCAGACAGACCATCTTAAAGCTTACGGTATAACATTTAATGCTTTAAAGGATGGGATAACAGGTGACTGGCTTCTAAATTACCGTGGTGGATCTTTCATGTTCGATTATTCAGAACAGCTGGCTATGAAATGCAGGCTGAAAGGTGTTGCCTTTCAACCCCTATCACAGCAAGAGGCGGTTCAAATTTATTCTTTTGTTCAGAGTGAAGATCAAAATATGGAAGTTGTAAGGCTTGAAAAGGCGCCCAGGATTGCAGTATATGTACCACCTGGTTTTCAGCCTTGGGACGATGCGGTAATTCTTGCTTTAGAATATGCTGAGGTAAGTTTCGATAAAATATGGGCGGAAGAAATTTTGCGTGGTGATCTTCAGAAATATGACTGGCTTCATTCACATCATGAAGACTTTACGGGACAATACGGAAAATTCTATGCCTCTTTTAGCGGGGCGCAGTGGTATATTGATCAGCAGACATTATACGAAAAGGAAGCAAAAAAACTAGGCTTCAAAAAGGTTTCTGATATGGAAAAGGTTGTAGTGAAAACAATTAAAAACTACGTTGGTAATGGCGGGTTTTTCTTTGCCATGTGTTCAGCAACAGATACTTTTGATATTGCTCTTGCGGCGCAAGATGTTGACATCTGCGACAGGATGTATGACGGCGATCCGCCGGATTTAGACGCGCAAAATAAATTAAATTATAATCAGACTTTTGCATTCGAGAATTTTAAGTTGGAAATGAATCCTTTAATCTATGAATATAGTGACTTAGATATTCAGCAACTAGAAATTGGAGACCCTAAGAACGACTATTTTACTTTATTTGATTTCTCTGCAAAGTATGATCCTGTTCCAACTATGCTTACTCAAGACCATGTTAATGTTATACACGGCTTTATGGGACAGACTACAATGTTCAGAAAAAAATTAGTTAAAAATTCAGTTGTGGTTTTAGGAGAACGTGCAGGTGCAGATCAGGTAAAATATATACATGGAAATTACGGACGCGGCACATTTACTTTTTATGGCGGGCACGATCCCGAGGATTACCAGCACGCAGTGGGAAATCCTCCAACAGATCTAAGTCTTCATAAAAATTCTCCCGGATACAGATTAATTTTGAATAATATTCTTTTCCCTGCTGCAAAGAAAAAAGAACAAAAAACATAGAAACCATTTTTAAAAACTAACATCTAATAAATATGAAACAAGCAAAGTTTAAATACAGTAAAGAAAGTGTTCCAATAGGTAAATTGGTCTGCGTTGGCAGAAACTATGCAGCGCACGCAAAAGAACTTGGTGGTGAGGTGCCTGAGTTTCCAATAATATTTTTAAAGCCGGCTTCAAATATTATTTTCTCAGGAGAACAGGTAGTTCATCCTACATATTCTAAAGATTTGCAGCATGAGGTTGAACTTGTTCTATATATTGGAGAAGACGTTAAAGATGCTGATGATGAAACCGCTGAAAAAGCAATTCATGGATATGCAGTTGGACTCGATATGACTTTACGTGATCTGCAATTTGAATTTAAGGCTAAAGGTGATCCCTGGACTCTTGCAAAATGTTTTGACACTGCCGCTGTTCTTTCAGACGTAATTTTAAAGAATGATTACAGCCTGAGAGATGATGAAAAAATTAGCCTGGCTGTTAATGGAATTACAAAACAAAATTCGACAATTAAGAATATGATTTTTTCTCCGGTTGAAATTGTTAAATTTATTTCTGCGAGATTAAAGCTTGAAAGAGGAGACATGATTTTTACTGGAACGCCGGAAGGAGTAAGCCGTGTGGTGCCGGGGGATAAAATAGATGCTGCTATTGAAAACATTGGTACAATTAAAACAGAAGTGATTAATAAATAAATCAAGATAAAATACAGAGGTATTCATGCCAATTTTTGAATATAAATGCAACGACTGCAATAAAAAATTTGAAGTACTGCATAAATCATCGGCGAATCTTGAAGAAGTAGTTTGCCCTGACTGCCAGTCAAAGAATTATAAAAAACTTCTTTCCTCATTCAGCGCATCTACCGGTTCATCAAGTTTTGAAAGCGGACACTCATGCCAGGATGGAAACTGCGGCATGCCTTATGAGGGTTGTGCAAATGGTATGTGCGGATTAAACTAAGAAACCCATTCCTTCATTTGAGGAAGAAACTTTTATTTATTTTTCTTCTGTAAATAAATATCCAGCGCTGCGCACACTTTTAATATGGATAGGATGTTCCGGATCAATTTCGAAATATTTTCTTAACCGTGCAATAAATATATCAACTGTTCTGGTTTCAATTTCAGGGTTTGTGTGCCATACGTTTTCAAGCAATTCCTTTCTAGAAACAATGACTCCTTTTTTTTCAACCATGTATTTTAGAACCATTGCTTCACGCTGTGTAAGCACAATTTTTTTTGACCCAGAGCTGCAGATCAAGTTTTCAAAATTTATTACATTCCTGCCAAAACGATACGTGGGCTGTAATTCGGAAGATGATTTGTACCAGATCTTTCTTTTCAACATTCCCCTGATCCTTAGCAATAATTCCTGCAGATGAAAGGGTTTAGTTAAATAATCATCTGCGCCAAGCTCAAGTCCTTTAACTTTATCTTCTATTGAAGTTCTTGCCGTAAGCATTAAAATCGGCATCTGTGGAGTTTTAACTCTTATTTTCTCGGCAATTTCAAATCCGGTATAGTAAGGCAGCATAATATCAAGAAGAATCAAATCATAATCTTTTGAATTAAATAGTTCCAAAGCTTGCCGGCCGTCTTTTGCCCAATCAACGCTGTAGCCTTCATCAATTAAGTTGTATTCGAGCCCTACCGCCAGAGTTTCTTCGTCCTCTACCAGTAAAATCTTTTTCCCTTTGTAAGGATTAATCTCCATCTGTTGTTTCCATTATTTTTTCTTTCCGAGCAGCTTTTCTTAGAAGAGAATTTATGTAAAATTTTCTTGATGTCTGATAAATCGGAAGTTCAACTCTAAAACAAGACCCCTTATCATTTCCTTCGCTAACAACAGAAATTTTTCCGCCATGAAACTTGATAATTTCTTTTACCCAAAACAAACCAAGTCCCGTTCCTTTAACGTTGGGAATATTATTATTATTGATTCTTTGAAATTTATTGAAAATTTTCTTCTGGTTCTTAGATTCGATTCCAATTCCTTTATCGTAAAATTCAATTACGATTCGTTTTCGTGTTTGATATAATTTCACTAAAATCTCAACTTGCTGTGTAGAATACTTGATGGCATTGTCTGTCAGATTATCAAAAACAATCTGCATGGCATCCTTATCAATAACACATTTACCGGAAGTTGTTCCTTCAAATTTCACTGATGAATTATTTATGCGGAATTGTTCAACCGAATCATTCATCAATTGTGGAATGACAGTTCCGGTATTATAAACCTGAAAATTATGCGCAATATTTTTCTGCTCTAGTCTTGTTACTTCCAAAATGGAATTAACATTCTTTTTAAGACGCTGTGCGTCTTTCATCATTAGACCTAAAAATTCTTTCCTTTTTTCTGCTGGAACATCTTTCAAATCAAGAGTCTCCAGGTACATTTGTATTGATGAAAGGGGAGATTTCAGTTCATGTGTTACATTAGCGATGAAATTATCATAAAGATTTGTAAGTTTCAGTTGAATTGATAAATGTCTGAAGAAAAAGAAGATCGCTACAGCAATAGCCACTATAAGTACTATTCCGTTAACAAATATGAAAACGTTTGGACTGTTAATTACAATTCGCGGCGAAAGCCTGTCTCCAACCTGTTTGAAGATTAAATAATTGGAAACGTACCAATAAATCCAAAGCCCAAGCAAACCCATCCAGGCAAGCTGAGCCAGCACAAAAGCGGAGACGAGCAATCCTTGTGAGCGGCTTTTTTTCATTCTATAATTAAAAATGTTCTATCCAAATATCTATTAATAGAATTTAATCTCAAAGACATTTGAATAATCATTTACATTTCTTTTACAAATTCATTATAAATAAATTCTCATAATTGCTCCGGTCATAAAAATAATTTGAATATAATCACGAGAAAGAAATGAAAATATTATTAGTATATCCGGAAACACCTTCTACGTTTTGGAGTTTTAAAGATGCATTGAAATTTGTCTCAAAAAAATCTGCTGAACCGCCGCTGGGCTTAATCACTGTTGCTGCAATGCTTCCAACAAAATGGGAGAAAAAATTAATTGATATGAATGTTACGAAGCTTAAAGATAAAGATATACTTTGGGCAGATTATGTTTTTTTAGGCGGAATGAATATCCATGTTCAGTCAATTAAAGACATAATAAGGCGCTGCAACAAACTTAATGTAAAAATTATTGCCGGCGGACCACTTTTTACAACTCAACATCAGGACTTTCTGGGAATTGATCATTTTATTCTCAATGAGGCAGAGACTACTCTCCCGCAATTTTTGAATGATTTGGAGAAAGGCACGCCAAAGTTATTGTACACAACAGATGAATTTCCGGATATTGAATTAACACCAATTCCAATGTGGGAACTACTGGAGATAAAAAAATATGCCTCGCTGAGCCTCCAGTATTCTCGCGGCTGCCCTTATGACTGTGAGTTCTGCAGCATCACGATGCTAAATGGAAGAAAACCCAGAACAAAAACTAAAGAACAGTTTCTTGGTGAACTTGACCGGCTATATAAACTTGGTTACAGAGGCAGTGTTTCAATAGTTGATGATAATTTCATCGGCAATAAAAGAAAACTGAAAGAAGAAATTCTTCCTGCGTTAATTGATTGGTTGAAAAAGAAAAAATATCCATTCCAATTTATTACTGAGGTTTCTATCAATCTTGCTGATGATGAAGAGTTGATAAGCTTAATGGTAGAGGCTGCTGTCACAAGTATTTTTGTAGGAATAGAAACCCCAAATGAAGCAAGCCTGGCTGAATGCGGTAAATCTCAAAATCAAAAGCGTGATCTTGTTGATTCAATAAAGAAATTACAAAGACATGGAATGGTTGTCTCCGGCGGTTTTATAATTGGATTTGATAATGATCCAAAAGATATTTTTGACCGGCAAATAAGTTTTATTCGACAAAGCGGAATTGTTTCTGCAATGGTTGGACTTCTTAACGCACCGACAGGAACACATCTCTTTGCGAGGATGAAAGAAGAAAATCGTTTGCTTGAAAATTGGGGCGGAAATAATATGGATGGTTACACAAACA
The DNA here is from genome assembly GCA_003155655.1 of Melioribacter sp. Lineage (GTDB taxonomy): Bacteria > Bacteroidota > Ignavibacteria > Ignavibacteriales > Melioribacteraceae > Fen-1258. Next base: position 148,453 of record PMDS01000037.1, read on the forward strand.
TTATTCCTAAAATGAATTACCGGGATTTAATGGCAGGGTACTCAAACATCATTCATACAATTTATTCGCCACGCGAATATTACGGCCGTATAAAATCTTTTTTGAACGAATATGAAGTTCCGGTATGGAAATCACAAAGACTGACACTAACGGAAATCAAAGCTTTCATACGGCTTTTATGGTTAATAGGCGTTCTTGAAAAAGGAAAACGCTACTTCTGGAAAACTTTGGTTTATAGTTTTTTCAAATATCCCAAAAAGTTTTCTCTGGCAATGACGTTAACAGTTTATGGTTATCACTTTAGAAGAATAGCCGCCACAATTTAGTTTACCCCAATATCCCCTTCCATCGAAAGGGAAGGGGATATTCAATTATAATTATCATTTCAATTTTAAAAATTATGCTTTTAATTATATGTCGGTAAAAAAGAATATTCTTTAGCATACTCTAACATTTGCTTTGTAAAATCATCAGGATATTCAACCTTTACATCAACAACCTGGTCTCCATTCATCACAGGAACCAATTTAGGATTTATAAAACCTGCGTAAGGTGCAATTTTAAGCTTTGCATAACGCTCCAAAATTTCTTTATGAATTTCTTGATCAACCTTTACACCATATTTTTCAACCAGGTCTCTGCCGGCATTATAATCCCCTTCGGACTTGATCCTTTGAATTTCTTTCAGCAGCTGACCAAATAAATTTCTCAATTTATTGTAGTCGTTAATAATAAAGTAAGTCTTTCCGTCTTTCACTTTTTTCTCAATTACATTATTAGGTTTCCCCTTTTCGTATACCCACATAGAAACAAGCTGGCGGTTTCTCATGTGAGCTTCTTCTATATTCTCACCTAGTTTAACGCGAGCTAACTGTACAAGCAGTCCATTGCGTATGTAATTATCATATGAGGCTTTCCCGGCATCCGTTGAGGGCATTACTCCAATATCAATAAGTTTCTGGTCCATTAAATAGTACAATGCAACAAGATCTGCCCGTGCTTCTTCTAAAGTGGAGTAATAATTTTTCAAGGTTGTATGCGGCTCTGCAACGCCCGGATTCATTTGTCCTGAAGCGTGTCCAATTACCTCATGCATATCTGTATGGAGATCATCAGAAAGATTACCGAACCTTTTTGAACGTTCAATTTCTTCGGGTGAATAAGCAAATTCTTCAAGCACACCGCTTGTTTCCGCCGCTTTATTATATGAATAAACTATATTACCCAGGTTGACGGATTTTGAACCATACTCTTTTCTAATCCAATTTGAGTTGGGCAGGTTAACTCCAATTGGCGTCGAAGGTGAAGCGTCACCCGATTCAACAATTACAGAAATAACTCTTGCACTTATGCCTTTTACATTTTTCTTTCTATGTTCAGGCATAATTGGTGAATTGTCTTCAAACCACTGTGCATTATCACTGATAGCTTTAATTCTCTTTGTTGCTTCCCAATCTTTTATAGAAACGTAGGATTCATAGGAACCCCGGTAACTTAATGGGTCGTTGTAAGTTTCTACAAAACCATTTACTACATCAATTATAGAAGTTGTATCTTTTACCCAGGCAATATTATACTCATCCCATTTTTTGAGGTCTCCCGTTTCATAATATTCAATCAAAAGCTGTAGTGCTTTTTTCTGCTGATCATTCTCTGCAAAATCTACTGCTTTATTAAGCCAGTATACTATTTTCTTTAATGCTTCTGCATACATGCTGTTTGTTTTCCAGTGACGTTCAAAAATTTCACCTTTTTCTCTCAGCAGTTTTGAATTCAATCCGTACGAAACCGGCTCCGGATCATCCGGCTTTGTAATTTTTTTATAAAACTCTTCTACTTCCTTTTGTGTTATACCCTCGTAGAAATTTACTGCAGATGATTTTACCAGATCATTTTTAGGGTTCTGGTTAACTTTCATTGCGTCGATTTTGGGATCAAAAAGAATTGCAGTAAGCTTTTTGATTAAATCTGCCTGCCTTTCCTGGTTTTGCAGAGGCAGTTCATATTCGTCTGAGCTATTGACAAGCTGCGTAAAATATTCTTTTGAAAATTCGGGCATGATCTTTTTATTTGAATAATGATGATGAATACCATTTGAAAACCAAACCCGTTTTGTATATACCATAAACTTTGCGAACTCCGGTGTATTACGGTCTCCGGTATAAGTTTTTACAATTCCTTCCAGGGTTCGGCGTATATATAGATTGTGTTTGTAATTCTGATCATAAAACATATCCCTGCCGGACAATGCCGCCTGGTAAAGAAAATATGCAAGGGTTTTTTGTTTCAATGAAAGCTGGTCAAATTGCGGAATTTTATATCTTTGAATCCGCAAATCAGCAAATTGCTCTATCACATATTTAAAGTTATCTTTTTGCATATCCTGCTTTATCTCTGAGCTGCAGCCCATAATTAATGTTCCAATGATAAGTAAAAAAAATGTTTTTAAATGCTGCATAATTTTTCTTCCAATTATTTATTATTGCTTTGAAGGAAAATATCATTTTTGAAAGCTTCAAACAATGTTTTCCAACATCAGACGTGAGGAATTTATATGAACATACAAATATTCGGGACAAAAGGTTGCAGTGATACACGAAAGGCTGAAAGATTTTTTAAGGAAAGAAGAATTCCTTTTCATTTCAGGGATTTAACTGAAAAAGGCATTGCAAAAGGAGAACTTGATAATATTATACGAGTGATTCCTTTAGATGAACTGATTGACCGGGAGGGCAAACAGTTCAAGAAAAGAAGTCTCCAATTCATGGTGTTTAATATTGAAGAAGAGCTTCTGAGTGACTCACTTCTTCTAAAAACCCCCATTGTGCGAAATGGTAAAGACGTTACTCTTGGTTACCAGCCGGACATCTGGAAGAAATGGATTGAATAAGGAAAAAAGGAAAGATGGAAAAAAAAGAAATATGGAAAGATTAAAAGAAGAAATGTGGACATCTTAAATAATTCATTTACTAATTTTACTTAAAATATGATTGCTCTTCGTTTTAAATCTCTAACAAGCTGAATATAGTTTTTGAATTGTATTCCATCCCAGCCAAGATTTTTTGCGGCGTCAACATATTCCTTTACATCATCTATAAATAAATGACCTGATGACGGCTGTTTAGAAATCTTTTCGACAGCTCTATAGATTTTTTTCTCTGGTTTGTTTGATCCAACTTTATATGATAATACCAGTTTATCAAAATATTTCAGGAATGAATAATCTTTCCAGCCATATTCATGATGGATTATATTAGTATTAGAGAGAAGAAAGAGTTTATAATTCTTTTTAAGCTTTGGCAGTAACAAGGCTACATCTTGGTTAAGCTTAAAAATGCTTGAAAATAGCAGGCCGAATTGTTCTTTTGTCAATTTGTGACTAGTCCAATCCAGCATAGTTTCCAGAAATTCCGATTTTTTTATTTTACCGCTTTCAAAGTTCCGATGGATTTCATAATTATCTTCGTATAACCGTGCAAATTTATTCCCAAGTCCTTTTTCAATTTTATCAAGCTTTTTAATTATAATTGAGTAATCAAACGGGAGCAGTACATTTCCGAGATCAAAGACAATAACAATATTTTTTTTCATCAGAATAAATATTTCAATTAAAAGAAAAGCCGTCCCCAATTTTAAGGAACGGCTTTAATGAATAACAAGTAAATTTACTTGCTCAGTCCTAAATCTTTAGAGACGGAGTCGGGTATTGTACTTTTCTTCTTGAATCTTAATAATTCGCTAACTTTCTTAAATAATACCGGGATACGCAAACGATATTCTTCAACTTTGGTATATACAACTGGCACTACAATCAAAGTTAAGAATAAAGATGAAGTTAAGCCTCCAATCAGTCCCCAGGCAAGACCGCTTTTCCACTCAGAGCCAGAACTTGTTGAAAGAGCAATCGGCATCATAGCAAAAATCATTGTTAAAGTGGTCATGAATATCGGCCTGATTCTCATCTTTACGCCGTCAATCAATGCATCATGAACACTTTCACCCTGTGCACGCATAAAGTTAGTTCTATCTACCAGCAAAATTGCATTCTTTGCAACAAGACCAATCAGCATAATTATTCCAAGGATACTAAAAATGCTAAGAGCTTTCATAGTTAATGCCAGCGCAAGCAGTGCGCCAATCATTGCCAGCGGTATTGAAAACAGAATTACAAACGGGTAAACGAATGAATCATAAAGAGCAACCATTACCAAATATGTAAATAGTAATCCGGCAAGAAATGCTAGTCCTAAATCTCCAAACGAATCATTCTGCTGTTTAACATCTCCCTGGAATGAATAAGTCACACCAGGCGGGAAATTATATGCTTTCATTTTTTTAATTATATCCTGTGCAATGCTGCCACTTGGACGATTTACAGCCTGGGAATAAATTGTAACTGAGGCGCTTCTTGCCTGACGTGTTAGTTTTGTTGGACCGGTTGCCTGAACAATTTTCGCAAACTGCTTTAAATAAATCTGCTGCCCCTTCCTGTTAATAAAAAAGATATTGAACAACTCATCGGTTTTTGACCGGTCTGCTTGATCGAGCATTATTCTAATATCATAGTCGGTATCACCTTCACGTAATTTGCCGTCATCGTTTCCTGTAAATGCAACTTGAAGAGCCGAACCCACTTCTGCAAGAGTTAAACCATAGCTCACTAGTTTTCTTCTGTCAATTTCAATATGCGTTTCAGGGTTTCCTTCCTGTGAAGATAAACGCACATCTGCAGAGCCTGGAACAGTTTTTAAGGAGTCCGCTATTTGCTTTGCAACTTTGAGTGCCTCATCATAATTCGGCCCGCTGATTAGTAACTGAATTGGACTCGAGTTTGCAGTTCCAAAAAGTCCGATTGGGTTTACCCTAACTTTAGCGCCGGGAATTTTATTAATATCCTGCTTGATTGAATTACCAATCTCATCAGATGAACGCGAACGTTTATTTTTAGGAACAAGTACAACGTCTATTTCTGCAGAATTTGCAGATGAGAACCCAATAAATCCTTCGCTTGAAGAACCTGCATTTGTGAATATTTTTTCAACTTCAGGATATTTACTGATAACTTTTTCAACTTCAAGAGAAATCAAATTTGTTCCTTCAATTGATGTACCCGGTTCCAAATCCATTTGCACCGCAAACTCTCCACGGTCGGTCTGGGTCATAAATTCAAATCCGATAAATCCTGTTGGTATTAAAGCAAATGCCGCGATAAACAATGCAAGGGCAATTAAAGCTACTTTTCCTCTATTTTTAAAACTCCATCCTAAAAGCTTAATATAGTTTTCTGTAAACGCTTTGAATTCTTTTTCGAACCAGAGGGCAAATCTTCCAAGCAGGGTTCTATCAGTAAGTCTCTCCAGTTTTCCAAAACGTGATGCAAGAAAAGGTGTAAGAGTGAATGAAACAAATAAACTCAACAATGTTGAAACGACAATTACAATAGAGAATTGGCGCATAATATTTCCAATTATACCGCCTATTAACGCCAGCGGAAGAAATACGGAGACGTCAACCATTGTTATAGCCAAAGCTGCAAAACCGATTTCATTTCTGCCTTTTAACGCAGCGGTTTTTTTCTCAACTCCCTTTTCGAGATAATGATAAATATTTTCCAAAACCACAATCGAGTCATCCACAAGAATACCAACAACCAGTGAAAGACCAAGAAGGGTCATAAGGTTAAGAGTAAATCCAAGAGCGTATATTGCCGCAAATGTTGAGATTAATGAAGCCGGGATTGCAATCATAACTATAAGTGAGTTTCGAACGCTATGCAAGAACATCAACATAACAAGTGCAACCAAAAAAATTGCTATCGCCAGATCTTCTTTTACCGCATTGGATGCGTCAATTGTAAACAAAGAACCATCTTCAGCGATTGTGAACTTAAGATTCATTGAAGAATACTGGTCTTCCATCCGCTTCATTTCTTTTTTTACATTATCGGCAACTTCAACTGCATTTGCATCTGTTTGCTTAATCAATATCATACCAATAGTGTTCTGAAAGTTAATCCTGACTACGTTTGTAGGTTCTTTCGTTCCATCCTCAACTTCTGCTATATCTGAAAGTTTTATTTCTCCGTTTTGGCGGGATTCTGCTATAGGAAGATTTTTCAGATCTTCAACAGAGCTAAGTTTTCCTGCAAGCCGCACAGTAAATTCTTTATCAACGTCTTTAATGCTTCCTGTTGGAAAATCAAGATTTGATGCCTGAACAACCTGTAAAACTTGCGTAATTGATAATCCATCGGCTTTCAATTTTTGTAAATCGAGATTTACTTTAATTTCTCTTTCATCTCCGCCGGTTAATGAAATTTGACCAACACCCGGTATGCGTGAAAGAAAGGGAAGTATTTTATCTTTTGTAAATTGATATAACTGCCGCGAATCTATATTTGCGCCAACGCCCATCCGCAAAACAGGGATTTCATCAAGCGAGATTTTTGAAACAGTTGGCGTCTTGGCAGAAGTTGGTAGTTTAATATCAACTTCGCCGATTTTTCTTTGTGCATCCTGAAGTGCAAAATCAGTGTTTGCTGATTGGAGTAATTGAATCGTTATAAATGAAACCCCTTCCATTGATGTAGATATTACGTTATCGACATTATCCATTCCTGAAACAGCATCTTCGATAATCTTAGTAACGTTGGTTTCAACCTCGCTGGGCGATGCACCTGGATAAATAGTTGTAATAGTCAAAACAGGAGGTGAGAATTTTGGAAGCAATTCATATTTCAGTTTGAAAAAACTGAATAAACCAACTGTTAAGAGGGCTATAAATATCACCATTATAAGTGATGGTCTTTTTATTGATAATTCTGTAATTGTCATTTTTAAAATCCTTGTAACTTGTTATACGAGCCTAATTATTTATTGAGAATCTCGACTTTTGCATTTTCCACTAAATTATTCTGACCATTAACAACAATTGTTTCACCTTCAGACAATCCACCTAATACCTGAATCCATTTACCCGATTCGTTTCCAACTGTAATATTTCTAAGGTTTACAATTCCATTGTTTATAGTATATACTTTGGGGTCTTTTATGCTGCCTATTAATGCTTCACGTGAAATAACAAGTGCATCACCGTTTTTTAAACTTTTGAACTCAACACGTACAAACATTCCAGCCCTTAGCTGATGCGCACTTTGATTCTCAACTATTATTTCAACGGGATATGTATGAGCTTCATCAGCTTTTGCACTTATTGACGAAATTTTTCCATTAAAAGTAACACCCGGCAATACATCACTAGTAACACCAACCGGGTCTCCAGCCTTTAAAAGAAATGCATCACTTTCAGAGATGTTCAGTTTTACCTTTACACGTGAAATATCAACAACGTTTGCAACAAGTGTAGCCTGCGGGGACCCTTGTACCATTGATCCAAGATCAAGATTACGCGATGTAATGTAACCTGAAATTGGTGTTTTAATTTTTGTGTCTTCAAGTTGTCTTTTTGCTGTAATGTATTGTGCTTCAGCCATTGACGCGGCAAGTTTTACCTGATCTAACTGAGAATCACTAGCAGATTTTTGCTTGTATAAATCCTGGAAGCGTTCATAATCTTTTTTTGCTTTTTCATAATTTGCTTCTGCGCTCATGAAGGCAGCTTTCTTCAATTCATCATCGATCTGAAAGAGCACAGATCCTGCTTTTTTATAATCGCCAACGTTTACAAATACTTCGGTAACCTTTCCGGATGTCTCCGACATAATATTGACATCATTAAGAGCATTAACTGTTCCGGTAAGAGTGAAATTAGCTGTTAAATTTTTTCTTGTTACTTGTTCAGCCGTTACATAATACGCAACATTAACTCCACCCGATGTAGTGGCAGACATTTTCTTTTTGTTTATAATTAAAATTGTAACTATTACTGCAAAAATTATTACAACTCCAACTATCGTTTTCCAGTTTTTCATAAATATTATTCTCCAGTAAATATTTTTTCTATTGTCCGATTGATTTATCTAATTTTGCTTTTGCCAGTTCAAAATCTACTATTGAATTGGTATAGTTTGTCCGGGCATTAATTAAGGCTGTTTCAGAATCTACAATATCAGAACTCTGTGCTAAACCGTTTTTAAATTTATCGCTTGTTACTTTCATGCTTTCCTCTGCCTGGTCTACAGCAAGTTTCGAAATATCAATTTTTCTTTTTGACTGATTAAAGCTCAAGTAGTTTTGAGTTACTTCAAGAGTAATTCCATCCTTAATTATTCCAGCTGCATCCACAGCCTGTGAAAGCTGGGATTTAGCCTGTTCCGTTTGATGCGCAGTAGTAAGCCAATCCCATATATTTAGGCTGACATTAACACCAGCGTCCCATGTTCCGTCAAACTGATCTCTTGTTGGAAATATTCTTGAATTAGGCCGGGCATACAAATAATCTGCAACTAAACTTATTTGTGGATACCATGAAGATTGCGCCATTGTAACGCCAGCTTCGCCAGCTTTTACTCTCGATTCTGCAGATTTTACTTCAGCGCGTAACTTGACTGCTTGATCGACAAGTTTGTTTAAAGAATCATACTCTTTCGGAACCATATTAGGGGCCGAGATAATTTCGATCTGGGTGTTCAATGAAATTCCAAGAACATTATCCAAAGCAACCGCTGCAAGCTTAACTGCATTATCTGCATCTACCTGCTGGTACATTGTATTGGATAATTGAACATCAAGCTTGAGAACATCATTTTGTGTCATCATACCGGCTTTTAATAAATTTTTAGCATCTTCAACATGAGCTTTAATCTGGTCAACTGTTTCATCCATTACTTTCTTAAATTCAAATGCTTTGAATAAAGACCAGTAAGAATTTTTTATATTGAACATCAACTCACTTCTATCTTTGTTGTAATCTTGATTAGTTGCATCTGCAGAGTATTCAGCAATATCCGCATTGCTCTTAAGCCTAAACCCCATAAAGAGCGGCTGCGAAAGCGTTAATGTTGCAGAATAGTTATCAAGAATACTTGGTGAAATAACGATTGGGGGCAATCCGGGTATAGTTACCGAAAAAGGATCCACGCTGCTCAACTTTCTGTAATAACCCGAAAGTCTTAATGCAGGTAGTCTTGCGGCATTTAATTCACTCACTCTTGCGTCTGCTCCTTTAACCTTCATTAAAGATGAATGAAGGGTTTTACTATTTTGCAATCCAAGATCAACAGCCTGGTCAACAGTAAGGGCAAGTTTTTCCTGCGCAAAAATGTTAATTGCCAGCAGCATGGGTATTGTAATCATTAACATAAGTTTGATTTTTGGTCTAATCATATAATAGTTTCTCCATAATTATCTTTAACTATAATTGATGTTTTATATTTTTTTCTTCCTTCAGGTGTAAAAATTCCTTCAAATAATATTTTCATTAACTCCTTAAAAACCTGGTTAGCAGAAATGGGAAGTTCTGCTAACGTTTCCGGGGTAATCAGGTTATGAATCGCTCCCACATAACCAAGTACTAATACATCGGCATGAATATCTTTTCTGAAAATTCCGTTCTTTATTCCCTGCTGCAATAATGTTGACAGGTTTGAATGAGCCTTTTTATTTCTAAATTCTTGAATATCATTCCAAAAATCGGGGTGATTTTTCATCAAGTCTGTAATCAACAGACTATCCATTTTTGAAGTTTGATTTGCAATAAATTTCATAAACCTTTTCAGCTTTTCAATAAACTCCATAGAATCATCTGCTAACAATGTTTCTATAAAGGAGTCTACGGCACATTTATTCGAGTAAATAATTTCTTTAAGAACGTGTTCTTTATTTGCGAAATGTTTATATAATGTTTTTTTACTTATGCCAAGACTTTCAGCAAGTTCTTCCATTGTAACCTTAGTGCAGCCGTATTTATTAAACATTTCTTCAGCTTTAAGGGTAATTCTCTTTTTTATTTCAATTTCATTGTTCATCATTAACCGGGTTTCATTTTCTTTTAGTAACAACTCCACCATAATAAAAGTTCCGATGGAAACATTTACTGTTTTAGTCGTTTCCAAATTAATTAAAGTTCCAGGCTAAAACAAAAAATTACCTTAATAAATACTTCTATTTTTGCATAAAAAAGAAGAACCGGGCTATAAACCTATATAATTACCATATTCATCAAAAAATAAAATCGGTGAGTGGCAAGAATATATCGGTAAATGAAAAAAGAAAAGCCGCCCAATTTGAAATGGGTGGCTCTTTATTAAATTTCATTCATTTTATTATTTTACTTCAAATAAAGCATCTCCCAAACCGGAGTTTAACTTCAAAGATTCGAGTTTTAATTCGATAGTCCCCATTTGAGTACTTTGGCTCCATTTATGAGCCATTTTTATTCCTTCAATATCTTTATAATCATCAAAATCAAGTGTTGAAGTAACGCTGCCCTGTGCTGTTTCCATTGTACTTACCTGTCTTATAAGCAGCCCTGAAATAATATCATAGTACTGCATGCTTTTCTTACCTGAAAGTGATGTTAGAGTAACTTGATAAGTATCTTTATTATTAATTGACTCAATGCCGGTGACTTCTGTTTTAACACCAATCTTAGAATAATCTAAAAAAGCATTTAGAGCTGCTTGAATTTTCATTTGTTCAAGTGCATCACCTTTTAATTCTTGCTCCTGCCCCATTGAATTAACAACGCCCTTCACACCGTCAAAAATAGTTTTCTGCTGCCCAGCTCCTCCCAAATCCACTAATTGATAAAATTTGTTGGGGGCTTTTCTTGAAAGTGTAACTTTAATATTCATTCCCTGAATAGAACCAGTCATCTCAATTGTTTCATCTGTTATTTTTAGAAGTTTTTCTTTTCCGCCAATAACATCAATATACTTATTCAATACTTGCTCTGCAGTAACTCCTTCCGGAACCTTCTTTACATTCGGGTCATATTTTTCACCATAAATGTCATAATAGTCTACCTTCCCGCTAACACTAAATTTTGCAATGTTTTTTGCTATCTCTTCACCATTACCAACAACAAGAATAATTGTATTATTTGGTTTAATATATTTTTTAGCAACAGCTAAAATTTCATCAGCAGTTATTGCATTTAAGTTTTTTAAATAATTTTTATAAAAATCCTGGGGAAGCCCGTATCTGGCAATATTAATAGCGAACATGGCAACCGTTTGGGGATTTTCAAGTGAGCGCGCAAAATTTCCGGTCATGTAATTTTTAGTCGATTGCAATTCTACATCCGATACTTTTTCAGCCCTTATTTTTTTCAACTCATTCATAATTTCCGTAATTGAACTGTCTGTTACAACATTTTTAAAACTTCCGCTAACGTTGAAGGAACCTATCACCTGGTCGGAAGTAATAGAAGAACCAGCGCCATATGTGTATCCATGTTTTTCACGCAAGTTGGAATTAATTCTTGAACTAAAAGCTCCTCCAAGAATAGTATTTAATAACTGTGCTTTAATTACATCTTCGCTATTCTTTTTTAATTCTACCGGATAGCCGACATTAATTACAGATTGAACGGAATTTGCCCTATTTACCAATGCAACTTTATTAACAATTGGAGCTTTTGGCGCTGGATAAGTGTTCTTTGAAATTTCTTTAGATTTCCAGATATTGAAATATTTTTCGACAAGTTTCTGAGCTTCTTGTTTATTAATATCACCTACAATAGCCATGTAAGATACGTTAGGGTGAAAATATGTATCATAATAGTTCTTACACATATCCAGTGTTATTGATTTAACAGTTTCTTCAGTCGTCACTTCTCCGTATGGATGATCTTTACCAAAAAATAAGGCGTCTTTAACGCGATTTGCAATTCCATTGGGTTCTTCTTTTTGAGCAGCTAATCCTGAAATAGTCTGCTTTACTATCTTGTCAAGTTCAGGCTGGGTAAAATTCGGGTTTAAAACAATATCACTTACAATCCCCAGTAACTTTGTGAAATGTTTTTTAAGAGAAGAAGCCGATATACCCGTTGAAGATGTATTTACGGTTGCGCCTATAAAATCAATTGCTTCATCCAGTTTCTCTTTAGTATAAGTCTTTGTGCCTGTACGTAATAATTGTCCTGCGGCATCAACATAACCAGAATTCTTACCTTCCAGGATTGGATCTCTATCAATAACTAAACTCATTGCAACTTTAGGCAGTTTTTTATTTTCGACAACGAAGACTTTAAGCCCATTTTTTAAAGTGAATGAGTCATAATTCCCAAGTTTAATTTCAGGCGCCGGCCCGGGTCCCGGACGCTTGCTTCTATCTAATTGTGCAAACGAGATAGAGACAAATAAGATCATCAAAAAAAACAAGAACTTTTTCATTTTAGTTACTCCATTATATTTTTCAAATTTTCTGCAAGTGAAAGAATATCAATTCTAACAGTACACATTACCTTTATCTGAATAAAATGCCTTGAGCGGGTTCATTATTTTTTATTTGTCGGCTTTGCAGATTTAGGTAAATAGTAAAGAACAACCCTGTTCTCAGGTACAAGATATTTGCTAGCAACACGTTTAATATCTTCCTTAGTAACTTTCATGTACCTGTTCAATTCTGTATTAATCAAATTAGCGTCGCCAAAATAAACTGAATAATTAGCCAGGGCCTCGGCTATGCCAAGGTCAGTACTTTTTGAATTAACAAAATCATTCTCTTGTTGATTTTTTAGTTTTTGAAATTCATTTTCTATTATCAAATCTTTCCTTACTTTATCAATTTCTGACTGCATAGATACTTCCAGATCGTTTGCTTTTACACCAACATTAGTAACTCCAAAAATCAAAAACAGACCCGGGTCTTCAAGAGCGTAAGAAAAGGATCCTGTCTGAAGCGCTTTCTGCTGTTTATCAACAAGCTCTTTATATAATCTTGAGCTTTGCCCGCTTGCTAAAACTGTTGCCAGCATTTCAAGTGCATAAGCATCCGGCGTTCCTTGAGCAGGGATCCTATATGCCTGAAGAACTAACGGAAGTTGAATATTATCATAAACTGTATCTCTTATTTCAGCACCAAGAGGCGGCTCAACAACGGTTGGTCTTTTGATTTCAAACGTACCTTTGGGAATATCACCAAAATATTTTTGGACTAATTCTTTGGTCTTTTCTAAATCAATATCTCCGGCAATAGAAAGTGTCAGGTTCTGCGGCACATAATAGTGCTTCCAGAAGTCTATGAACTCGCCCAATTTTGCCTGGTCGATATATTGTGCTGAACCGATTGGCAACCAGTTATAAGGATGAATTTTAAAGGCTCTTTTTAAAGTTTCTTCGAAAATCGATCCGTACGGCCGATTGTCATATGACTGTTTTCTTTCTTCTTTTACAACTTTACGCTGTGTTTCAACACCAACACTGTCTATCTTCAAATGCAGAACACGTTCCGATTCCATCCATAATCCAAGTTCAAGCTGGTTAGATGGAAGAACCTGGAAATAAAATGTTCTGTCTTGAGAAGTATTTGCGTTATTTGTTCCACCGGCACCCTGTGAGAGCTTATCATATTCACCTCTTGCAATGTACTGGGAACCTTCAAACATTAAATGTTCAAAGAAATGAGCGAAACCGGTTCTGTTGGCTTCTTCATTTTTTGATCCCACATGGAATAACATCGTAATAGCAACTATTGGTGTTGAATTATCCTTATGAAGGATGATATTCATACCATTTGCCATTTTATACTGCACAAAGTCTACTTTAGGAATTTGTGCGTTAACAAGCACAAAACCTGTCAAAAGAAAGAACAATAAGAAAGTCCTTTTCATTAACTCCTCTCCTTCTAAAATGGTTTTAATTAGATTCAGATTAAAGATTTGCCTGCTATAAATTAACTAAATAGAAAATTTATTGCGAATTATTTGACGATTAGAAATATTAAAAGTTGGTTTTTAATACAATTTCGAAGCCAGCCGGTCTGAATAACCTTAACTATGCTTAGAAAACATCTTATTAACTATATTTAACTTTTTACATCTGCAAAAAAAAATGTATTTCAAATCAGTAATGGTTTTTGTTATAATAGGGAGGTATTTGTGAGGTTTATATAGATTGAAGTGCTACTTTTCTAATTATATATATTTTATAATAATATTTCTGTTCTTTTCTACAACCGATAATACTGCAACAGTAATATCCGTATTCCCTGAAATTAATTCCTGCACAAATCACAATCAGGATTATTATTGTAAGCCGCAACAGCCATCTGATATTATTTATTCTATTGAGCCTTTTTATGATTTTAACGAGATGCGTTTAATTGTTGTTCTTGAATTTAAAGGCGATAAATCCGGGGAGACAAAAATAATGCTGCCCAACAATTTCAGCGGGAACCATGATATTAATGGCATCAAATATTTAAAAGTGCTTTCGCCAAATAGTTATATTCTTGATACTGATAATGCGGATATGAAATTAATAAAGCATGTACCAAATGCTGATTTAAAAATTTATTACCAGGTTTGTGATATAAGAGACGGCGATCTTGATGCACAAAACTACCTGATGACAATAATTAATAAGCAGTATTTTCATTTTTTTGGGGAGACCTTTTTTATAGTCCCTATCTGGAACAACGGCGAAGAAGTGAATTTTAGATTATCATGGAGTCATCTACCATATAACTGGACTTTTATAAATAGTTTTGGGATTAATGAAAACTTCCAGGAGTTCAAAGCTCCCATTTGGAAATTCCTGCATTCTGCTTTTGCCGGAGGTGATTTCACTATTAAACGAAGATTCATTGGCCAAGACCAAATATATACAGCAGTACGGGGCAGATGGAAATTTCCCGAGGATCAATTATGTGATATAATTAGAGACATCTCTATTGAAGAAAGAAATTTTTGGAATGATCATAACTATCCATATTTTCTCGTTATTGTATTGCCGCTAAACGTTAACAATAATCAATGCGGTAAAAGCCACTCTAATTCACTTTCACTATTTCTTTCGGCAGACCGTTCGATTGATTTTAAACTAAAACAGATCATTGCACACGAAACATTTCACAGCTGGTTAGGAGAGAAAATTAATTTCTCGCAGCCCGAATTACTTTTATATTGGTTTAAAGAAGGTTTTTGTGATTACTATACTCGTTTAATTCTCCTGCGTGCAAGTTTAATATCTTTAAGTGAATATGCAGAAGATTATAATAATGTTCTTGAACAGTATTTTACTTCTTCAGTCCGGTACGAAAAAAATGATGGGCTGCTAAATGAATTTTGGAATAATTCGGATTGGCATTCTCTTCCTTATTTAAGAGGGGACATAATTGCTCATAACTTAAACTCTGTAATAATGATAAACTCCGGGTGGAAAAAATCGCTTGATGATTTGATGCGTGATCTATTAAAGCGCACACAAAACGAATCTCTTGTTGTATCAAATGGAAGTTTGATCGCTTTAATAAGATTCTACGCCGGAGAAGCACCTCTTGCAGATATTATGAGAGTCTTGAATTCCGGTACAATACTCAGGGTTAACCCCGATGCACTAGGCTCTGCTTTTAATATTGAACAAAACTCCAGAAGAAAATTTTGGCTGTTTGGCGAACTATATGAAATTCCTATTTACATTGCTAAAGACCCGGATCATTTGGCTAACAAAGACTTGCTTTTATGGTTTGGTATACAATAAAAAGAAAGGAACAACCAGTGTTCCTTTCTTTAATTGATTTTTCATAATTGCGTTTTTTTTAATCTTGGCAGTAGAAGTAAAATAACAATCGCAAGGCAAAGTCCTGCAGTTAGAATAATCGCCCATACATTCGTTGATCTTGATTCAACAGTCATTATAAAATCAGCATACTGAAATCTTTCTGAAGGAATATTCCAAGTCACCTTGTTCCCTTCAAGTATAACTGCGTTTGTATTTAAAATTATTCCCGGCATTATTATTTCGTTTGTAAATTTATAACGTATCTCTCTGGAGCTGATTTTTTGATTAATATCATTCGAAATTCTTTCAACATCGCTTTTCAATTTATAAACATTTACTGAATTAAATACTTCATTTATAAGTGACAAAATATTATCGGCTTTATCCAAGTCTTTATACTTATTTGAAAAGGCCAGATTAATTAGTGTCTCTCTTTTCTCATCGAGCAGCTTTGCCGGCAACGCAGGATCATTCAGCTTTTCGAAAGTAATAATCAACTGGTCAATGAAATAATTAACAATATTTTCCATAAAATATCTATCGAGTCTATCTCTTAATATTTTTGTGGTATCACCTTCTAAATATTTTTTATATTCTTCTTCAGTCAAAAATGCAGATAATGTTTTTTTATTAAAAACATTGTACTCTTTGTATGTTTCTGAATAATTATAATAGGTAAAAAACCAGTGAAACTTTTTCTCAAATTTTACATTTACCAACGCTTTATTCTTATCTTTTAATTCATTATTGAGATCATTTACGTCGTTAAATATTTTGTGAACAATAAAAACCTTTTCACTGTCTTTTCCGGTCTTTTCCCATTTTGGATCCCAGCTTTTATCTGTCGGTACAGGGAAATAACCATTTTGGATGTATGATGAATCTGCTTTAACAACAATTGTCTTTTCGCATGAGCCGTCACGATTAATTTTTGTAGTAGATTTATGCTCTTCATTGCAGCCGGAGAAATTTAGAATCGCTGCAAGCATAAATAGACTTATTTTAAAAGCAATCTTACTTTTCATTTTTCACTCCTTCAGCTTTTAATTTTTTAACAGCTGTTTCATATTTCGATTTATCAATTGTGATATTTTGACCGGAAAATACTCCTGGATTCGAAATGATACTTTGACTCCCGAATAGTTCTTTTTTTAACGCATTGATTCTTTGTTTCTGCGCTTCATCGAGATTTTCATAACAGGCGAACAGAGCTTTAAGTTGATCCTTTTTTATAAGAACAACATTCTTCGATATTTCTACAAAATCTGAATCGTTATTTACAAATTTATAGAGCTTATATATGAGCCCAAACGCACCGAAGTCTTGAGATATAAATTGAGAGCGCTGATAATTTTGCGCTGATATACGGTTGAATTTCTTCTCGAGCCCAATAATATTGCTTACAGCAGAAAATTCCTGAATGAAATAACCGGATAAAATTAGAAACAGAAAAGCTGCTAGAGAGAATCTAATTCGGGGACTTTCCACATAACTAATGATATTATTAACTATCCCAGCTTTATTTTGTTTTTCTCTTTCTAAAAGCTCAATTTTTTGTTTAATGTTTTCCAGTATTAAGTCCGGATTGGTGATTGCAGGTTTAAATGATACTATAGTATTTAATATTTTGTCAACTGCCTTATTTTTTTCCGCAATTAATTTGCAATCACTGCATTTATCAATATGTTCAAGAATTCTTTTTTTCTCTTCGGCCGTTAATTCTTCCGGTTTCTTTTCATATAAAGTATTTTGTGCTTCTTTGCAATTCATGCCTACACCATTCTAATTAGTTTTTCTTTTATCTTTTTTCTTGCATAGATTAAATTTGTTTTCACAGATGATTCAGACATGCCTGTTATTTCAGTAACCTCATTGATGGACAGCTCTTCAAGATCTCTTAGGACAAAAACTATTCTCTGTTTTTCAGAAAGATATTCGGATATCTTAATTATGAGCCCAGCTATATCTTTGTTTGATAATTTTAATTCCGGGTTATCATCATTTGCCAGAACGTCCAAATTATCAATTGACAATTCAATAATATGATTCTGTCTTTTTATACGGCGCAGTTTGTCATAGCATAAATTCACAACTATTTTGTACATCCATGTTGTGAACTTTGATTTTTGATTATAGTCTGCAATATGTTTCCATATTCTGATAAAACTTTCCTGAACCACATCTTTCGAATTTTCTTCATCGCATAAAAATTTAAAGGCTACAGCATAAGCATACTGCTGGTGCATATTCACAATTGAAGTAAAGGCATTCACGTTGCCCATTTTTGCTCTTTCAATTAGTTCATTTAATTGATCAATATTTGGTTCGTTTCGCATAGAGTAATATCTTTTTCCATACTATGATACGACGGAAAATAGGAAAAGTTAAATCGACGAAGGATATAATTTAGTGTGGAGATGCATTGCTGTGCGCCTCCACAAATTAGATTATCTTAGTTTTTCCAAAAGGTATGTCAGCAAAGATGATATTTGTATGCGCACTTGTTCCATTGAATCGCGTTCGCGTACAGTTACTGTTTCGTCCTGAAGCGTCTGTGTATCAACAGTAATAGAGAACGGGGTGCCGACTTCATCCATTCTTCTATAGCGTCTTCCAACAGCTCCCTTATCATCATAGAATATTCTTAAGAATGGACGTAAATCTGCTTCAATTTTACGCGCAACCTCCGGCATACCATCCTTATTAACCAGAGGAAGTATAGCCGCTTTAATAGGTGCAAGTTTTGGATGAAATCTTAAAACACTTCTCATTTCTCCGTTTACTTCTTCTTCATAGTATGCATCAACCAAAAATGCCATAAAGGAACGGCTTGCGCCGGCAGAGGTCTCTATTATAAATGGAATAAATTTTTCTTTTGTCTGTTCATCAAAATATAACTGGGATTTACCGGAATATTCCTGGTGTCTTCCTAAATCAAAATCCGTTCTATTGTGTATTCCTTCTATTTCACCCCAGCCAAATGGAAATTCATATTCTATATCAGTAGCCTCTTTTGCATAATGAGCAAGCTTATCTTTTGGATGATCGTGGAAACGCAATTTTGTTGGGGTCATTCCTAATGATTTAAACCAATTGATTCTTCTCTCTTTCCACTCGTCGTAATTTTGCTTGTCAGTTCCCGGTTTGCAGAAGTACTGCATTTCCATCTGTTCAAACTCCCGTGTGCGGAATAAAAAGTTTTTTGTGTTTATCTCGTTGCGGAAAGCTTTTCCAATTTGTGCTATTCCAAAAGGAAGTTTTTGGCGGCTCGAATTAAGAACATTCAAAAAATTTACAAAGATACCCTGCGCGGTTTCCGGCCGTAAATAGATAATGTTTGCCGAATCATCTACCGGGCCCAAAAAAGTTTTAAACATCAAATTGAATTTGCGAGGCTGTGTGAAAGTGCCTTTATTGCCGCATTGAGGGCATCCTAAAAGATCCAGCAGTTTTGTTGCCAGATTTTGATCTTCAAGAACCGTTGTAAATTTATCATCGAGTGAACCTTCTTTCGCAAGAATTGATGCATCCAATTCTTTGAGTGCTTTCTCCTTATTTTTATCAGAAATTAACTCTGTAAGTGTATCCAATCTGAATCTTGCTTTACATTGCTTACAGTCAATCATTGGATCGGTAAAATTTTCAACGTGCCCGCTCGCTTCCCAAACACGGGGATGCATAAGAATAGACGCATCCAGTCCTTCAACATCTTCCCGGTAAGTCATCGCTTTCCACCATTCTTCTTTAACATTTTTCAGAAGTTCAACGCCTAGTGGGCCATAATCCCAGCAGCCATTTAACCCGCCGTAAATCTCTGATGATTGAAAAACAAATCCCCTTCTTTTTGCAAGAGATACAATTTTCTCAACAGTTTCATTCTGATTCTTTGCGATGATACACCTCACTCTTTTTTATACTAATATAATTTTTTTAACAATTAAAATGGAAGACGGTTTCACCTTACATGAAGAACTCACTTGTCTCTATTAACAATATCCGGCGAAAATGCAGGCAGGCATACTGCAATATATTCCGCTCCGTCTGCATCCGGAGTACTGTATTGAACCCACTCACCTTTGTTTACTATTATTGCTTGGCCGGAATTAACATCAACCGTAGAATTTTCAGTTGTAACTCTAAGCATCCCCTTTAAAACAATAGTGAATTCATCAAATGCGGGTCTCTGCCCAGGTTCAATCCAACCGCATGGGCTTTTCATCTTTGCAATACTCACTGCGTTTGTATTCGAATTAACTTTTCCGATATACTCCTCTATAATTTTCGGTTTATTTCCGGCTGCGGAAATTATTGAGGGAGATTTAATTTTTATTGGCACAATAAAAACCTATAGTTTATGAAAATATAATTGTTGCTTATAAAAACAAATATACAAAAAGCCGTTTGAAGATAATAGTATTGTGAATGTACCTATTAACGTAACCGGATTAAGACTATATGCCAAATCCGGTTTTCAGATATACTTTTAATGAATGCATTATTTTATTTCTTTTTTATTCAAACATTTTGTTGTAAAAATTTTTTATTAAGGTAGGGTATCCTCCCATTCAACTGTATTAATAATATGGATTAATCTTTACTTGGCATTTAGTAAATCATTTTTGGAGAATACATATGAAAAACCAATTTGTTAAAATTTTACCTCTGCTCATAATATTTCTCTTTGGCTGCAAGAAAGATGCAACTGCTCCTGATTTCGATCAGCTAAATTATAAGCTCGATGACAATGTTCCGATTAAAGTTGGTGTATACCTGGATAACGGAGTTTTTGATGTGTGCAGAACAAACACAATAAATATGTTGAATGAAATGCGTTGTAATTATACAGTAATAAATAAGGATTCTATCGTTAATGGTTCTCTTAATCATTATAACTTATTGCTAATGCCTGGTGGAGACATGTGGACTTACGGATCATATCTTTCAAACACAGGAATGATTAAAATCAAAGACTATGTTCATCAGGGCGGTGGATATTTGGGAATATGCGGCGGATCTTATTTTGCGGCAACTTTAATTGTTTGGAGAGGCTGGGCAAATGAACCACGGGAATATATTACTACTAATGGACTAAATCTATTTCAGGGTACTGCAGATGGACCTATTGAAGATTTTGCTCCTACATATGTAGACAGTAAATGCGGGATCGTAATAGTACAAAAAGAAAATCCAATCTCTCTAAACCTTGCTGAAGTCATTGAACCTTATTATGATCATGGGCCAATGTTTCTTTTTAATGACAGTACAAACATCACTACGATCGGTAGAACAATTAAAGGAAATAAGAGAATACTTTTATCATTTCAATATGGTTCGGGAAAAGTCTTCCTTACAGGGGCACATCCAGAGGCAGATATTTCACGCACTACATGGGTTATGGTTAAGAATGCTATTAAATGGTGTTCAAAATGATATGTCTACTTCCATTTAATTCAAAGCAGCATTTTTATATCGAAACCAGATAAAAAAATTTGGATAAAAACTGAGCCGGAAAATAATTTTTTTATAGGTGATTGATTATTTTATCACACTTCATTACTCTGGCAAAACCTTTTCTGAGTACTTTCAATTCCGGTTCCTGCATTACAGGGTCATCAGTTGCTGTTATATCGCTTCCAAATACAACATAAAAACCGCGTTCATAAGCCTGCCTTGCTGTTGTACCACAGCAATAGTTTGTAAGCGTGCCGCAAATAATTACAGTGTCTTTTTTGAGATTCTTTAGAATTGTCTCAAGCGGAGTGTCGTAGAATGCGCCATAGGAAGGTTTGTGAATAACGATTTCATCATTAATTGGAGCCAGTTCATGCCATACTTTGCCGCCATCATAAAATTCTGATTGATCAATCTGCAAATTTGGATAACGGTTTGGCATAAACTTTCCGCTCGTTGGTCTGTCATAATAATTATTAGTCTTCGAGAATATAGTGTAAATAACAGGAATGTTATTCGATCTGCAATGTTCAATCAGCTTTTTAATTTTAGGAACCTGGCGCGTTGCTTCAGGCACCCATGAAGGGGCCCAATTAGGTTTAACAAATTCTTCCTGCATATCAATTACAAGAAGAGCCGTTTTCTCTTTGATAATTTCAAATTGCGCTTTGCCGTTTTCATATGCATTACGTGCAAGCTGAAGAACTTCCTGCTCGCTAATTTCTCCCAACTTCATTTTTATAATCCTAAATTTTCAAATTACTCTCGTAAGCAAATAAGCTAATGCAGAGATTGACGCAGATAGTGGAATTGTTAATATCCAGGCCCAAACTATTTGTCCCGCTACGTTCCATTTAACATGAGTTAGTCCTCTTATAGAACCAACGCCCGCAATTGCACCGGTAATAGTGTGTGTTGTACTTACAGGTACACCAAGCGCAGTGGAAATGAAAAGAGTTATAGAAGCCCCAAACTCTGCACAAAAACCATCTACCGGTCTTAACTTGGCGACTTTCTGCCCCATAGTTTTTACAATTTTCCAACCGCCGGACATTGTTCCGAGCGCAATTGCTGCCTGACATGAAATTACCACCCAAAACGGTATATAGAATGAATCGATTAACTTTGCACTTACTAAAAGTCCGGCAATTATTCCCATAGTTTTTTGTGCATCGTTGCCTCCATGGCCTAAACTATATGCCGCTGCAGAAATTAATTGTCCTTTTCTAAAAATGTGATCCACTTTCATTGGATGACTCTTGCTGAATAAACGGTAAACAATAACACCAATTACAACTCCTAAAATCAATCCTAAAGTTGGAGAAATTATTAAAAAGAGAACTGTTTTTATAATTCCGCTTGCAATCAAAGACGATGGACCTGCTTTTACTAAAGCTGCGCCAATTAATCCACCAATAAGCGCATGAGATGAACTTGTTGGAAGTCCAAAATACCAGGTGATAATATTCCATGCGCAAGCACTGCATAAAGCGGCGAAAATTATAGAGGAGTCTATTATCTTTATATCAACTATTCCTGTTCCTATAGTGCTTGCAACGTGAAGGCCAAAGACTAAAAAAGCAACAAAATTAAAGAATGCCGCCCACAAAACTGCATGACGTGGAGATAAAACATGAGTTGAAACAATTGTTGCAACAGAATTTGCTGCGTCATGAAACCCATTCAGAAAATCAAAGGCAAGAGCGAGACCAACAAGAAAGATTACCGAAACTGTCATGCTCAACCCTGCTTAACTAAAATTGACTCTATAATTTTTCCAACATCATCACATTGATCTAAAACCTTTTCTGAAGTCTGAAAAATATCTTTCCATTTCATAATGTAAATTGGATCTGTAGTGTTCCCAAAAAGTTCAGCCATTACTTCATTTTTTAACTGATCACCTTCGTCTTCAATTAAATTAATTTCGTTACAGTAACGCATAACTTTTTTTGATTCTTTCAGGTTGCGGAGACCATTGATAGCTTTTGCAAGAGCTTCAACCGATCTATCAATTAATTTAACTTCCTCTCTAAATTTTGCATTGATCTCTGTAATGCAATAGACTTTCATGTGGTTAGAAACTTTTAATATATAATCAATAACACTGTCAAGTTCATGAGCTAGTGAATGAATATCTTCCCTATCAATTGGCGTTATAAATGTTTTGTTCAGCTTTTCAACAATGTTAAAAACCACACTGTCAGCAGCACGTTCAATTTCTTTTATCTTTTTTACATCTTCATCCTTAAAAACCGACTTATTCATATTTTCCTGAAACTGCTTTGAAGCCTTAATACAATGAGAAGCCAGGTCATCAAACATGTCAAAAAACTCGAATTCTCTAGGTAATAAACTAAATGCCATTATACTTCCTTTTAGTTTTAAAGGTTGTTGGAAAAGCAAAAAATACCGCCTTAAAATTAACCCGAATTTGTCATTAGAGG